>JAITPV010000252.1 GCA_031289275.1 Tannerella sp.
CCAGTTGTCCCAGACCCAGTCGAAAGTTTGCTGCATATTCTTCTTCTCAAACAGAGGACTTTCCGGCAATATGCCATACACGCCCAAAACATCCATGTGACTTTGTGTGAGACGACCATCGGAATAGGTTTCCGGCTCGCTTTCGGCAACAAGGTATAACCCGTCTTTTGACGCCAGTGAAGATAAATGACGGATAATGTCGTCCCATTTCTTATCGCGTTCCAAACCGGCTCTTTCTCTCCATTTTTGAGCTGTCGAAAGTCCGTAATGCCAATAGGCCAGTTCAAACGGCGGATTAAGGTTTTTTTCCGGATTACCGAGGGTTTCCGAAGCATTAATCAATCCTTTCAACACATACCGGTTGTTCGCTTCGTCCCAGGTGGCAAAAGAGGCCATGCACTTGGCTGTTTCAAAAACCAGGTCTTTATATTTTGCGATTACTTCGGGCGATTGTTTTTGACGGTAAAACAATTCCGTCATATAGATCAAATGCGGCTGCTGCCAGATAATAAATTCACCGACGGCCGACGGCGATTCATCTCCGGTCGGATCGGTCATTTTCATCCACCGGATGCCTTCGAATCCTTGCCTTTCGGCCGTTGCTTTGGCTTTGGGCGCCACTTTTGCATACCAGTCAAAACTGCGTTCCAACAAGGGCGTTCGGTTCCAGAGGGCAAAGTGTGCAGCGTGCCACCAGTGCATCTCCAGATGGAACTTGCCGTACCAGCTGTTGTATGTCAGACCCGTTTCCTGCGGCGGCGTTTTGCCTGTACACTGGATCGCCGTCAGATATTGCGACAGAATGATGCGCCTCTCCAATTCATTCGCCCTGACATCCGTGTTTTCTCCCAGGTCGATAAAGCCGCCGTTTTGCCAGTAGTCTTTCCAGTGCGCTTTGCTTTTTTGGGTGATGAGGTCGTATTTTTCGTTGGGTGCATCACTTTTGGTTTCCGTAAATAATGCGCTAAAGCTAAAATCGGAAGACTGGGGAGATAAAAGATAGTAATGTTCCTCCTTTTTTTCCACCGAGGCTTTCCCCTCCCAGGTCACATTTACATAATATCGGGTCGTGTCCAACGTCCGTTCAAACAGGACAAAGTTTTCTCCCTGATCAACAATCACTGTTTGATGCTTCTCCGGGGAATCCCAGTCGCAGGCAGAGCCATTTCCCGTACCGTAAGCAAATTTAATTTTTATTTTCAATGACTTGTCGGCAAATAACGGCGACGTTATACCGGCAGCCACCATGTCCCTGTCCGGATGGCAAACCGTTTCTACTTCCACCGGTTTATCCTTTATCATGAATCGGCTCGAAATGATTCCCGTCCAGAGGTCTAAGGTCTGGTTCACGGAAGCAATATCTTCCGGCCCGGCCTCCGTCTCAAAACCGATAACCCCCAGGTGCAGGCGGTGCGAATTGGTTCTCAGGTAAGTGACGGCATCCTGTTTTCGCCCTTTTTCCCAGAAAGTGACAGGATAAGGTTCTTCCTTTCCCCGTCCGAAATCGTACATTTTATACACATCCTCCAATTTATATCCTTCCGTGTTCGGGAAGCTGTGCCATCCCCACTGCGACTGCGTACCCAACGGCACGCCTTTTTCGTATTGTTCGGGGAAAGTCTGGAGACCTGTAATATCCACCGTACAGGCAAAATCCCCGTTGCCGACCGAGAGGGACGACAGGGAATCCAATCCGTTTACCCGCGGATTATGGCGGAATACTACTTTTTGCCGGTCAATGGCGTTGTCCGACCGGGCGCAGCCGGTTGTCAACATACATCCGGTCAGCAATAATACGCCAAGAAAGAGATCATAATTAAATTTCATATGGTTCGTTTTTTTTATAGTCACAAAAGTACATAATAAATCATTCAAAAAAAAAATAAATTGTCATTGCAGCAAGTTCCGCAGAAAGCGCTTCTCACCCCGTTTCACACACGACCCCGAATGGGGTGACATCCTTTCGGTCAATGAAATGTCACCCCTCCAGGGTTGCGGATGGTCGTCCGCAGGTTGCGTTCTAATTCGTATAGCCCGGATTTTGTTCCATCTTCACTTCAATATTCCGTTCGATTTCCGAAAATGGGATCGGCCAGAGGTTATGGTAATCCTGCATGGAGGTACCGGATGATTCATATACCCTTCCACCCATGCCGTAAAATACGGAATTATACTTGCGTGTCCGTTCAACTAATTTACCCATACGGCAAAGCGTACACATGCGCAACTCTTCATAGCATAATTCCCGTAGCCGTTCATCCAGAAGATAATCAATATCCACTTGTGAGGCGTCTGCCAACGGGGCTTTTGCCCGCGTCCTTACGACGTTGATGTCGGCAGCCGCTGCGCTCTGGTTGTTCTTTCCCAGATAGGCTTCAGCCCGCAACAGGTAGGTTTCCGATAATCGGAAGACATACACATCGCGATACGCGCTGTTTGCACCATTTACGACCAAATGCTCGCCGAGCGCTGTCAGTAACGGATTTCCGTTTGCATCCCGCTGATATAAATCTTCCGGTATGTCGCTCGAGGCTTTTTTGAAAAACGGGAACCATTGCCTGACGGGGTTTGCCTGCACGGAATAACCATCCTTTACAAACCATTTGCCGAACGCGGGGGAGGCATCATTATCAATGATTACATCCCGGACAATGTTGTATTCCGAGTTCCGTATATCGCCGTCCGCCCATATTTCATTTACAACATGCTCGGTAGGTTGGAACCAGGCAACGCTACGGCCACCCTTTTCCGCCGTAACGTCTTTAAAAGCAGTCGTCGTGACGCCATCTACCGTGATGGTAATATTCTGATACCAGGGATTTACCGTCCAGTGCCACGAATTATTGTTCGGTGACCCCGGATTCCGATAATCATACTGGAAAGCCCAGAGTGTTTCTGTATTTCCCGTACCCCGGTTGATATTTCCCGTCTTGAACAAATCGGAATACACATCGCCCGGCTGGTCCAGTTTTGTTCCGAAACGTTCTGTCATCAGTTTCAGCGCCGGATAGTCAATCACAGCCGAAGCTGCGCTGACGGCATTGTCGAAATCACCCAGCGAAATGTAAATTTCGGACAGCAGGTGTTGCACCAGTTGCTTGGAAATCTTCCCGTCTTTCACGGCGTCGATATTGTTCAGTAAAGAAACGGCTTCCACCAGATCATTTTTGGCCTGCGTATAGGTTTCCTGGCGGGTTGCCCGGACAAAATCCCGGCGTGGTTCCGTGATTTCTTCCGTAATCAGAGGTACGCCGCCATACAGGTTGGCCAGAATCCGGTATCCGAATGCACGGAAGAATAAAGCTTCTCCCCGCAGGACATTCTTGTCGGCTTCCGGCAGGTTGGCGTCTTTGATCCGCGTCAGCACCAGATTGGCCTGGTTGATGATGACAAACGTATTGTTCCAGTTCGTGCTGACGGCGTCCATCGTTGGAATCATCATCGCGGAATATTTATTCAGATAGCTTTCCGGGTCGGCCGAACAAAATGCCAGGTCTGTCCCATACCAAAAAGCGTATCTGCAAACCTGCGTTGACTCATAAATCAAATACCGGGCGTCGTAGTGCAAGTCATTGACTGCTGACTGGAAATCGGTAAGGGTTACCAATGAATTTTCAGCCGTGTAAATAGCCAATGGCTTTTCTTCCAAAAATTTATTTTCATCGCAGGATGCGATAAAAAACAGGCTTGTCAGGAATAATATCCCTGTTATCTTATGAATAGTCTTCATATCTTCTCTTATTTAAAAATCAAAATTAATACCCATTGAATAGTTTCTCAAAAGCGGATAATCGTTTGTCAACCCAACTCCTGTTTCCGGATCCCAGCCGTCCCAATCGGTAAGCGTAGCCAGATTATTTCCAGTCATATACACTTTAAAGTTGTTGACACCGATTTTTTTCAGGAAAACAGATGGCACTTTGTATGAGAGCGTTATATTCTGTAACCGGATAAAACTGCGTTGAACATAAGCCCTGTATGCTGCGTTATTCTGGAACAGCGCAGGTTCATACGCACCGATTTGCCGGTACCGTGCATTTGGATTTTCCGGCATCCAGTAATCCCAGTAAGGTCTGTTATTTTTGTAAATATTATCGGGAATCGTCCCGTCTTCGGGTTGACCGTAATAGTAATCCTTTCCTCCCTGGATTGAATTGACAAATATTTTCAGTTCCCATGCTTTATACCGTACTGCATTCTGGATACTGAACCGGTAAGACGGGTCGGTATATCCGAGGATCGTCCGGTCGTCAGCAGCTGCGTATTTCCCGTCGCCGTTGATATCGCGCACCTTGTATGAACCATATGTGAAACCATCCGGTATGACGCCGGCGTGGTATTCATCCAACTGCCACAAGCCGATCTGTTCAAAATCATAACATACGCCGTAGGGATGGCCGATAAATATCTTGCTCGAAATGAGGTCGTCTTCCTTGCCGTCGCCGTCAGTATCAAGCCCCAGAATACTGACCACCTTGTTCCTGTTCAGCGAATAATTGAACGTAACGTCCCAACTGAAATCTTTGGTCTGTACGGGGATTCCGGTCACAGTCAATTCATATCCCTTGTTTGCCAGTTTACCGATATTGGCAGGTATCGTGCTGATATTGTTATTCATATTCGGGATGCTGATGTTGTAGAGCAAATCATACGTGTCGGAGCGGTAATATTCCAGGTCTCCGAAGATTCTACCGTTCAGTACGCTGAACTCCAGTCCGATATTGAACGAATTAGTAGTTTCCCATTTCAATGCTTCATTGGCCATGGCGGTGATCCTCAAACCTTTTTCGGCAGGAGCGCCGTCGCCATACAAATATGCATTCCGCGTACCCATTTGGGCTAATGTTTGGTAACGCGATACGGTGCGGTTACCGTTCGAGCCGTAAGACAAGCGCAGTTTCAGGTTATCCACCCATTTCAGGTTGTCTTTTATGAAATTTTCTTCACTCATTCGCCATGCAACGGCTGCTGACGGGAACAGGGCAAACTTGTTGGTTTTCCCAAAACCGGAAAATCCGTCGCGACGCATGGTTCCGGTAAAACTGTAACGGCTGTCATACGTATAGCCGAGGCGCAACATGGTATAAAGGCTGCTCTCCTGCCATGCATCGGACGAGATCACCTGACGGCTGGCATTGGCCGCACCCAGATAGTTGTAACCCAACACATCGTTCGCAAAATCCGCCCCGCTGGCGTTCGTCGTTTCCCACTCCCGCTTTTCAGTGCCATAAACCAGTGTGGAATTGATGTCATGTTTGCCGAAAGTCTGCTTATACGTAAGGATATGGTCTGCCGTCCATGTGTACTGGCTCTGGTTTTGCTTGTTTCCCGAACCGGTCACGTTATTTCCCCACGGATTGAAGGTGAAATCCTTGTCGAGAATCAGGTTTTGCGAAAAGTTCAGGCGGTAATTCAGTCCTTTGACAAACGGAATATCCACATCCACATAGAAATTCCCGAAAAAATTGTAGCGTTTGTCCACATTATCCTGTTCGATTTCATACAGCGGATTCAGACTGCCGTAATACGGATACAATACCAATTCGCCATTAGCGTCTGTCGGGGTTGTTACAGGCGCGAGAGACCGGGAAGTGCCGCTTGCCGCAATGCCCGAATAATCGCTCAAGGTAAAGAATGTCTGAGCGCCCACTTTCAACCAGCCGGTGACTTTCGTATCCAGGTTCATACGGATATTGTAGCGTTGGTAATCATCGTTGATGATCAGATTTTCCTGGTCGGTCAATCCGATGGACATAAAATAATTGCTTAATTCGCTTCTCCCCCTTATACTCAGGTTATGGCTTTGGATAGAAGGATGATCGTTTGTCACCAGGTCGAACCAGTCGAAGTTCGTACCGTCCAGGTAACCATCGACCGCACGGGTATCCATCATGTGGTCGGTCACTTTCCACGAAGGATTCGGGGTCATCAGATCGTCCCCTGTCCGGCTTTCGGTCAGGAAAGCGTCGGCAATCAGTTGCAGGAATCCGTCCCTGTCCCTCGGTCTCATCTTTTTGTTAGAGGCGTCCTGCAACGCAAACGAACCCGAATATTCGATAATCGGTTTGCTCATTGTCTTCACCGATTTGGAAGTAATCAGCATGACGCCGTTACTTGCCTGCGAACCGTAAATAGCAGCTGCGCTGGCATCTTTCAGTATGTCGATGGATTCAATATCATTCGGATTGATGTCCACCATACTGCCCCGATAAATAATACCGTCCAACACGATCAACGGCGAATTGCTGCCGGATATGGACGTCCGTCCGCGAATTTCTATGGACGGGTCAGCTCCTGCCGTTGTCACTGCGCCCACATTCAGTCCGGGGACAGTACCCTGCAATGCCGAACCGATACTGATGTTCGAAGACTCTTGCAGTTTCGTAAGGTCTGCCCGGACAACGGAGCCGGTAAGGTCTTTCTTTTTAGCCGTTCCGTAACCGATCACCACGACTTCCTCCAACGCCTGCGTGTCTTCCAGAAGTCTGACATTCAGAATCGACCGGTTCCCCACTACCATGTCTTGCGGGATATACCCGATAAAGGAAATACTTAAAACGGCATTATCGGAAACGGTCAGGGAGAATTTCCCATCCACATCCGTAATAGTACCGTTCGTCGTTCCTTTTTCCACGACATTCGCCCCGATAACCGGCTCACTGTTCGTGTCCGTCACCGTACCACTCACTTGTTTCTGCGCATGCGCAGCCAGTGAACCACTGAGGATACATAACATACATAATATCTTCCGCCATGTATCCCATTTCATTAAAAATAAATTCTTCTTCATTTAATCATAAATTAAAAATTAATAGTAAACACTTTAAAAACACATGATAGCAAGACTGTAATGCCTGCTATTTTTCTTTATTTCCTTATATACTGTTGTATGAACCATGATTTTCCGGATGAAAGGATTGTCGGGATTTAATCATCAAGCGAATCTTTTAATCAAGTAAATCAAGGTTCGGATGTTATTCTCCATTCATTTTTTTATGATTCCCAGCGCCTCCAGCAACTGCGGCTTGTCATATAACGCTACGCGGGCAATCGCTCGAAAATCGCTAAACCAGTTACATACTTCGTCGATGGCCGCATCGCGTTCCAGCGTGGACTGTTGGGCGCCGCTTGTTTCCGCAAGGCGTTTGCTGTGAAGTTGCGACACTTCCTCCACCTTTTGATACTCCTTTAGCAGGCGTTCCGCCGTGTAGCCGTACTTCGACATCACCTCCAACGCTTCGGGCGACTGTAGGTTGGTGTACATCACATGGGCGTCATTCAGCCAACCCGACAGGCTGCGTTTGCGTCGGCCGGTCGCATTGAAATCAGGCAATTTCCCGGGCTGATTCTTGAATGCCACGCGCACCACTTTCAACGTAATCATATAGTCGGTATAAGCCGTAGTACGCAATTTCTCCAGTTCGTTCGTTGCCACATACCGGTCGCTGTATTCTTCCGAATGACGCGCCACTTGGCCCCGGGCTTTCTTCAACAGTTCTTCACCCTCGGTTATACGCGCGGTCGTATAACCGTAACCGTTCATGCGTTCAAGGATTTCGGGATGGTTCCGTGTACCCAAAATACCGTTCTCAATGTTATGCAGCCGTGCTGCATCCGTCAAATTCTTTTTCATATCCTGTTCTATTATTATAATGGTTGTTTATATGGTCGTGCAATATTAAAATATCCCGGTACATTCCCGTAGAATCGAGGTGCAATGTTAAAATACTCAGGTACATGCTTAAAATACCCCGGTACGGAGTGAAAGTATCATGGAACATGCTAAAAACAGCGTGGTGCAATGTTAAAAAATACCGGTACGGAATCAAAATAGCGTGGTACGGAGCCAAAACATCCTGGTACAGAGTGAAAGTATCCCGGTACGGAGTGAAAATATCCCGGCACATGCTCGCAGCAGCATGGTGCGTCCGGAAATGAAACCATCCATGCACCATCTTACTACAGTATTTTGTGGAAGCCCGGCGGCGCTCCCTTCGGGTTACGCGCACAACAAGCCTTTCCCTGTCTTTCTTTCCGGAAAAACAGGGAATCCCCAAGTAAAATGATTGTGGATTTTCTTGTGTAATTAATTGATTTTTATTACCATCGCGCGTGCGTAACGTCAGGTTTGTCTCTCTCTCTCTCTCTCTCTCTCTCTCTCTCTCTCTAAGAAATAATCCGGCATAACCAACGCAAAAGCGTTAATTAAACCAAACAGGGAGAAAATATGTAACACAATCGCATTCATTTACTTTTTTGTTTTTTGAGACATATGAAGCGCAAAGGTAATCTATTATTTCATAAATGATGCAACAAAAAACATGTTATACGACATAAAAATCGAAAAGGAAGGATAAATCTTTGAATCTTTGCCTCCCCGAAGATTTCAAAAGCCTCATTCCCACCTGATTTCTCTAACAGCACAACCTCCGTAGCCGGAAATGAACAATCCCCAACCTCAATCCCTCATTGATTCTTCCTTAAAAATGCGTGTATTTAGAGCAAACCGGAAATAAGGGAGATCGGAATAAAGTGCCATATCATCAAAAAAACTCATTTTTTTTTGTCGACCGCTTGTTTGTATGAAAAAAGTTTGTATCTTTGCAACCCGAAATGGAAAAGTGTAAAGATAAATAGAATTAAGAGTATATAAAAATAGAGTAGAAAATGCCTACAATACAACAATTAGTAAGAAAAGGAAGAGAAACGTTGGTGGTGAAGGGAAAATCTCCCGCTTTGGATGCGTGTCCCCAGAGACGCGGTGTTTGTGTCCGTGTGTATACGACAACACCGAAGAAGCCGAATTCTGCCATGCGTAAAGTAGCCCGTGTTCGTTTGACGAATCACAAGGAGGTTAACTCTTACATTCCGGGCGAAGGTCACAATTTGCAGGAACACTCCATTGTAATGGTACGTGGCGGTCGTGTGAAAGACCTGCCGGGCGTACGTTATCATATTGTACGCGGGACATTGGATACGGCAGGCGTAGCCGGTCGTACGCAACGTCGCTCAAAATACGGTGCCAAACGTCCGAAGCCGGGAGCCGCTCCGGCAAAAGGGGCTGTAAAAGGGCCTGTAAAAGGGAAAAAATAAAAAAGAGAGAAACGTAAGAATAAAACAGTTTTAGAAAATAATATAAATTGGTTTAAGTTATTGGGATTAAGATAATCGGTTGAGTAAATGGTTCGGAGGAGCCGTTGAAGACAAAAAGATCAACAACCAAAAACAAGAACGAAAATTCTGAAAACAAATGAGAAAGTCAAAGCCAAAAAAACGGCAGATCCTACCGGATCCTGTCTACGGTGATGTTCGGGTTACAAAGTTTGTAAACCATTTAATGTATGACGGTAAGAAAAATACGTCATATGAAATTTTCTATTCCGCTTTGGAAAATGTAAGAACCAAGTTGCCGAATGAAACCAAATCCGCCTTGGAGATTTGGAAAACGGCGCTCGAAAATATAACTCCTCAGGTTGAAGTAAAATCCCGCCGTGTAGGTGGCGCCACATTTCAAGTACCTACAGACATTCGTCCGGATCGCAAAGAATCCATTTCAATGAAAAATTTGATTTTGTATGCCCGTAAACGGGGCGGCAAAACGATGTCGGATAAATTAAGCGCTGAAATTGTGGATGCGTTTAACAATCAGGGTGGCGCCTATAAACGTAAAGAAGACATGCATCGCATGGCGGAAGCAAATCGTGCGTTTGCCTACTTCCGTTTTTAATTGATAGCAAAAATGAGTAAAGCAGACGAATTATTAAAATATACCCGGAATATCGGCATCATGGCGCACATCGATGCAGGAAAGACGACGACATCAGAGCGTATTCTTTTCTATACCGGTTTAACGCATAAAATCGGTGAAGTGCACGACGGCGCAGCGACGATGGACTGGATGGCGCAGGAGCAGGAACGTGGGATAACGATTACTTCGGCAGCCACCACTACTTTCTGGGATTACGCCCAAGAACGATTTAAAATTAATTTGATAGACACCCCCGGACACGTGGATTTTACCGTAGAGGTAGAACGCTCGTTGCGTATTCTGGACGGAGCCGTAGCCGCCTTTTGTGCGGTAGGCGGCGTAGAACCGCAGTCGGAAACGGTGTGGCGTCAGGCAGATAAATATAATGTACCCCGTATCGGTTACGTCAATAAGATGGACCGTTCGGGCGCCAATTTCTATGAAGTGGTTCGCCAGGTAAAAGACGTATTGGGTGCCAATCCATGTCCGATTCAGATACCTATCGGCGCAGAAGAGAAATTTAAGGGCGTAGTAGATTTGGTGCAGATGAAAGCCATCTTCTGGAACGATGAAACTATGGGCGCCGAATATGAAGTATGTGAAATCCCGGCCGACCTGAAGGCCGAAGCCGAAGAATGGCGCGAAAAAATGCTGGAAGT
This sequence comes from Tannerella sp., assembly GCA_031289275.1. Taxonomy (GTDB): domain Bacteria; phylum Bacteroidota; class Bacteroidia; order Bacteroidales; family Tannerellaceae; genus Tannerella. The sequence continues at coordinate 10,408 of JAITPV010000252.1, forward strand.
CGTCGCTGAGTGTGACGATGTAGTGATGGAAAAATATTTCGACGATCCGTCGACCATTACCGAAGACGAAATCCGTACGGCCGTCCGCAAAGGCACATTATCCATGCATATCAATCCGATGATCTGCGGATCGTCGTTTAAGAATAAAGGCGTACAGACGTTGTTGGACGCTGTGTGCGCATACCTGCCCAGCCCGAGTGATACGCCGAGTATTGCAGGTCACGATCCGGAAGACACCGATAAGGAAATCCTCCGGAAACCGGTTTCCGAAGAACCGCTGACCGCCCTTGCCTTCAAGATTGCTACCGACCCGTATGTGGGACGTCTTTGTTTCTTCCGTGTCTATGCCGGCACATTGAATGCCGGTTCTTATGTGTTCAATACACGTTCTGGAAAGAAAGAACGTATTTCCCGTTTGTTCCAGATGCACTCGAACAAACAGAATCCGATGGAACAAATCGGTTGCGGCGACATCGGCGCAGGCGTCGGTTTCAAAGATATTCGTACAGGCGATACGCTGTGTGACGAAAATCATCCGATTACGCTCGAATCAATGGAATTTCCGGATCCGGTGATCGGTATCGCCATTGAGCCGAAGACTCAAAAAGACCTGGACCGTCTGGGAGTCGGCTTGTCCAAACTGGCCGAAGAAGACCCGACGTTCCGCGTTGAATCGAACGAGGATACGGGTCAGACTGTGATTCGCGGGATGGGTGAGTTGCATTTGGAAATCATTGTCGACCGTCTGAAACGGGAATTTAAGGTAGAATGTAACCAGGGACGTCCATTGGTGTCATATAAGGAAGCCATTACGAAACCGGTCGAATTGCGTGAGGTATACAAGAAACAAACCGGAGGCCGCGGTAAATTTGCTGACATTATTGTCCGTATAGCGCCGGCCGATGAAGGGTTTGAAGGTCGTCTGCAATTTGTGGACGAAGTAAAAGGCGGTAATGTTCCGAAAGAATACATTCCTTCCGTACAGAAAGGCTTTGATAAAGCCATGCATAATGGCGTATTGGCCGGTTATCCGTTGAACAGCATTAAAGTGACGTTAATTGACGGCTCTTTCCATCCGGTGGATTCGGATCAGTTATCGTTTGAAATTTGTGCGATCCAGGCATTTAAAAGTGCGGCGGAAAAAGCCGGTCCGGTATTGATGGAACCCATCATGAAGATCGAAGTCGTGACGCCGGAAGAAAATATGGGCGATGTGATTGGTGATTTAAACAAACGTCGCGGACAAGTGGAAGGCATGGAAGCCAGTCGTACCGGCGCACGCATCGTAAAGGCAAAAGTGCCGTTGGCCGAGACATTTGGATATGTGACCGTGTTGCGTACCATTACCTCCGGCCGCGCTACCTCTTCCATGCAGTTTTCTCATTATGCCCAAGTTTCTTCGTCAATAGCGAAACAGGTGTTGACGGAAGTGCAGGGACGAGTTGATTTAGTCAAATAATTTAGAAACAAACAATATGAGCCAGAAAATCAGAATCAAACTAAAGTCATATGACTATTCACTGGTAGACAAGTCTTCCGAGAAAATAGTCAAGACGGTGAAGGCTACCGGAGCAGTGGTAAGTGGGCCAATTCCACTGCCGACGCACAAGCGGATTTTTACTGTGAACCGTTCGACGTTTGTAAATAAGAAATCGCGCGAGCAATTTGAACTTTCTTCCTATAAACGCCTGATAGACATTTACAGTTCGACGGCTAAAACAGTAGACGCTTTGATGAAGTTGGAATTGCCGAGCGGCGTAGAAGTAGAAATAAAAGTGTGAGAATTAAAATAATAAAGTGAAATGCCAGGATTATTAGGAAAAAAAATCGGAATGACATCCGTTTTCAGTGCCGAGGGTAAAAATTTGCCATGCACTGTCATCGAAGTAGGTCCTTGTGTGGTTACGCAAATCAAGACAAAAGAAAAAGACGGCTATGAGGCAGTGCAGTTGGGTTTCGAAGAGAAAAAAGAGAAGCATACAACCAAGCCCGAAGCCGGTCATTTCAAGAAAGCAGGCGTAACGCCCAAGAGACACTTGGCCGAGTTCAAGGGTTTTGAAACCGCGTACAACCCCGGAGATGTAATCACGGTGGAGTATTTGAGTGAAACAGGTTTCGTGGATGTGGTCGGAACATCCAAAGGAAAAGGATTCCAAGGAGTTGTGAAACGTCACGGTTTTGGCGGTGTGGGACAAAGTACACACGGCCAGCATAACCGTCTGCGTGCTCCCGGTAGTGTGGGTGCATGTTCTTATCCCGCCAAAGTATTCAAGGGAACACGCATGGCAGGACAAATGGGTAATGAACGCGTAACGGTTCAGAACTTGCAGGTGATCAAAATATTGCCGGAAAACAACCTTTTGTTGTTAAAAGGTTCAATACCCGGAGCAAAAGGTTCAATCGTATTAATTGAGAAGTAATGGAACTGAATGTATTGAATATTAAAGGAGAAAATACCGGTAGAACGGTTACTTTGAATGATGCGGTATTTGGTGTGGAACCGAATGACCATGCTATCTATTTGGATGTAAAACAACACATGGCCAATAAGCGCCAGGGTACGCATAAATCCAAAGAAAGAAGCGAAGTGTCCGGAAGCACGCGCAAGTTGATTCGTCAGAAAGGAAGTGGCGGCGCTCGCCGGGGTGATATTAACTCGCCCCTACTGGTAGGAGGTGGCCGTGTGTTTGGCCCGAGACCGAGAGATTACGGTTTTAAACTGAACAAGAAAGTAAAAGTCTTGGCACGCAAGTCGGCTCTTTCGTATAAAGCAAAAGAAAATGCCATCGTCGTATTGGAAGACTTTTCTTTAACCGCCCCCAAAACAAAAGATTTTGTGGCGATAGTGAAAGGATTGAATCTCGAAAACCGGAAATTGCTGCTGGTTTTGCCGGAGAATAACAAATTCGTATATTTGTCGGCTCGGAATCTGGAAAAAGCCAAAGTGGTGACGGTTTCCGACCTGAATACATATAAAGTGATCGATGCAGCCAGTTTGGTGCTGACTGAACGTTCGGTAGAACTTATTGAAAATCTTTTAAACGCATAAGGAGAGCATAGATATGGGCATTATTATTAAACCGATTGTAACAGAGAAGCAAACAGCGATCACGGACAAAACGCCGAATCGTTTTGGCTTTCGTGTTTCTCCTGATGCGAACAAGCTTGAGATAAAGAAAGCCGTAGAAACGATGTACAACGTAAGCGTAGTAGACGTAAATACGATGAATTATTCCGGAAAACGCAAAAGCCGTTATACAAAATCAGGCGTTATTTCCGGAAAGCAAGTTTCCTATAAAAAGGCAATTGTAACATTGAAAGAAGGAGAGGTCATAGACTTCTTCAGTAATATCTGATAAAAAAATGGGAATACGTAAATTAAAGCCCACAACACCGGGGCAGAGACACAAGATTATTGGTGCATTTGATAAAATCACTGCAAGTACACCAGAGAAATCTCTTGTAGTAGGAAAGAGACGTACGGGCGGCCGTAATAATACCGGAAAGATGACAATGCGTTATCTCGGTGGCGGTCACAAGCAAAAGTACAGACTGATAGACTTCAAGAGAAATAAAGATGGCATTCCGGCGACTGTAAAGTCGATTGAGTATGATCCGAATCGCACTTCGCGTATTGCTTTATTGTATTATGCAGACGGCGAGAAGAGTTACATCGTTGCTCCGAACGGATTGGAAGTAGGCCAGACAGTGATGTCGGGAGCAGAAGCGGCTCCTGAAATAGGAAATACTTTGCCGATGCAACTGATTCCGGTAGGAACGATTATTCACAACATTGAACTTCGTCCGGGTCAGGGCGCCAAATTGGTGCGTTCGGCCGGAGCATTTGCCCAGTTGACTTCGCGCGAAGGGACTTATGCGATTATTAAGATGCCTTCGGGCGAAACCCGGAAAATCTTATCGGCATGTAAGGCGACAATAGGAAGTGTAGGTAATTCGGATCATGCGCTTGAAAAATCAGGTAAGGCAGGTCGTTCGAGATGGTTGGGACGCCGTCCACGCAACCGTGGTGTAGTAATGAACCCCGTAGATCACCCAATGGGTGGTGGCGAGGGACGTGCATCCGGCGGACATCCCCGTTCACGTACCGGTTTATATGCGAAGGGCTTGAAAACAAGAGCGCCTAAGAAACATTCTTCCAAGTATATTATTGAAAGAAGGAAAAAGTAAATCTGATTAATTAAAAAAACTATGAGTCGTTCGTTAAAAAAAGGTCCATATATCAATGTGAAGTTGGAAAAAAAGATTCTGGCAATGAATGAATCCGGGAAAAAAACGGTGATTAAGACATGGGCGAGAGCCTCCATGATTTCGCCGGATTTTGTAGGGCATACTATTGCCGTTCACAATGGTAACAAATTTATACCTGTGTTTATAACAGAAAATATGGTAGGTCACAAGTTGGGCGAATTTTCTCCGACGCGTATCTTCCGTGGTCACGCAGGAAACAGGAAGTAAGAAATAAAAAGAAAACAAATATGGGTGCTAGAAAGAGAGAATCAGCAGAAAAAATGAAAGAGGCCCGAAAGTCCGTCTATTTTGCCAAATTGCGAAACGTTCCTACTTCTCCTCGCAAGATGCGTTTAGTGGTAAATATGATTCGAGGCATGGAGGTATTCAGGGCATTAGGTGTTTTGAAATTTTCAAACAAGGAAGCTGCGGCTAAAGTAGAAAAATTGCTTCGTTCGGCCATTTCCAATTGGCAGCAAAAGAATGAGCGTAAAGCGGAAAGCGGCGAATTATATGTGTCGGCCGTGAGCGTAGATGGTGGAACCACCTTGAAACGGATGCGTCCTGCGCCGCAAGGTAGAGGCTACCGCATTCGTAAACGGTCTAACCATGTGACCTTGTTTGTCGATACACTGAGTAACAACGAAAGTCAAAATTAATACAAATGGGACAGAAAGTAAATCCGATTAGTAATCGTTTGGGAATTATCCGGGGTTGGGATTCCAACTGGTATGGTGGCAATAATTATGGAGACACCTTGCTGGAGGACAGTCAAATCCGTAAATATCTGAATGCCCGTTTGGTCAAAGCGAGTGTATCGCGTATTATTATTGAACGTACCTTGAAGTTAGTCACTATTACCGTATGTACATCCCGTCCGGGTATTATCATCGGTAAGGCCGGTTCGGAAGTCGACAAACTGAAGGAAGAATTGAAGAAAATTACAGATAAAGAAGTTCAGATCAATATTTTTGAAATCAAAAAACCGGAACTGGACGCTGTGATTGTTGCCAATAATATCGCCCGTCAACTGGAAGGGAAAATCGCTTACCGCCGCGCCGTGAAAATGGCCATCGCTTCGACCATGCGAATGGGAGCCGAAGGGATCAAGGTACAGGTATCCGGCCGGTTGAATGGCGCGGAAATGGCTCGCTCGGAAATGTATAAAGAAGGCCGTACGCCGCTGCATACCTTCCGCGCCGATATTGATTATGCACTGGCCGAAGCCTTGACCAAGGTCGGGTTGTTAGGCATTAAAGTGTGGATATGCCGCGGCGAAGTCTATGGCAAAAAAGACCTTGCCCCATCGTTCACCTTCTCGAAAGATTTTGGCTATCGTGGAGGCAATGACGGAGGTGGCGGTCGTGGAGATCATCGAAACGACCGGAAGAATCGTCGCAGAGACAGAGGCGACCGCGACCGCGACCGCGACAGAGATAGAAAGAATTAAGGGTTTATCCGGAGAATAAATTTTAAATACAAAAATGGCCGTTACCCATTTTTATAATTAAACATTATAAATAAGAAGTGAAATGTTACAACCTAAAAAAACAAAATTTAGAAGACAACAAAAAGGCCGTCTGAAAGGCTTTGCACAACGTGGTAATCAGTTGGCATTTGGTTCGTTTGGCATAAAATCTTTACAATACAAATGGATCACAGGCCGCCAGATTGAAGCAGCGCGTATTGCTGTCACCCGTTATATGCAACGCCAGGGACAGGTGTGGGTACGGATTTTTCCCGATAAACCGATCACGAGGAAACCGGCCGATGTACGTATGGGTAAGGGAAAAGGAAATCCGGAAGGATTTGTCGCTCCTGTTTCTCCCGGACGTTTGATATTTGAGATAGAAGGAGTATCCTTTGATGTCGCAAAAGAAGCCTTGCGCTTAGCTGCGCAAAAACTTCCGGTAACAACGAAATTCGTTGTTCGACGTGACTATGATATGCAAAATCAAAATGTGTAAGCGCTATGAAAATTAAAGAAATAAAGGAATTAAGTACCAAAGAGATCGAAGAAAGAATCGACGCTGAAAAAATGTCTTTGGATCAGAAAAAGATTAATCATAGCATTTCACCGCTGGATAATCCTTCGCAAATCAAAGAACAGCGAAAAACGATTGCCCGTCTTTTGACGGAATTGCATCAACGAAAACAAAATAACAATTAATACGGAGCCTGATGGAAACCAGAAGATTAAGAAAAGAAAGAACGGGCGTGGTATTCAGTAACAAGATGGATAAAAGCATCACGGTAGCCGTGAAATGGAAAGAGAAACATCCTATTTACGGCAAATTTGTCAGCAAGACAAAAAAATATCATGTTCACGATGAAAAAAATGAATGTAACATCGGCGATAAAGTAAAAATTATGGAAACCCGTCCATTGAGTAAAACGAAAAGATGGCGGTTAGTTCAAATCATAGAAAGGGCTAAGTAAGATGATACAACAAGAATCAAGATTAATAGTAGCCGATAATAGCGGAGCCAAGGAAGTGTTGTGTATCCGCGTGTTGGGTGGTACGCGCAAGCGTTATGCCACCGTAGGAGATATTATCGTGGTCGCGGTGAAGAGCGTTATTCCTTCGAGCGACGTAAAAAAAGGAGCCGTATCAAAAGCCATCATCGTACGTACGAAAAAAGAAATCCGTCGTCAAGACGGCTCTTATATCCGTTTCGACGATAATGCTTGTGTATTGCTGAACCCGGCGGGAGAACTGAGAGGCAGTCGTATTTTTGGCCCTGTTGCCAGGGAATTGCGTACGACGAATATGAAAATTGTATCACTTGCACCGGAAGTGCTTTAATCAGTAACATCATATGAGTAAGTACATAAGAAAAGGCGACACCGTATTTGTAAATACCGGCGACGACATAGGAAAAACCGGGCGTGTTCTGCAAGTGCTCGTAAAAGAAAGCCGAGCGATTGTAGAAGGGGTGAATATGGTATCGAAACATACCAAACCCAGTGCCAAAAGCCCGCAGGGAGGAGTTGTGAAAAAAGAAGCTCCTGTTCATCTTTCCAATCTGAACTTGTTGGACCCTAAATCAGGGCAACCCACTCGAATCGGGCGGAGAGAAGAAAAAGGAGTATTAGTACGCTACGCTAAAAAATCAGGGGAGGTAATTAAATAATGAGTAATCTGACCAGCCTAAAAAAAGAATATCAGGAGCGAATCGTTCCTGCATTAAAGAAGGAATTTAATTATAAATCGGTGATGCAAGTCCCCGTGCTGGAAAAAATTGTGATCAATCAAGGGCTTGGCATAGCAACGGGAGATAAGAAAATTATCGACGTGGCTATTGTCGAACTGACCAATATTACGGGTCAGAAAGCCGTTGCCACATTTTCCAAGAAAGATATTTCGAACTTCAAGTTGCGAAAGAAAATGCCTATCGGCGTGATGGTTACCTTGCGTCAAGAAAAAATGTATGAGTTTCTGGAACGATTGGTACGTGTAGCTTTACCCCGTATCCGTGACTTTCGGGGAATTGAAAGCAAACTCGACGGAAGAGGTAATTATACGTTAGGAATCCAGGAACAAATCATTTTTCCGGAAATAAATATTGACAATATCACGAAAATATTGGGAATGAATATTACCTTTGTGACCTCTGCGCAAACAGACGAAGAAGGATATGCACTCCTGAAAGAATTCGGATTGCCCTTTAAGAATATAAAAAAGAATTAAGATGGCGAAAGAATCAATGAAAGCCCGCGAAATAAAACGGGCTAAGCTGGTGAAAAAATATGCAGCCAAAAGAGCTCAGTTAAAAGCCGAAGGCAACTATGAAGCATTGCAGGCACTGCCTAAAAATGCCTCTCCTGTACGTTTACACAACCGTTGTAAACTGACGGGACGTCCAAAAGGATACATGCGTCAATTCGGCGTATCCCGTATCCAATTCCGCGAAATGGCATCGCAGGGTTTGATTCCGGGCATAAAAAAAGCGAGTTGGTGAAAAAAAAGAGTATTAAATATTGTCCGGAAAATCCGGATCAATTTAATTAAAACAAACTATGACAGACCCTATTGCAGATTATTTAACAAGATTGCGTAATGCAATCAAGGCGCAGCACCGGATAGTCGAAGTGCCCGCCTCCAATTTGAAAAAGGAAATCACGAAAATCCTTTTTGAAAAAGGCTACATTCTTAACTTCAAGTTTGAAGAAGAAGGGCCTCAAGGCGCCATTAAAATCGCCTTGAAGTACGACCCGGTAAACAAAGTCAATGCGATTAAGACGCTCCGGCGGGTTTCTACGCCGGGTTTACGTCAGTATGTAGGTTACAAGGATATGCCCAGAGTGTTGAACGGTCTTGGCATCGCAATCCTTTCTACCTCCAGAGGTGTGATGACAGACAAAGAAGCCCGCAACCTGAAAGTGGGGGGCGAAGTATTATGTTTTATTAGTTAACAGGAGGAAAGAAAGATGTCAAGAATAGGAAAATTACCCATTCAAATACCCGCTGGAGTGACTGTCACCTTCAAAGATGACGTTGTCACCGTGAAAGGGGCTAAAGGCGAACTGGTTCAGAAAATCAATCCGGATATTAAAATCAACATTGACAACGGAGTGTTGAGTTTGGAAAGACCCAGCGACGAACGTGTGCATCGTGCCATGCATGGCTTGTATCGTTCCTTGATTAACAACATGGTTATTGGCGTGTCCGAAGGATACAGGAAAGAACTGGAATTGGTCGGCGTAGGTTATCGTGCGACAGGCACGGATCAACTTTTAGATTTGGCCTTGGGATATACCCATAATATATATATCCAGTTGCCGGCGGAAATCAAGTTGGAAACCAAGTCTGAGCGTAATAAAAATCCGCAGATAATATTAGAGTCTGCCGACAAACAATTGCTCGGCCAAGTATGTGCGAAAATTCGCTCTTTCCGTATGCCGGAACCCTATAAAGGAAAAGGTATTCGGTTTGTAGGTGAAGTAATCAGAAGAAAATCAGGTAAATCTGCATCTAAATAAGCTGCGAAACGAAAATTAATATGGCAACGAAAGAAACAAGAAGAACAAGAATTAAGAGAAGTGTACGTAGTAAAATATCAGGTACTTCGGAACGTCCGCGTTTGACGGTATTCAGAAGTAACAAGCAGATATACGCGCAAGTAATTGATGATACGACCGGTAAAACATTAGCTGCTGCTTCTTCATTGAAGCTAACAGACGCATCTCCTAAAAAGGAACTTGCCGCAAAAGTAGGCGAAATCATTGCAAAAAATGCACAAGAAGCCGGTATTCAAGTGGTTGTTTTTGACAGGAACGGATATTTGTATCACGGAAGAATTAAAGAATTAGCCGATGCGGCACGTAATGGCGGCCTTAAATTTTAAGAAAGATGGCAGGAATAAATAACAGAGTAAAATCGACAAACGATTTAGAATTAAAAGACAGATTAGTCGCTATCAACCGCGTAACGAAAGTTACCAAAGGTGGACGCACGTTTAGTTTTGCGGCGATTGTCGTCGTCGGAAATGAAGACGGTATCGTAGGCTGGGGCTTGGGTAAAGCCAGTGAAGTAACAACCGCAATAGCGAAAGGCGTGGAAGCGGCAAAGAAGAATTTGCTGAGAATACCGGTGCATAAGGGCACTATCCCGCATGAGCAAGTCGCCAAATTCGGCGGAGCGGAAGTCTTGATCAAACCGGCTTCGCACGGTACGGGAGTAAAAGCCGGTGGCGCTATGCGCGCCGTGCTGGAAAGTGTAGGTATTACGGACGTATTAGCCAAATCAAAAGGTTCTTCGAACTCACACAATTTGGTGAAAGCGACGATTGCCGCATTGAATGAATTGAGAAGTCCGGCAATGGTAGCTCAAAACCGGGGCGTCTCCGTAGAAAAAGTGTTTAATGGTTAAAAACAGGAGGATTGTAGCATGGCAACAATAAAAATAAAACAAGTAAGGAGCAGAATTAAATGTCCGAAAGACCAGAAAAGAACACTGGACGCATTAGGCCTGAGAAAATTGAACCGTGTGGTGGAGCATGAAGATACTCCCTCCATTTTAGGTATGATTGAGAAAGTGAAACACTTAGTTTCTGTTGAAAAGTAATAATTTGATCGTAATAAAATAATTGATATGAATTTATCTAATTTAAAACCTGCAGAAGGTTCTACAAAAACCAGAAAAAGAATCGGTCGTGGCCCGGGTTCAGGACTTGGCGGTACCTCTACGAGAGGACATAAAGGCGCGAAATCGCGCTCCGGTTATTCTAAAAAGATCGGTTTTGAAGGTGGGCAGATGCCTATCCAAAGGCGATTGCCCAAATTTGGTTTTAAAAATTTTAACCGGGTGGAGTATAAAGCGATCAATCTTTCCACATTACAACAATTAGCGGACGAAAAGCAGGTGTCGCAAATTGGATTGGATGAGTTGAGAAAAGCCGGATTTATTTCTGCCTCTCAATTAGTAAAAATACTTGCCAAAGGAAGCATTTCTGTGAAAATAGACGTAGAAGCGCATGCATTCTCGAAAAAAGCAGAAGAAGCCATTTTGGCAGCAGGTGGAACGATCGTTAAACTCTAAGAAGTTATGAGAGCTGTTGAGACAATAAAAAATATTTGGAAGATAGAGGATTTAAGAAAACGAATTCTGATTACGCTTCTGTTGGTTATTATCTATCGTTTGGGGACATATGTGGTACTTCCGGGTATTGATCCGCAAGCCCTGAGTGCATTACAGGCGCAAACCCGTGGAGGTTTGATGGCTTTGTTGGATATGTTTTCCGGAGGAGCATTCTCCAACGCATCCATTTTTGCCTTAGGAATTATGCCATACATTTCTGCGTCCATCGTGATGCAATTAATGGCAATCGTTGTGCCTTCTTTCCAAAAGTTACAACGCGAAGGTGAAAGCGGACGCAAGAAAATTAATCAATGGACTCGCTATCTGACAGTTATCATACTGATATTCCAAGGTTGGGCATACCTGATCAATTTGAGTGTGCAAATGCGAGGCGCCAATGTGCCTATGCCGACAGATCTTTGGTTTAAAATATCATCCACTATCATTATGGCAGGTGGAAGTATGTTCGTCCTGTGGTTAGGCGAACGGATCACGGACAAAGGCGTTGGAAATGGTATCTCGTTTATCATTTTGATAGGAATCATAGCCCGTTTGCCGCATGCACTTTTTCAGGAATTTATATCCCGTATGGGAGAAAAAACCAGCGGTGGTTTGGTGATGTTCCTTTTTGAAGTGCTGTTCCTGTTGTTTGTGATTGCAGGCGCTATCGCCTTAGTGCAGGGAGCGCGCAAAGTTTCGGTACAATATGCCAAACGAATTGTCGGTAACAAACAATATGGCGGCGCGCGGCAGTATATCCCCTTGAAGGTAAATGCTGCCAACGTAATGCCGATTATCTTTGCACAGGCCATTATGTTTATTCCGATTTCGATAGCAGGATTTGCCAGTCAGAGCGAAGTAGGTTCGTTTTGGTCGGCATTTATGGATAATACCGGATTTTGGTATAACTTTGTATTCGCCTTGTTGATTATCGCATTCACCTATTTTTATACGGCAATTACGATTAATCCAACTCAGATGGCGGATGATTTGAAGCGAAATAACGGATTTATTCCGGGTGTAAAACCGGGTAAGGCAACCAAAGATTATCTGGACGAAATAATGAGTAGAATTACGCTTCCGGGAGCATTTTTCCTGGCCGTGGTGGCCATTCTGCCGGCCTTTGCGCGATTGGCGGGAATGAGCATGGAATTTTCTCAGTTTTTCGGAGGAACGTCTTTGTTGATTTTGGTAGGTGTTGTGCTGGATACCTTGCAACAGGTAGAAAGCCATTTGTTGATGCGTCATTATGATGGATTATTGAAATCCGGAAGAATTAAAGGACGTTCAGGTTCAGCGGCGGCATATTGAGATGATCTATCTGAAGACAGATGAAGAAATCGCGTTGATGCGCGAGGCAAATCTATTGGTAGGGAAGACTTTGGGAGAATTGGCAAAGTGCATCCAACCGGGAATCTCTACCCTTCAACTGGATCGGATAGCCGAGAAGTTTATACGTGATCATGGCGCTGTCCCCGCTTTTTTGGGATACGGAGGATTTCCAAATTCGATTTGTGCCTCCGTCAATGAGCAGGTAGTACATGGGGTTCCGTCCCCAAAAACCATTCTGAAAGAAGGAGACGTTATCTCCATTGACTGCGGAACGGTGTTGAACGGATTTGTGGGTGATTCGGCCTATACTTTTTGTGTAGGAGAGGTTTCGGAGGAAACCAGGAAGTTGTTGCGTGCAACCAAAGAATCGTTATATGAAGGGATTCGGTTGGCAGTAGCCGGTCACCGGGTAGGTGACATTAGTAATGCCATTCAGCGCTATTGCGAGTCAAGAGGTTACTCTGTAGTACGCGAGTTGGTTGGACACGGTTGCGGACGGAAAATGCATGAAGACCCGGAAGTGCCTAATTACGGACGAAAAGGTTGTGGCGCGTTGTTAAGAAATGGGATGTGTATTTGTATTGAACCGATGATCAATCAAGGCGCAAAACAAGTGACGTTCGAGAAAGATGGTTGGACGGTACGCACCACAGACCGGAAATATTCGGCGCATTTTGAACATTGCATCGCAATATGTCCGGCAGGGCCGATGATTTTATCATCGTTTGATTATGTGGAAGAGATAGTAGGAAAAGAAATATAAATATGGCTAAACAAGCTGCGATACAACAGGATGGAGTGATAGTGGAAGCGCTGTCCAATGCGATGTTTCGTGTAGAGTTGGAAAACGGGCACGAAATTACCGCCCATATATCGGGGAAGATGCGTATGCATTACATCAAGATTCTTCCCGGAGATAAAGTGCGGGTGGAAATGTCGCCGTATGATTTGTCCAAAGGCAGAATAGCGTTTAGGTATAAATAAGAAGAGTAATAAATTAAAAATGATAGTGCGATGAAAGTAAGAGCATCTTTAAAGAAACGGACACCCGAATGTAAAATCGTAAGGCGTAAAGGGCGTCTGTACGTAATTAATAAGAAGAACCCTAAGTTTAAAGTACGTCAGGGTTAATTTGTAATTGATAGAATAATAATAATTATCAGATACTATGGCGATAAGAATAGTTGGTGTGGACTTACCACAAGAAAAAAGAGGCGAAATAGCATTGACCTATATTTTTGGTATTGGTCGTAGCGCGTCGAACTCTATTTTGTTAAAAGCAGGTGTTGACAGGAATATCAAAGTCAAGGATTGGACAGACGACCAGGCCGCCCGGATTCGTGAAGTGATCGGTAACGAATATAAGGTGGAAGGCGATCTTCGTTCGGAAATTCAGTTGAATATCAAACGATTGATGGATATTGGCTGTTATCGTGGCGTACGTCATCGCATTGGATTACCATTGCGAGGGCAAAGCACGAAAAACAATGCTCGTACACGTAAGGGAAAGAAAAAGACAGTTGCAAACAAGAAAAAAGCTACTAAATAATAACTGATATGGCAAAAAAAACAGTCGCAGCGAAAAAAAGAAAAGTGAAAGTGGATGCCTATGGTCAAGCCCATATTCATTCCTCGTTCAATAACATTATTGTGTCGTTAGCCAATAGTGACGGACAAGTCATCAGTTGGTCATCTGCCGGTAAGATGGGCTTTCGTAGTTCAAAGAAAAACACCCCCTATGCCGCTCAGATGGCCGCGGAGGATTGTGCAAAAGTGGCTTACGATTTAGGCTTACGCAAAGTGAAAGTGTATATCAAAGGGCCGGGCAATGGTCGTGAATCAGCTATTCGTACGATTCACAGTAAAGGCATCGAAGTGACGGAAATCATTGACGTGACTCCGTTACCACATAACGGCTGTCGTCCTCCCAAGAAAAGAAGAGTGTAAATAAATATTTTATATGAATCTTGAATTCATGAATAGATTGCATTTCATCCTCTCGCAATCGCGGCTGCATGGTTTGAAGATTTAGTTGAACGTTAAAAAATAAACAAAAATGGCAAGATATACAGGTCCAAGAACAAAGATTGCCCGTAAATTTGGTGAAGCGATATTCGGCGCAGACAAAGTTCTGTCGAAGAAGAATTATCCTCCCGGACAGCACGGGAACAGTCGAAAAAGAAAAACGTCGGAATACGGCATTCAGTTGCGGGAAAAGCAAAAAGCAAAATACACCTATGGCGTGTTGGAAAAACAGTTTAGAAATATGTTCGACAAAGCTTCCCGTTCGAAAGGCATTACCGGTGAAGTGTTACTGCAATTGTTGGAAAGCCGTTTAGACAACGTGGTTTTCCGGCTCGGATTGGCGCCTACGCGTGCCGCAGCCCGGCAATTGGTATCACACCGGCATGTAGTCGTAGATGGAAAAGTTGTCAACATCCCTTCTTATTCGGTTAAATCCGGGCAAATAGTCGGTGTAAGAGAAAAGTCAAAATCCCTCGAAATAATAGCAGAAGCATTATCCGGATTCAATCACAGTAAATATCCGTGGATTGAATGGGATCAGAACTTATTGAACGGAAAATTGCTCCATTTACCCGAACGGACAGATATTCCGGAAAATATAAAAGAACAATTGATTGTAGAATTGTATTCTAAATAATGACTTATGGCGATATTAGCATTCCAGAAACCAGATAAAGTTTTAATGTTAGAAACGGACAACTTTCATGGAAAGTTTGAATTTCGTCCGTTAGAGCCGGGTTATGGTATAACCATCGGTAATGCGTTGCGCCGTATCCTTTTATCATCATTGGAAGGATATGCCTTTTCTTCGCTGAAGATTGAAGGGGTCAATCATGAATTTGCGTCTATTCCGGGAGTACAGGAAGATGTTACCAATATTATCCTGAACCTGAAACAAGTACGCTTCAAACGGGCATCCGACGACGCAGAAAGTGAGAAAGTCAATATTACCATATCAGGAACCGAAGTTTTCAAGGCCGGTGATATAAGTAAGCAGCTTGTAGGCTTTGAAATCTTGAACCCCGGTTTGGAGATTTGCCACCTTGACCCGAAAGCCTCTTTCCACATGGAAATGACAGTCACTAAAGGTCGTGGATATGTTCCTGCAGAGGAAAATGCAGATCCGCTCAATCTGGACGTCAATGTCATTGCCATTGATTCCATCTATACGCCGATACGGAATGTTAAGTATTCGGTAGAGAATTTCCGTGTAGAGCAGAAAACGGATTATGAAAAATTGATTCTTGAAATCTCAACCGATGGTTCCATCCATCCAAAAGATGCATTAAAAGAAGCTGCCAAGATATTGATTTATCATTTTATGCTCTTTTCTGATGAGAAAATTTCGGTAGAAACCATTGATGTGGAAGGAAATGAGGAATTTGATGAAGATGTGTTGCACATGCGTCAGTTATTGAAAAGTAAATTGTCGGAAATGAATCTTTCCGTGCGTGCCCTGAATTGTTTGAAGGCGGCAGATGTTGATACGGTAGGAGATTTGGTGCGATTTAATAAGAATGATTTGCTGAAGTTTCGCAACTTTGGAAAGAAATCCCTGACCGAGTTGGATGAATTGCTGGAAACTTTAAGCCTTTCATTTGGAATGGATATTACAAAATATAAATTAGATAAAGACTAAGTAACGATGAGACATAATAAGAAAATCAATCATTTAGGCCGGACGAAAGCTCACCGCGAAGCGATGCTTGCCAACATGGCATCTTCCTTGATTAAGCATAAACGAATTTTTACGACCACGGCAAAAGCCAAAGCATTACGTAAATACATAGAGCCTCTGATCACAAAGTCCAAGGACTCTTCCAAACCAAATGAAGCCGTCACGCATTCACGCCGTATTGTTTTTGCTTCGTTGCAAGACAAATATGCTGTTAAAGAACTCTTTGGCGTTGTCGCAGAAAAAATAGGCGATCGTCCGGGAGGGTATACCCGGATTATCAAAACCGGCGCCCGTCTGGGAGATAATGCCGCCATGTGCTTTATTGAATTAGTGGATTTCAACGAAAATATGCTGAAAGATGCTTCGAAAAAGGTTGCGGCAAAGACCAGGCGTTCACGTAAAAAATCATCGGCGGTTGCGGAGTCAACGCCATCAGTTGGAGTGAAGGATGCGGATGTTGTTGTGGAGGTGGAAGAAGTAACGTCCGAAACGTCAACCGTTAAAGACGACGATCCGGCTATTTCCGAGGCTGTAACAGTCGAAGAAGTTGATGAAACTTCGGAAGCTGACAAAAAAGCGGATAAGGAATAAATAACGCAAAATCAGGTCAATATAGAAGGAAGCAACTGTCCCGGAAGGGAATTGGTTGCTTTTTCTTTATATACTGCTATTCGATTCATTAATAGGCAAATTCCTCTTGAATCCTTCTTTAAACGAAATCAAAGTCTCCGTACGAGCTAAACCTAACGGTTGGAGTTGATGATGGATAATATGGAGTAGATGTTGGTTGTTCTTTGCATAAATCTTGATGAAAAGATCATACTGTCCTGTGGTGTAATGACATTCCACGACTTCCGGGATTTTCATCAAAGCTTCCGTGACTGCCGGGAATTGTCCCGGATTTTGCAAGTATAATCCCATATATGCGCATGTTTCATATCCGATACTGTTATTGTCAATAACAAATTCGCACCCCTTAATTACGCCTGCATTCATTAATTTCTGAACTCTTTGATGAATCGCGGCGCCTGAAACATTACATTCGCGGGCGACTTCCAGAAAGGGCTTGCGTGCGTCATTCATAATCAGCCGGAGGATTTTTTTGTCTAATACGTCTAATTCGTAATGTGCCATAACTAAATCATTTTATTTTTCTTCGTTGGGAAGGGCTTTAAACCATTCTTGAAATCCAACTAAAAAGGGGCTGAATCTATTAAAATTCAACCCCTTTCACTCACATAAACCGGTTACTGCTCGACTGCTTTACGGGCTGAATAACTGATTTTTAACGCATAGGCCTCGCGTAATGCTTGTTTGAGGTCGGTCACAACCCCCATTTTCGTCTCTTTATCACCTTTAATAGACACGGTCATAAAGGGTTGGTCTTCTTCCTTCATACTGGATTTTTCCTGTCCGATATAGGCTCCGACTTCTGAAATTTCAGCAAACTTGTCGTTTAACTGGATACGGGTTTCGGAACCCATTTTAGCAATAAATTCCTGAGTAGGTTTACCCACATAGATGTATGTCACCAACGATTTCTTTTCCAGTTTCTGCAATTCGGTTGCTTGAGGCGCCCTGAATTGTACTTTCAGTGTCACTTCACGCATCGTCGTTACCATCATGAAAAAGAATAAGATCGCAAACACCAAGTCAGGTAATGACGATGTATTTAATTCGGGCATTTCTCGCCCGCCCGATTTATTAAACTTTCCCATTACTTTTTATCTCCATAATTTTTAGGTTCTGCTTCCGATATCTTTTGAGGATAAATCATCTGCACCGATTTTTGTTGATCCTCATCCAATTCGGCAAAGGTTTTCCCCCATTTCGTTTTGGCAATTTCATCACGCAGTTCCCGATAAGCCGCAGCCAATTCATTTTGCACATCTATGTATGCCTGATATTGCGTAGTCCGGTCATTTTGCAGTGAAATCACATGAGGCTTGCAAATTTTCATTCGTCCAAAAAACGGAACATCTTCTTCTGCCTTTTCCGGCAAATGTTCTTCATCATTACGATTGGCAATGAATTCTTTCGCTCGCTCTTTCAGTTGTTTAATGTCGATATATTCGCCACCGCATAATACTTGATTATTGGAATTAATCAACACAACCAACATATTCCTTTTTTTAATATCTATGGGCTTCTCTTTCGTCTCTTTATCGGGAGGTTGAGGCAAACGCCTTGCCAACCCCTGGTCAGTAGCCATAGATGTAGTCAAAAGGAAAAACAAAAGCAACATGAAAGCGATGTCGGCAGAAGAAGAACCATTAATACCCGGAACTTTTCTTTTTTTACCCATTTTCTTTCTTGTTTATTTGTTTAATACTTTCTTGACAGAACCGCCAATGATAGCCAATACACTTAATCCCAAAAGAACATAGGTAGTATAAATCCACATGTCCGATATTTTCAGCCAACTCTCCACATTATAACGCGCCGAGTCAACATTAATCTTGGGCAATGGCGTTCCGTCTCCCATGGAATAGGTAATCCCTAAAAGCGCAACAAATGCAATGATAACCACTAAAGAGGCTAAGGCCGCTTTCGGCTTGGCTTTCAAGGATGAAATAAATTGTATAATGCCAAACAATAACAATCCTATCACCGCGAGGGCAAAGATAGCATAGCACCAATAAAGCAACAGGGAGGTATTGACCGGTTCTTTTTGTTCTACATTGGGATCAATTACTCCTCCAAAATAGAACAGGCATAACGTCGCTACGCTGATTAACATCAAAGCGATCAGCGTCCAGCTTGAAATTCTTCGTATTTTACGTACAGCCATGGTCCGATTATTTATTGATTTTCACACTGTATTTAATAACGAGATCAAGCAAGGTAATAGAAGCATCTTCCATTTTGTTCAGGATCGCTTCCAATTTGCTCAACAAATAGTTATAAAATATTTGCAGGAGTAGCGCAACGATCAAACCGCCCACGGTTGTAATCAAGGCCACTTTCATACCACCGGCAACAACTGTTGGGCTGATGTCTCCTACTTGTTCAATTTTATCGAAGGCCATGATCATACCGATCACCGTACCCAAGAACCCTAAAGACGGAGCCATAGCAATAAACAGGGTAATCCACGATAAATTCTTTTCCAGTAAACCACTTTGAACACCACCGTAGGATACGATTGATTTTTCAACAATATCAATACCCTGGTCAATCCTTAATAATCCCTGATAGGCTATTGATGCGATCGGACCTCTTGTGTCACGGGCTACTGTTTTTGCGGCTTCCACATCACCTTTCTCAAGTGCAGCCTCAATATTAGACAATAATTTACTGGGATCGGTGTCGGCCAGATTCAAATAAATAATGCGTTCCAATACGAAGGCTAAACCTAAAATTAACGCGATAGCTACCAAACTCATAAAGTCTGCACTACCTTCAATGAATTTAACTTTGAGGGCTTGATGTATACTACCGCCTTCAGCAGATGTTGCATTTGCTGCATCTTCCGCAAACGCTACCACAGAGAATCCCAAGGCAAAAAGTGCCAAGAATGTTTTTGTAAATAACTTTTTCATAGTTGTTTAATCATTTAAAAATTAATACTTCTTTTGTTTCTATTTTTTGTTGTTAATAATAATATCTATTTCATTTTCATTCTTTTGCGGAGAAAGCGGGATTCGAACCCGCGATACGCTTTCGGCGTATACACGCTTTCCAGGCGTGCCTCTTCAACCACTCGAGCATCTCTCCTTATCACATAAACTCTCTGAAAACACGTGCAAATCGCGAAAAAAATATAATATACCCGCTTTTTCCGACTACAAATATCTGATTTTTACTTGAGATAATGTGCTTTATCCGAAAAAAAATTGCGTTTTGCGGTTGTTTTTTTTTTGCCGTCATTGTAATTGATTATATATCAAACATTTCTATTGCGTTGTTTCTGGTGATGCCGGCGGCGTCTTCTAAAGAAATTTCAAAAACAGAAGCGATTTTGCCGGCCGTTTCCCACAAAAAAGACGGCTCATTTCGTTTGCCGCGATGAGGTGAAGGCGCCAAATAGGGGGCATCGGTTTCTAAAAGGAGCCGTTCCAAGCCTGCTTGCCGGATAATTTCGGGCAGCGGCGATTTTTTGAATGTGACGATGCCGTTGACGCCGATCAGGAAGCCCGGTAATCGCCGGACTTCTTCCATATCTTCCAACGTGCCGTTGAAGCAATGGAATACACCTTTCAATGTGCCTGCACCTACCTTGTGTATGCTGTTAAACACTTCGGCAAAGGCGTCCCGCGTATGGATGGATACCGGCAGATGCATATCCAAACTCCAGCGTAACTGTTCCTCAAAAACAATTCTTTGTTCATGCAGATGGCTTTTGTCCCAATACAAGTCGATGCCTATTTCGCCGATGCCGTAATACGAACGTTGTCTAAGGGCGGTTTCGATTTGCTTTAATTGTGTAGCGTAGGATTGATCCACACTGACAGGATGCAATCCCATCATCGGAAAGGCAAAGTCCGGTTCGGCATCACACAAGGCCATCAGAGGTTTGATTGTCGTTACATCCACATTCGGCAAAAGAACGGCTTCGATACCTGAATCCTTTGCCGCCCGGACAACTTCTTTGCGGTCGGCATCAAATTCTTCCAGATAAATATGTGTATGTGTATCAATAATTTTCACCGGACTGTCGTTGATTGTAAATGATAAATTGAATTTCGTGTATCACCATTCCCGCACTTTTGAATTTCTTATGACTCCCGCACCATCAGGCGGCGACTTGTTTCGCGCAACACGGTCAATCTTTCCGGAGGTAGCTGCAAAAGCGTAAGGTCTTGCATGGCCAAATCATAATATTGCCGTATCCTTGCATGTACGATTTCTTTTATCTTCAGTTCATCATAGACAGAAGTGATTGCAGCGATTTTTTCTTCCGGTGTGAATGTGTTTTCTTCCGTTACCTCCTGATAGCGCTTGATGATTGCATACTGTTTGTCCGAAGCCAGTCGCATGGCATGAATCAGCAGGAACGTTTTTTTGTTACACAGGATGTCGCCGCCGATATTTTTCCCGAAAATCTGCGTGTTTCCGTATACATCTAATAAATCGTCCTGCAACTGGAACGCTAATCCTATATGTATACCAAACCGGTAAAGATGATCGGCGTCTTCCTCGGACGCTCCTCCGATCAAAGCGCCTGCCTTCAGGCAACAAGCCGGTAAGACGGCTGTTTTCAGGCGAATCATTTCGATATACTCTTCTTCCGTCACTTCCCGACGCGACTCAAATTCCATGTCATATTGCTGGCCTTCACAGATTTCAAGAGCGGTTTGTGTGAAAAGCGTTAATGTCTTTTTCAAAAAGGGCGCGGCTGTTTCTCCGATCAGTTGGTAGGCAACGATAAGCATGGCGTCTCCGGAAAGAATGGCGGTATTCGGATTCCACTTTTTGTGTACGGTAAGGTGGTTACGCCTCTTTCCGGCGCCGTCCATCAAGTCGTCGTGCAACACGGTGAAATTATGGAACACTTCCATGCCCAACGCCGGTCTTAATGCGTCGTCCACTCTTTCGTTATACAGATTACAAGCCATCAGCATAAGCGCCGGACGGATTCGCTTTCCTCCTAAAGAAAGGGTATATTCAATCGGATCAAACAGACTTTTGGGCGGAGCGTCGAAGTGTAATTGGCCGATAGCTGCTTCAACGATTTGCAGGACTTGTTCGAATGATAACATTTTTATGAGAGATAAAAAATGAATAAACAAAAAAGGCCACTCCGTACAGAACGACCCTTTTTGAAGAAAATTATTATTTATTGGATAGTAATTTGTTGTCTGTCAATTATTCATTCGGATTAATTTTGCAATCTGAAATTAATCGGAAGATTATATTTCACACGGACAGGTTTCCCTCTTTGTTTACCGGGTTGCCATTTCGGCATGGCATTAATCACACGGAGCGCTTCTTTATCCAAAGCGGCGTCAATTCCACGAACAACTTCGGCATCCACAATCGAACCGTCTTTGTTTATGACAAAAGAACATGTTACACGGCCTTGTATTCCATTTTCCGCTGCAACTACCGGATATTTAATGGATTTATTAATATAAGCCATCATTTCTGCCTGTCCTCCCGGAAATTCCGGCATTGTTTCTACGATCACGAAGATTTCATTGGATGCTTCTTCTTCTACCTCTTCTATAACAGTCGGCACGTACGTTTGTGTTTGTGCCTCATTCTGATTGTCTTCGGTAGACAAAAGATCCGTTTGTTCTACATTCGCATCATCTTCCACAATGTTCAACACTTCGGCGACAACCGGTGGTGGCGGTGGTGGTGGTGGTGGCGGCGGTTCCTCTTGCCGGGTAATTTCTATTTCTTCTTCGGCGATGATGTCGGAAATTCCGTCATCCGTCGAGACCTTAAAATCCGTGGCGCCCCATTCAAATCCAACGAACAAGACGGCCAGTCCCACAACCATACCCATTAAAAGGCTTAACCCTTTTCCTCTTTCCAAATCTGCTTTGGGCGATTTTTTGATTTCCATAGTTCTACATCAATTAAAATTATTCTTCAAATTTCTCCGAAGCAAAGGTAGGGAATAATTTATTACATGGTATCGCTAAAACGGAAAAAAAACTCGTTGTTCACTTTTTTTTCGATAGAGGAAAAAATAAAGCGTCATATACCTTTTTCCGTTTTTCTGCGTTAGTATATAATGTAAAGCATCGCGCGCAGTACTTTCGCATGTCCGGAGTATCAGGCGCTATTTGTTATGATGAAAATGAACTATATACGATTAACAGCTCTTTTGCTGATGTGGCCGTTGCTGCTTTCCGCCCAGGACGGGCGCGAAGTTTTTACATTCTTAAACTATCCCGTATCCTCGCATGTAAATGCTTTGGGAGGACACTCCGTCTCATTGATCGAGCGCGACCCGTCTTTGATTTTTCATAATCCGGCCTTGTTGGGAGGTGAAACGGACAAGATGTTAAATCTGAATTACATGAACTACGTCTCGGATATTCATGTAGGTAGTGCGGTTTATACAAAGGCTTTTCGGGAACGGAGCGCATGGGGCGTCGGCGTACGGTTTTTCAATTACGGCAGCATGAAAGAAGTCGACGCAGCGCATGTCACTCTGGGCGATTTTTCCGCTCGCGATGTAAGTCTGAATGTGTTTTATTCCTATGATCTTTCAGACCGCTGGCGGGGAGGCGTCTCTTTTGGGATGCTTTATTCGGGGCTGGCGGAATATACGGCTTTCGGGATAGCCGTTGATGCGGGGCTGAGCTATTATGATCCGGAAAAAGGATTGTCCTGTGGCATGGTACTGAAAAATATCGGCGCGCAAGTGAAGGCTTACGACAAGGCGCGGGAAAAACTGCCGTGGGATATTCAACTGGGGTTGACGAAAAAAATGGATCATGCGCCGTTTCGGTTCTCTGTTACGGCGTTGTATCTGAACCGTTGGAAATTCGAGTATGTGGACGCAAGTTTGAAGGCAACAGCATTGAATGACAATTTTTTTCAAACGGCAGTCAAACATCTTGTGTTCGGCCTGGATTTTGTTCCTTCGGATAATTTCTGGTTGGGAGCCGGGTTTAATCCGAAATCGAATGCGGATATGCAGTTGAAGGATGGCGGGAACCGGTTGGGAGGTTTCTCTTTAGGGGCAGGCTTGAAGGTTTCCAGGTTGAACTTGAATGTCTCTGTGGCGCGTTATCATCCTTCGGCGCTCTCGCTGATGTTTGGCATTTCGACCGCGCTGTCGGATTTTGCACTATAAAAGTGTAACGGTTCAATAGTTTGAATATTCAAAGAAAATCAAGGATTTAAAGATGATATGAAAAAAATAATTGTTGCTGTCGATGGTTTCTCCTCTTGCGGAAAAAGCACGATGGCAAAGGATTTGGCCGGAATGACAGGCTATACATATATAGATAGTGGTGCGATGTACCGGGCTGTGACGCTCTATGCACTCCGGAATCATTTTTTTCGGGACGACAAATTGGACGAAGAAAAACTGAGCGCAGGGATGGATGCCATTGTTATTTCGTTTCGGGTGAATCCCGTAACCGGATGTACGGAGACTTGTCTGAATGGCGAAAAGATTGAAACCGAAATTCGGGCGATGGAGGTTGCTAATCGGGTAAGTCAGGTTGCCGCGCAGGGATTTGTTCGCCGGGCATTAGTTGCCATGCAGCAGGTGATGGGGCAGGAGAAAGGGATTGTAATGGACGGGCGCGATATAGGCACCGTTGTCTTTCCGGAGGCGGAGCTCAAGATTTTTGTAACGGCATCTGCCGGGGTACGCGCCCGGCGCCGGGTAGACGAACTGCGTGCCCTGGGGCAGCCGGTTTCTTATGAAGAAGTGTTGGCCAATGTCCGGCAACGCGACTATGCGGATACGCATCGCCGGGAAAGCCCGCTACGTAAAGCCGAAGATGCGTTGGAATTGGATAATACATATCTGACGGTGGCCGAACAGCAGGCCTGGTTGTTGGCGCAATTTAACCGTGTGACGGCGGAATGAACGGCTATGGTAGAGGTAACGATTGATCGGGATTCCGGATTTTGTTTCGGGGTGGTGAACGCGATACAAAGCGCCGAGCGGGAATTGAAATGCACGGACGAATTATATTGCTTGGGTGATTTGGTGCATAATAACCTTGAAATGGAACGTTTAAAGACATTAGGGCTTCGCACCATCCGGCATGAGGCGCTGACACAGTTGGCAGACCGGACGGTATTGCTCCGGGCACATGGCGAGCCGCCGTCTACTTATCAGTTGGCGCAACAAAACCGGATCAAAATCATTGATGCAACCTGTCCGGTGGTACTCCGGTTGCAACGCCGTATTCATCAATGCTATCAGGAAACGAAAAACAGCCGTACACAATTAGTTATCTACGGAAAAAAAGGACATGCCGAAGTGAACGGCCTCGTCGGACAAACGAATGGAACCGCCATTGTGATCGAAAAAACAGAAGATTTGGAGATGCTTGATTTTCATCGCGACATAGTTCTTTTTTCGCAAACGACCAAATCGTTGGATGGCTTTGGCGAAATGGTACGCTTAATTAGCCAACGTCTCTTTCCGGATGTGCTGTTCCGGTTTTTCGACACGATCTGCCGGCAGGTAGCGAACCGGTTACCTAATATACAAGAATTTGCCCGGTGTCATGATTGGGTCTGTTTTGTGGCAGGCAAAAAAAGTTCCAATGGAAAAATGTTGTATGAGGAATGTAAGAAAGCCAATCCTCACGCTGTTTTTATTACGGAAGTATCTGAAATTAAGGCGCCCTTGCCTTCCGGCGTCCGGAGCGTAGGAGTCTGCGGCGCCACCTCCACTCCCAAATGGCTGATGGAAGAAGTCGCCGCCCGGATCAGGGAAGTGAACGCTGAAACCGGATCGTTGAATCATTGAATTTTTGAATATGAAAACAATACGGTGGGGCATTATCGGATGTGGAGACGTTTGCGAAGTCAAGAGCGGGCCGGCTTTTTATACATGCAAAAATTCGGCGTTGCGAGCAGTGATGCGTCGTGATGCCGTAAAAGCAGCGGATTTTGCACAACGTCATGGCGTACCGCGTTTTTATACGGATGCAGACCTTTTGATTCACGACCCCGAGGTAGATGTGGTGTATGTCGCAACACCTCCGGGAAGTCATGCGGATTTGACACTCATGGCCCTACAGGCCGGAAAACCGGTGTATGTAGAGAAACCGATGGGACGGAATTATGCGGAATGTCTCCGGATGAATCAAGCGGCAAAGGAAAACCGTCAAAAACTATGGGTAGCCTATTACCGGCGTTCACTTCCGTATTTTTTGAAGGTGAAAGAGTTATTGGATGCGCAGGCCATCGGTAAAATACAGATGGTGCGAACCGTTTTTTTCCGTCCGCCTTTGCCTTGCGATACGGACGAACGCCTTCATACCTGGCGTGTCGACAAGGCGATTGCCGGAGGAGGATATTTGTATGATATGGCCTCCCATACGATTGATATGTTGATGTTTCTGTTGGGCAATATCGTTAAGGTCAATGGTGTGATGTCTAATGTCGGCCATCTTTATAAGGTAGAGGATACCGTCGGCGCGTCTTTTCTGTTTGAATCGGGCGTTGTCGGCTCATCGATCTGGTGTTATGTATCGTCGGTCTCTGTGCAAAAGGATCAAATAGAAATCATTGGAGAAAAAGGCACGATCCGCTTCTCCACCTTCGATATGACAGCGATTGAATGGAGCGCCGGAGAGCGAACGGAAACAGTTAACTTTCTGCGGCCACCACATATCCAGCAACCGATGATTCAAAGTATCGTCAATGAAATGCTCGGAATCGGATACGCTCCTTCTACCGGAGAAACAGGCAGCCGGGTTAATTGGGTAATGGACAAAATGTCGTTCTGAACTAAGGGAGGCGATTGAGGGGCAGGATGATGGCAGGGGTAGGATATGGGTAGTAAAAGCTGCCCTCTCATCCTCCACGACCCGGAGGGTCGCATGTTTATAGCAACCGCCTGACCGAAGAGGTGCGACTCCGAAGGAGTCGAATGTCTATCGTGACGGATTGTGCTATAAACATGTGAATCCTTCGGATTCTTTCGGGTTGTGATGTGGATGGGTATTCTTTCTTTCTTTCTTCCTTTTACCCCCAATCGCTACGCTTCATTGGGGGATCAGCGATCATCCATACATACTACAACCTGAAAGGTTGAATAATTCTACTCTTTTTTATTCAACCCTTACGGGTTGTAAGTGAGAGTACTATCTTCGCTGCCCCCAATCGCTGCGCTTCATTGGGGGTTATTCATATTGAACACTGCGTGTTCTGCCGACATCATCATTTCCGTCTGTCTAAACTCAGCGTTCCCGACAGCAAGCGTATGGGGGTTGATCCGAAAGCGGCAAAAAAAGGGAGCGGAAAACTCGTTTCCACCCCCGTTCATGAGTTTAAGTTATAAATGAAGTACTATTAATAATCATCACAAGATGACTTTACCTGCGAATTTGCCCATTACCACCACATATCTTCCTTTCGGCAGCGGGAATGAATGATCTCCTTCGGTTACCGGAATCTGTTCGCGCAGTTGTCCGGAGAAGGTGTAGATAGACACCGTTTCCGCTTTAGGAGTATGGATATACAGGTAGCCGCCATAGGCCCAGACTTTGGCGACGTCCTGGGGTGCGAACAGCTCGTTCGCCGTGGATGAGGAATACTCTTCCAACCCTTCCTGTTCTTCCTGTTCTTCCTGCTCTTCCTGCACGGGAACGACGCCGGATATGGTCAGGCTCAGCGGCTCGTTCAGGCCGTAGATGGTCACTTTGACGACGCCCTCCGCAATAGACTCCAGGTAGATGTCTTCGTCATGAGCCGTACCTGTTGAGACGTCCAGGCTGTCTATGTTATACCCCTCTTGGGCGCTGATGATAAACGAGTACGTCGAAGGCACGTAATGCCGGCCGGCGGGCGGGTCGGTCACGATACCCGTCACGCGAGGAATCGTCAACTGACGGCGTATATTCGAGGGGGTTGTTATTTCTTGCTTGATTACCGTGACCTGAACCTTTTTGGAGGTGATGTATATGCCGAATTTATCGTCTAATGCCAGGATTTCGACTTCGTATGTCATCACCTCCTGGCCATAGTTGGCAGGAAAGAGGAGGGCGAAAGGATCGGGCGCCGAAAAATCAATTTCCTGACCGTTGTAGAATACCCGGTAGTTCTTTCCGACGGAAACAGGTTTTACCGAACTGCCACCTAATATCGCGTTTAGTTCTGCAATTGTTTCGTCATCAAGCGTAATGGCGTTATCCGGATTGAATGTCACGGAGCCTCCTTGTGGCGGGAGTTCCGTGTCGTTAATGTTGTTGAGGGGATCATAAATGGCATCCAAAAGCCAGACATAGGCATCCGCGACGCTTGATGTATTATAATGCTCAAGAGGGGACAAGATGCCTTTGGCTTCTATGGTCGTAAGATCGTGCGTATCATCATACACCACAATGGGATCGTAGGGTTTCTTTGTCTCTGGCTTTATCTTTAAATCTATCGTTCCGGAAAGGGTAAGCGACGGGTGGTGGCTACCTTCCAGTTTGATTGCAGGGCGGGATGATGCATCAACACCACTCTTTGACACTTTAAGGCCATTTATTGTAACCGTTGCGTCATCAATGAGCACACCACAAGTAGTTCCTCCGTTGTTCGAGATAAGGTCATTTATTGTAACCGCTGCGCGGTAAATGTGCAAATTGGAAGTTCCTCCATTTTCCAAGGTAAGGCCATTTATTGTAACCGCAGCGCCGTCAATGAGCAAATTGGAAGTTCCGCTGTTTTGCAAGGTAAGGTTGGTCAGCGTAATATCACTTTGGTTTCCTGAAATTTTGAGCGCGTAGCCACATGCACCATACCCTGAATACACTGCATTAAAAGTTATGTCCTCAATAGTTACGTGACTTGCCTGGACATCTAACAGAAAGGCAGGACTACTACCCATATCCACATTTATTGAATTGCCAGACCCTTTAATGGTCACATTTTCTCTGGTAAGGGTGGGCACATTATCAACTGTCGCGTCTATCATCACATTAATGGTGACCGGATCGTTGCCTGAGAGACTATTTACAGCATCAATTACAGTTTTTAAATCAGAGAGATTGTAGTTGTAGGTAATACCATCATGCTCCACTGATATGTTTGGCTGCGCATGGACTCCCATCCATGCGCATAATAAAGCGCCGATGAGAATCACTGATTTCATTTTGAATTTTGTATAGTTCATTGTGTCAATTATTTTTTTGTTCATTATTCATTATTTGATTTATCTTCATTCTTTTCTGTTTCTTTCCCGTGGTGGTGGCTGAGGGCGTTTTTATAGCGGTCTACAGTCACATTCCAAACCTTGATAAACGGCGCATACGCAGCATCTCCCTCGACCAGCGTCAAGGCTTCGATGCGTTCGACGATGTCCAGATAGCAACGGTTGGTTTGGCGGCGCACATCCAGCACCTGGAGTTCGGTTTTGCCGGCCGCTTCGTGTGTACGTTCGTATATGGCCGCTTCAAAATCGTGGTTGGCGCGTTCCAGTTCGTCCACCCATCCGTCGAGGTTCAGCGTTTTGACGGCAGGGGCATACGTTCCGCGAAATTCCTGCAAGATATTATAGATGGCGGCTGTTTCTTCGCTGTAGGGTTTAGCGGCCAAATCGCCGTAATGATCCAGCAGGAGGGTGAGTTGGCCGGCTGCTGCACGTTGCACGGGGTCAAAATGGTATCCGGCCGATTTCACGGCAGCCGTCAGTCCGCGAAAAATATCGTCGCGGTGTTTGTCTGCTGCGACAAGCGATGTCGTATAGCTGCTTTTAATGATTTTCTCCAGCGCTTCGTCGGCCTGGGCATAGAGAGCCACAAATACGGCGAACAACTCGACAATGTTCAATGTCTTCGGCGATGTTTCTTCGACGAACCGTTTAAATTCGGTGAAGAAATTAAACCATTCTTCGTTGCGAAAATCAGTAAGTTTGATTCGTTTAATTTTCATAGTGTATCATATATATTGAGTTATTGTTAATTTTCCATATCCGGACAATCGCTTGGAGCATCCCACCGTTGGTGTTGATCTTCCCCGAAGTCATTTGGAGCGTCCCACCGTCGGTGTTGACCTTCCCCGAAGTCATTTGGAGTGTCCCACCGCCGGTGTTGACTTTCTCCGGAATCATTTGGAACGTCCCACCGCCGGTGTTGACTTTCTCCGGAGTTAATTGAAAGTTCCGACCAATGGTCAGAACTTTCCACAAGCAAATGAGATATTTTAAAATCATCGTACAAACAGTCCTTTTGGAAAAAAATCCGTTATGCTCTTTTTTCGTTAAATTAATTGCCGACAAATGTATGGCGTTTTTTAGAATTGAGATACCAAGAAAGGTTAATTCGTGTAGCGTATATCCTCCTATTATGCTTAAATATCATTAAATCTGCTGTTATTGAGGTGATTTTGGAAATTGAAACCTGAAAATGGAGCATGGAGAATGATGAATTATGAACTGCCCCCCAATGAAGCGCAGCGATTGGGGGCAGTGAAGATAGTACTCTCACTTACACCCGTAAGGGTTGAATAAAAAAGAGCAAAATTATTCAACCTTTCAGGTTGTAGTATGTATGGATGATCGCTTATCCCCCAATCGCTGCGCTTCATTGGGGGTTATTCATATTAAGACCTCCGGTCTTTTCCCGACACACCAACATTCCCTGATTAGCCCACCCGTCATTGGTAAGAATGAAGCAGGCGCCGATGCACTATATCTGTCGGTTGTTTGGGCGATTGCTTCACTGCGTTCGCAATGACGGGCGATTGTGCGGCATTCCCGACCCCCAACCTCCGGCTACGGAGGTGGTTCTGTAAGAGAAATAAGGAAATAAGGGGGGCTTGTGTGACCGCTATGGCTACTAAGGGCGCCCTCTCATCCTATCCCCCAATCGCTTGGGGGGTATTCACATGAAGACCTCCGGTCTTTTCCCGACACACCAACATTCCCTGACCAACCCCACCCGTCATTGGTAGGCTCTATTCGGCAACCATTGCTTTCAGTCGCTTGCCGCTTTCGGTAACGAGGATCAGCGCCCGGCCTTTCGGCAAATCGCGCCATTCGATGACGGCGCCGGCAGGGGCTTTCGCAACGAGCCGGCCGGTGAGGTCGTATACGGCGGTGATCCGAACGGCCGGCGCTTCGATCGCTTCGATACCGGCGGCATTACCTTCGCGCACGATTATGATCACGTAGCTTTCCCGGTTGCCGTCTTCTGCAGTGACGGTCAGGTTGAACACGTTCTCGCCCACCGTCAGACTGTGCATACCCGCGCCGGAGACCGACGAACCGGCATGATTCGGCACGGCCGTGAGCGTGACGCTCGCTGTCGCGTATGGAACGGTGGCCTGATACGACGTTACACCTGGGTCGAAGGCCGGACTGAGCGTTACGCCGCCGGAGAGACTTAGGGCCGACAACGTGCCGTCGCTGCTTGGAACCGGCGGCGGCTGGTTGAAACCGGACTGCGTCACCGATACCGTCTGCGTGAGGCTGCCGCCCGAAAAGACAACGGTCGTACTCCGTGCGCCTGTCAACGGATTGGCTACCGCCGTCACGTTCGCGCTACCCGAAACAATACCGATTGAAATCCAGTCCGCGTCACAAATTACCGTCCAGCTGACGTTGCCACCGACGGTAATTTGCCTTGTGCCGCCGTCCGCACCGAACGACAGGCTCGCCGGCGATACCGTCAACTCATCTTCCGCCTCCTTCGGATTCAGTGTTGTTTCCTCGGCCAGCAACCGGGCCACGTCTCTTTCCTTCACTAATCCCGTGCTTTTCAACACGGGATACCACAATTTGGGGATCGACGGATTCGCCGGGTTCCCACGTTCTACTTTATTATAAAATACAGGCATAATGGAATAAGTTAATTAATTGGAAAATATAAATCAGGGCACACAGCCGGCTAAGATGGCCTCTCCGCACCCTTGACCAACCCAAAATAAGTTGGACTTGTTTTTTTATTTGAAGAAAAATATTTGATTTCGCGTGCGCGTCCGAGCGTTTAATAGTAGGCTAACAGTGGTGTGTGTTTAAAAAAGAATGACATACGGCCAAATCACAACCGTTAAAGATGCGTAAGGCGCTGATATGTATTCCTTGTAAGTGCATTTATTTTTTTATTGATTCATTAAAAACTTATGCTCGCAAAAATACATGACTTTTCGATAACAGATACGATCTTGCAAACATATTACAGTTAAAGGCGATTCAATCTTCAGGGATTCAATGGATTTAAAGGCAGAGTCTACAAAGGCTGCCACAGGGGTACGCCCCTGCTATATATCAAAAAACACAGGCGCCGGCGTATGGTCGGATGAATGATAAAGAATCAGCCCGTCTATGGGGCTTTTGATAATGGAACCAAGTCGTACCCCCATATCGGTGGCAGCTTCTTCCAGGATCGCTTTGAAATGGTGGGCTACCGAACCCACAAAATGGGCCGGATAGCTCCGGTAATTATATTTCATCACATTCCGTTTCAAAAACGACTGGAATCGTTCCAAAACCAATTTGTGTATGCTTGGCTCCTGGATATAGTCGTATAAAAAAGGAGAAAAACTGGCCAGAAAACGGTTTGGAAACGGCTGTCGATAGACGCGATCCATAATTTCAGAGAGTGTCAGGTTGGTACGTTTAAAAAATGCAGCCTTCAATTCAGGCGTAATCATATCCTTCAACAGGTCTTTAACTAATTGCTTTCCCAGATCTGCTCCCCCGCCTTCATCTCCAAGTATGTAACCTAACGGCGAAACTGTTTTTGCGATCTGTTCGCCATCATAAAAACACGAGTTGGAACCTGTTCCCATGATGCAGGCAATGCCGGCTTCCATTCCGCACAGACTGCGGGCGGCGCCCAATAAATCGGTGTGTGCTTCGACCGTCTCTGCCGGGATATGCCGCATAATCACTCTGCGCATCACCTCCACTTTGTCAAAGATACAACCGGCGCCATAAAAATAGACGGAATCAATCTGTTGTTGATGGATGGAGGGCAATAGTGTCTGCACAATCTCCTTTTCCATTTCTTCTTCCGATTGAAAAAATGGATTAAAGCCTTTCGTATGTATAGACCGAACGATTTCTTCCTGGTCTACTACACACCAATCTGTTTTTGTTGAGCCACTATCTGCTATCAGTATCATTCTCTTTTTCCGTCTTTTATACTCTATCGCCCACCCCTTTTGCGGCCAGAAGATAGATATTCGCTTCTTATTTGCCGACAAAGGTAGTGTTTTTTATTATAAAAAACCACAAATAACCATGAAAAAAACGGATTAAATGTTTATATTCCCTTTTTGTGCTCATTTCGCCGTAAATAGTGACGGCAGATATAAATTTTTCAGCTAACTTTATGGCCTCAAATTTAACGAACAAGTATAATATGACAACACGGAAAAAACGGATTTCAAGTATTCTGATTGTATTAGCGATTCTCATGATGTGCGGGACGCATACAGATCGTTTGGCAATGGGGTCAAACAGAGCAACCGGCGCCTATTGTCTCCCGGAAGGAGTTTTGATTTCGATTCCCGGCAGCGAAAAACCGGTCGAACAACTGGCGGTAGGCGATTTGATTTTATCATACAATCCCCAAACGAAACAAGTGGAAGAAGCGGCCATCTTAACGTTAGCCGTCCAACATCATCATGTCCTTTATGAACTTGATTTTGGCAGCACAAAAATCAAGGTGGCAGAAGATCAGCCCTTTTATTCGACCGGGAAATATTACTCGGTCGTGAAAAACGACACACACGGAGTACAAACAAAGGCTTTTGCTGTCGGGCAAAAAATAGATTTTCTGGTTGACGGGAAGTTGAAGAAAGTGAAACTGAAGGAAATAAAAAAAATCGAGACGTGCGAAAACACGCATACCATTACAGGCTTGGATAAAAACAGATTATATTTTGCCAACGGGGCTTGTATTTCCACGGAAACAGTTACTCAAGATCATTAACGTAAATGATATTTCCGGGGGAAATTCATATAGCTGATTATCTTTATCCGCTTCCGGACGAACGGATTGCCAAATATCCGCTTTGCCGGCGCGATACGTCCAAACTGCTGGTCTACAAACAGGGCGAAATTCACGAAACGCAGTTCTGCCGTTTGCCGGAATGGTTGCCCGAAAAATCGTTGCTGGTTTTCAACAATACACGGGTGATTCAAGCCCGCTTGTTGTTCCGGAAAGCAACGGGGGCGGCCATCGAAATTTTCTGTCTGGAACCGGTCGAACCTCCTGATTACGCACAGGTTTTCCAACAGACCGGACAGTGCGTTTGGAAATGCCTGATCGGAAACTTGAAAAAATGGAAAACCGGACGGTTACGGCAAACCTTCCGGCTCGGAGGCGAATCCATTGCATTAACGGCAGAACGCAAAGCGACTTGTGGAGACAGCCATTTGATTACGTTCACCTGGGATCACCCGTCCTGCACTTTTGCCGAAATACTGGATGTGGCCGGGATATTGCCCATTCCGCCCTACCTGCACCGTGAAACGGAACAAACCGATTTGTCTACCTATCAAACCGTCTATTCCAAAATCAAAGGCTCGGTGGCTGCTCCTACGGCAGGATTGCATTTTACGCCCGAAATCCTGGCGGCATTGGACGCAAAAGGCTTCGGACGCGAAGAAATCACCTTGCACGTGGGCGCCGGAACATTCAAACCGGTCAAGACGTCAACCATCGGCCGGCACCCCATGCACACGGAATGTTTTACCGTCCGGCGGCAAACGATCGCACGCTTGCTTGACGCGCTGGGTCATGTGATTGCCGTAGGTACGACATCCGTACGCACACTGGAAAGCCTTTATTATATCGGCGCAACGCTGGCGCAGCATCCGGATGCTTCCGGCGCGGAATTAATCGTCCGGCAATGGGAGCCTTATGAAACGGCGTTCCCTGAAATCACGCCGGCCGAAGCGTTACGGCAAATCCTCGACTGGTTAGACCGGCGGCAATCCGGCGAACTGGTTTCGGCGACCCAAATACTGATTGCTCCCGGCTATACGTTCCGAATCGTCCGCGGCATGTTAACAAACTTCCATCAACCGCAGAGCACGTTGTTGTTGCTTGTTTCCGCTTTTGTAAAGGGCGACTGGAAACGCATGTATGACTACGCGCTGACCCACGATTTCCGTTTCTTAAGCTATGGAGACAGTTCTTTGCTGCTGTGAACATGTATTCCCTCCCGACAGCATGGTCAAGGTAAAAGCGTACTCCTGTCCTTTCTCAAAATATGATTGGGAAGAAAGCCATACCCGGGTCTTCTATTTTTTAGCAAGAAACAAACTCTTTTTAATTGATGAGTGAGAAAATAAAAGTATTACCTTTGCAAATCACTTAAACAAAAAAATGGTCGACTTAAACAAAACATATCTATACAGGATAACCCATATTGTGAATGTGCCGCACATTCTTGAGTATGGAGTTACCCATGTGTTGTCGGCTCATGT
>JAITPV010000028.1 GCA_031289275.1 Tannerella sp.
GGCAGCGTGCTGACCGAACTGCTGGCCAAAGCCGACAAGCGCGTCGACCGCGACATCGTGGGTATAAACAGCGTTGTCAACGCCGGACTGCACCACTTCGACGAAAAAACGGTCGCCGCTGCCAACGAAATACACGGACGGATGAAAGCCTTCGGCAATATCGAAGGAAAATCGTACGACGACGAGGCGGCAGCCGTTAAAATCCTGATCCGCGACCTGCGCACAAGCTATGCCGTGCCCGTTATGACGCTCGGACTTGGCGCCTGGATCGACGAACTCGATAAGGCGCACGTCGAATTTGAAAACCTCTTCGTGCAACGTAACGCCGAACGCGCCGCCAAGCCCGACGCCAGTTCGAGATCCGCACGCAAGGCCGTGGACAACGTTTTTTGCCAAATGACCGAAATCATCAACGCCTCCGCCGTGCTCGACAAGACGGGCGCCTTCGTCGACTTTATCGCACAGCTCAACGGAGAACTCAAGTACGCCGTCGAGCATACGCCGCATCACGCACGCCATGACGTCGCGCACGTCACCGTGGCCGACATCCCGACGCAGCCCCGTACCGGCAAACCGGTCGTCGTCATCCCGACGGTCTTTTTCACCGTACCGGGCAAACCGGCGGTCGAACTCGTCTTCACGAAAGACTTTACCGTCACCTATCGCGACAACATCGAACCCGGCACCGCCACCCTCGTCATCCACGGCAAAGGCGCATACAAAGGGACGCGCGAAATCACGTTCCAAATTAAGAGTTAAGATTACAAGAGGAATTGAGAATTGAGAATTGAGAATTGAGAATGATGAATACTTCCAAATTAAGAGTTAAGAATTAAGAGTTAAGAGTTATGATTACAAGAGGAATTGAGAATGGAGAATTGAGAATTGAGAATGATGAATACCTCCAAATTAAGAGTTAAGAATTAAGAGTTAAGAGTTATGATTACAAGAGGAATGGAGAATGGAGAATTGAGAATGGAGAATGACTCGTGTGGAATTATTGAATCTTTGAATGAAAGAAAGGGCGGCGCCGGGTGGTGTCGCTCTTTTTTTCGGCTTCCATTTGGGCGCGCGACTTGCTTTGCGTCACAACGTAGACTCCCAGGAAAACCAACAGCGATGCAGCGCCTTTGTTCCATCCGAACGTATCCATGCCAAGGATAACCGCGACGAGCGACGACACGATGGGCTGTAAGTAATTGTACATGCTAACTACCGTCGGACGTAATGATTTCTGACCGACCGGAACCAGCAGGTATGCCAAAAATGTCGCCATAACAACTACGTAAGCGATGCGAAGATATACATCCGCCGGCATTGCGGCATAATCGACGGTCAATACGTCGCGCCGGCACCACGGGAGGCTGCATACCGTGGCAAACAGAAACATCCATTTCATGGACGTGACGGCGCTATGCCGGACAATCAGACGCTTGAACGCGGCCAGATAGATCGCAAAAGCAAAACAACTCAACACGCACAGCATATCACCTTCGATGCTGACGCCGTTGTGGTGTGCCATATTGCCGTTTAGAATCAACAGTAACGCCCCCGATGCGCCGATCAGGACGCCCGTGACTTTTTTCCACGTAATGGGTTCTTTCAGGAAAAACGCCGCCAAAAGCATGGTCATGATCGGCGCAAGCGTCGTGATCACCGACGCATTGATGGGCGAAGTCATGGACAGCCCGATAATGAACGACATCTGGTTGATCAATATGCCGAACATGGAGGCGACAAACAACAAAAAAAGATCGCGACGGTTGACGGGGTCTTTTTTCGCAAACAGGGATGCGATCCAGAAAAGCGCCGTCGCGCCGGCAAAACGATAGAATGTCAGCGCCATTGCCGACGTGCCGCCATACATAAGCACCGCTTTGGATACAGGCGTGTTAAGCCCGAAGATGAGATAGGCGGTGATAAGCGCTGCATGTCCCCTGAAATTTTTATCCTCCATCACATTGAATTTGGCTGCAAAAGTAATCATTACTTTTTCAATTACGGGGTTCTTTATTAAACTAAAATTCGTACATTTGCGCGGAAAATGAATACAAACCGGCGGTCTTCCGCATTAATTTGCTTTTGTAATGAAGGTCATAGACTTGATAAAGGAGAGTAAACATACGGCGTTTTCTTTCGAGATTCTGCCTCCACTGAAGGGACACAATATTCAAAAGGTATATGATGTGATCGACAAATTACGGGAATTTGATCCGAAATACATTAATATCACCTCTCATCACAGTGAGTATATCGAAAAAGTACAGCCGGACGGCGTTGTCCGGCGAGTGAATATCCGCAAGCGTCCGGGGTCGGTAGCCATTGCTTCGGCCATTCAAAACCGTTATGGCATCACCGCCGTACCGCATATCATCTGCAAAGGTTTTACGAAAGACGAAACGGAATACGCACTGATAGACCTGCATTTTCTGGGCGTCTATGATTTGCTGCTTTTACGCGGCGACGTCAAAACCCTGGAAGTTGAAGCCCATCCCGGCCTCTATCATACACATGCAACGGATTTGCAGCAACAGATAAACCGGTTCAATCAGGGCATTTCGATAGACGGCTCCCCGTTCGAACGCTTCGACATGCCTTTCTCCTACGGCATGGCGTGTTATCCCGAAAGACATGAAGAAGCGCCGGATATGGAGACGGATATTTTCTACGCAAAGGAAAAGGTGCGGCAGGGAGCCGGCTATTTAGTCACACAAATGTTTTTCGACAATGCAAAATATTATGCCTTTGTCGAACGTCTGCGTGCCGAAGGCGTCACGGTACCGATTATTCCGGGCATTAAACCGATAGTTTTTCAAAACCAGCTGACCGTGTTGCCGGCCGTATTCCGTTCCGAAATCCCGGAAGCGCTGGCGGTGGAACTGCGCAAATGCAAAGACGACGCCGCCGCCAAAGCCGCCGGAGTGGAATGGAGTATCCGGCAATGCAAAGACCTGATTGCGCACGGCGTACCCAGCCTGCATTTCTATACGTTCATGGCTTCCGGCAGTGTTTACGAAATCGCAAAAGAAATCTATTAAACCCCTATTTATTTCATATGAGACGAAGACATTTTATCCGTTACGCCGCCGGAACAACGGCGATAGCCGTCACCGCCGCCGGATGGCCGGCAAGTTGCGTCGCACCGGCCTCCCCCCAACTGAAAGACGGGGAAATCATGCACACGGTTCTTTTCGAGCTGAAACATCCTGCCGGCTCGGCCGAAGCTGAAAAATTCCTGACCGACGGGCGCCGGATATTGACCGCCGTTCCCGGAGTACGCAATTTCCAGGCCTGTCGCCAGTGCAGTCCGAAAAATGAGTATCCCTACGGTTTTTTGATGACCTTTGCCGGTCAGGCCGATTTTGAGGCCTACACCGCCCATCCGGATCACGGCAAGTTCGTCAAAGAGCGTTGGGAAACAGAAGTAACCCGTTTTCTGGAATCCGACTTTGTAAAGATATAAGACGATGTTTTTCAAAGATATTATCGGACAGGAGGCGCTGAAACAGCAGCTGATTCAGTCGGCGCAAAGCGGCACGGTGCCTCATGCGCGGCTGTTCTGCGGCAAAGCCGGCGCAGGCGTTTTCCCGTTAGCCCTGGCCTATGCGCGTTACCTGAATTGCACGAACCGTTCGGAAACAGACGCCTGCGGCCGGTGTCCGTCATGCCTGAAATATACAGCCCTGGTGCACCCGGACCTGCATTTCATTTTTCCGATGGTCGCCGTCAGGGAACAAAAAAAGTTGATTTGTGACGATTACCTTCCGGAGTGGCGCGATTTCCTGTCTACCCATACGTATTTCGATTTGAGCATGTGGCTCAATCATATGGATGCAGCGAATAAGCAGGCGATTATCTATGCCAAGGAAAGCGAGGATATTCTGCACAAGGTCAGTATGCGCATCTACGAATCCGCCTACCGGGTCTTGCTGATATGGACTCCGGAGCGAATGCACCCGACCTGCGCCAACAAATTGCTGAAGATAATCGAAGAACCGCCCCAAAACACCCTTATATTCCTGGTCTCGGAAGATCCGGAGCGGATACTGGGCACGATTTTGTCGCGTACCCAACGGTTGAATGTCGGCCCGATTGCTGCCGAAGCGCTTGCCGGCGCCATCGAAGCGCAGCCCTACGAACTGCCCCCGGCCGAAGCGCAGCAAATAGCCCGCATGTCGCACGGAGATTACATACGGATGATAGAGAACATCCACGTAAGCGAAGAAAACGAATATTTCCTGCAACAATTTATCCGTATCATGCGCAATTCGTGGGCCAGGAACGTGAAAGAAATGAAAACCTTTGCCGAAGAAATGGCCGGCATCGGACGGGAACGGCAGAAAAGTTTCCTCGCCTACTGCCAACGGCTGATCCGTGAAAATTTTATGTATCGTTTCCAGGCAAATGAGATGAACTACATGAACCGGGCGGAAAATACATTCTCTGCACGATTTGCGGCGTATATAAACGAGCGGAATGTGTTTGATTTTATCGAAGAACTGTCCGATGCGGAAAGGCATGTCACCCAGAACGGCAATGCAAAAATCATCTTCTTCGACCTGGCGTTGCGTATCACCGTATTGCTGAAAAAATAAGGCAGGCTTATGAAGAAAGACCTGCTTTGGCTGATAACAGGCCTTCTCCTTTTGGCGCCGGCCGGATGGCAGGGCTGTGAGATGAAACCGGGAAATGCAACGGCAAAATCCGTCCGCATAAACCGCTTCGACAAGGATGTGTACCGGCTGATGGAAACCGATAGCCCGGAATGGCAGCAACAACTTGCCGCAAACTATGCGCCCCTGCTGGAAGTGATCGGGCAAAGTGTTTTCCGGACAAAAGACACGCAAACGCCCGATTTTTTCGACCGTATGATTAATTATTATTCCGAACCGACGCTGAACCGGCTCTACCGCGACGCACTGAAACAGTTTGACAACATCGAAACCATCGAAAACGACCTGGGCAAGGCGTTTCAATACTTCCGCACACAGCTTCCCGACATGCAGCTTCCGGCGGTCTACATGCACGTTTCCGGCCTCCGGCAAAACATCATTGCCGGCGACAGCCTGCTTTCTCTATCCATCGACAAGTATATGGGACGGGATTATCCGCTTTATCAGGATTATTTCTACACGTACCAGCTTCGCAAAATGGAGCCGGCCTATATCGTGCCCGACTACCTGGCGGCCTGGCTTCTGTCGGAATATCCTTTCCGGGGCGACGAACGGGTGTTGCTCGACCGTCTGATTTACGAAGGAAAAATCAAGTATGTACTCCACCGGGCTTATTCCCGGTTTAGTCCGGAAAGCTGGATGGGATACACGCCGGAAGAATACCTGTGGTGCCGGCGGAATGAGAAAATGCTGTGGAGTATCCTCATCGAACGTAAGCATTTATACACGCCGGATGTGGTAACTACGTCCAAATATTTTTCTCCCCAACCTTCCACGTTCATTGCCGACGAGGCGCCGGGAGATATTGGGGTTTGGATCGGTTGGCAAATCGTCGCAAAATACATGGACAGCACCGGCGCTACGGTAGAAAACCTGATAAATAACAATGACGCTCAGGCTATTCTCAGACTATCCAAATATAAACCGTAACGCAAGGAACAAAGGTAAACAACCATAACTTACCAAACGGTAACTTACCACATGGTAAGCCCAGAGAAACCCTCATTTGGATTTACACGCTTCATTTTGCGTTTTGAACTTAAGTTTGATGCTTCGAGCTTCGATTTTGATGCTTTGAGCTTCGACTTTGAGGCTCTGAGCCTCGATTTCGATGCTCTGAGCATCCAATTCCACTCTTTTTGATTTGATTTGAAGTCTTTATGTTCACTATTCGCGTCTAAAAATTCACCTTCCTGTTTTCAAGTTTGGCTTTTAATATGGGAATAAGGTACGAGGAAGGATTATGTGATTGTTATGGCTACTAAGGGTAGCCGGGGAAGATAAGGGTCGCTTTAGTGGAAGAACTTGCGCGTAAAAATGTAGAGACGCGATTTATCGCGTCTCTACAAACCGTTCCACCTGCTATCGCACCACTTTCTTCGCCCAACCGGCGCTGCCCTTGACGATTACGACGCCCTGCGGGATCGACCGAACATCAAACCGGTATTCGCCGGCCGGTTTGTTGACCGAGAATATCCTTTGCCCCGTCAGCAAATAGACCTCTATCGTTTCTGCCACATCGCTGCGCACCGTCAAGAGGTTTCCATCGGCGTAGGCTTGTACGGAAGCTGTTTCCAGCCACTCGTTATGCGTGCCATATCGCGCTACATCAAGCGTCACCGGGATATGCTCTTCGATGATGCGTGTGCCGTCGTTCAATTCCAGATTTACCTGGCTGATCGTGGCTGTATAGGCGCCCTGTTTCAGGTTCGCATTGACGGTGTAGGCAATATTCATGATCTTTTTGAACACGCCGGTTTCGGTACCGGCTCGTAGCGTTTTGGATCGGATTTCGATCTGCCACGTATTATTAGCCTTCGGCGTGATCACCAAATCGAAATCGTCGGATAGTTCGCTCGTCAGCGCCGTTCCGCCATTGTCCAGCGTTATTCCCTCCGGAAACTGCACCGTGAACGAGCCGGTGATGGTGGCGTCGGACGGGATGGACAGGCCAAATTCGAGGATGCCCTTATTGTCGGCGCCGACCGGAGCCGATGGTACATCCAAATCCGAAACAGCCCTAATGGGGTAGTAGATGGTGTATCCCGACAACGCCCATTTGTTGTTCTCCCATGTGTAGTCGTGAGAAATAGACGTGTTTCCTTCTTCATCTGTCTTGTAGATGTTCTTGGACTCACCTGCCCAACTGTTGCTCGCCGCATCCCATTTGTAATATTCATAAGAGGGCTTACCATTGACGTCGTACACGGTAGCATTTCTATACGTAGGTATCCATGTATTGCTTTCTTTATCGCCTTCATAGTTTTCACCGAATAGATGCCGCCCCGTGGCATCATAACTATCTATTGATTTGGTATGAACGATCCATTGTTTTTTCGTATCATCCCATTCGTAGTATTCAAATAGCGTGACATTTCCGAATGTATCATATTCGTATATCCATTTTATCCTAAGAATACCGTGATTACTTATTTCCACGGTAAAATTATTATTATCATACGTAACAATAGCGTTCATAGCTATATATCGTTGATTGTTCTCATCAAGCGAATAAGTCTCCAAGTATACCAGATTCCCTTTGGCATCATATTTCACATCATATTTCTGTCCACCAAAACCATACCAGGCATACCACCACGGAGTTCGCAGATAAACAATAGTCATGTCCCCGCGGAGTTCTTCCGTAACATAGACCTTGGCATTGGCGGTAGAAGCGGGAGGAGTAAGGACGGTCTTTTCGAGCGTCCATTGATTGTTTTCCCACTTGTATTCTTTCGACGATATTTGCTGCCCCGAAGCATCGTATTCATACGTGTATTTGCTTTGGCCTACCCACACATTGTTCTCCCATTTATACCATTCGGATAAAGTGCGATTCCCCGCCGCATTATACTCATATGCGGATTTCTCGGTGTTAACCCACTCATTGTTCTCCCACTTGTAGGATTCGGAGCGCGTTTGACGTCCTGCGGCATCATAGGTAGGCACCGTTTTGGCCGCGTTTACCCACCGGTTATTTTCCCACGCAAAGGTTTCCGTCAAGGTTCTCCTGCCGCTTGCATGATAGGTATACACCGTTTTGCGGCTTCTCTCGCCTTCGAGGGTGAAGGAGACGGTACTGTCCGGCCACGCTTGCGGGGTGGCTCGTAATTGAACGTCCGATCCTGTTTCTTTCGATGCCGGATAAACTTCCTGCAAGACTTGGGCATCGCCTTTTAATTCTCTTTTCGCAGTCGATTCCGCCGGGTTTTGCGCCGTTAAAGAAATCGAAGCCATTCCTGCCAACAAGGTCAGCATACACACTTTCGTAAAATCTATTTTCATAAAGCAATCATGTATTTGTTCCACGAAGTCCCGACGTAGCGTTTTATTAAATGAAAGAAGCGTGGGACTTATGCTTTATTCGTTCTCGAGGTCTTAGGATACCCATACCGCAAATAAGTAAGCCCACGCCCTGAGGCGTGAACGTCAATCTACTTATTCTTGCGGCATCTGAAAGTTCCTAAGTTTCGAGGACCGGAATAAAAGCTAACGCTTCAAATTAATCTATCTTTCTATAACTATCTGTTTTGTCACAGTTTTATTAATTACACCGCAAATGTATGGAAAATTCAATTATAATCCCAACAGTATTGGATTTTAATTGTACTTTTGCAGTGTGAAATTTGATTATACACTGATTAATTATGGCGCAAGTAGCCATCTGGAATCCAAATAGGAAAAAAGAAAACAATATGGAGAAATTAGCAGACATCGGCCTGATAGGATTGGCCGTCATGGGTGAAAACTTAGTGTTGAACATGGAAAGCAAGGGCTTTACCGTTGCGGTGTTCAACCGTACCGTCTCGAAGGTAGACGATTTTGTAAACGGTCGCGGCAAAGGGAAAAACTTTATCGGCGCCCATTCAATCGAGGAATTGTGCAAGTCGCTCAAACGCCCTCGCAAAGTGATGATGCTCGTCAAGGCCGGCCAGGCGGTAGACGATTTTATTGAAAAGATTATCCCCTTCCTCGAACCGGGTGATGTGATTATTGACGGCGGAAACACTCATTTCCCCGATACGATCCGCCGCACGGCATACGTCGAAAGCAAGGGACTGCTCTACATCGGCACCGGCGTATCGGGCGGCGAAGAAGGCGCTCTCAACGGGCCTTCGATGATGCCCGGCGGTTCCAAGGCTGCGTGGGAATTGGTAAAACCGGTCTTCCAGTCCATTTGCGCCCGGGCCGACGGCGCTCCGTGCTGTGACTGGGTAGGCGAAAACGGCGCCGGCCATTTCGTCAAGATGGTGCATAACGGTATCGAATACGGCGACATGCAACTTATCTGCGAAGTCTATCAGCTCATGAAAGACCTGCTCGGCATGTCGGCGCCCGAAATGCACGAAGTATTCAAGACCTGGAACGAGGGCGAACTGAACAGTTACTTAGTCGAAATCACGCGCGACATACTCGCTTATCGGAACGAAGAAGGTGAAATCGTCGTCGACAAAATCCTCGATACCGCCGGACAGAAAGGCACCGGCAAATGGACAGGCGTATCGGCGCTCGACCTGGGTATTCCTCTGACGTTGATCGGCGAATCCGTCTTTGCCCGCTGTCTCTCGGCGCAAAAGGACGAACGCATCGCCGCATCCCGCCAGCTCACCGGCCCCCAACCGACGTTCGACGGCGGCGACAGGCAAGCCTTTCTCGGCGACCTGAAAAATGCGCTCTACGCCGCCAAAATCGTTTCCTACGCACAAGGCTACCTCCTCCTGCGCGAGG
This sequence comes from Tannerella sp., assembly GCA_031289275.1. Classification (GTDB taxonomy): domain Bacteria; phylum Bacteroidota; class Bacteroidia; order Bacteroidales; family Tannerellaceae; genus Tannerella. The sequence continues at coordinate 9,402 of JAITPV010000028.1, forward strand.
CCGCCAGGGAATACGGCTGGAACCTCAACTACGGCGGCATCGCCCTTATGTGGCGCGGCGGCTGCATCATCCGCTCCGTCTTCCTGGGTAAAATCAAGGAAGCCTTTGACCGGAACCCGCAGCTGACGAATCTCCTGCTCGATCCCTTCTTTAAGGAAAAAGTACTCGCCGCCCAAGCCGGCTGGCGAAAAGTTGTTTCTACCGCCATACAAAACGGCATCCCCATGCCTTCGATGAGCGCCGGACTGACGTACTTCGACGGATACCGCACCGAACGCCTGCCGGCTAACCTCCTGCAAGCGCAACGTGACTATTTCGGCGCCCACACTTACGAACGCATCGACCGGCCGCGCGGCGAATTTTTCCACACCAACTGGACCGGAAAAGGGGGCGACACGGCCGCTTCGACGTATGTAGTATGATTTTTGTTTATATACAATCGCCCGTTTGTCGACAACAAACGGACGATTTTTTTTGTTACCTACTACTTGTTCAGTAGCCATTTTTCCACATTCAACTGTTCTATTCCTGCGTGGTTCCACTCAAATTCATCGGTTGTCAGTACTATTTTCCGGTAATTGTCTTTTATCTTTTGCAAGGGGGCGAGTTCTCTGTCTAATGTGTCGCCCTCTTTTGCCGTGTATGCTACTTGATAATATTCTATTTCGCCGGTAGTTGGGGTAGCAACAAAATCAATTTCGTCGTCCTTTTGCGTTCCGACATTTATTTTGTATCCTCGCGCCAAGAGTTCATTGGCCACAATGGTTTCCAGGCGAGAACCAAAATTTTCACTTATAAAACTGCGTTTGAGCTGCAATAATCCCAAATCGACAATATAGTATTTTTCGAGCGTGGCAAATACGTTTTTTCCGTTTATATCATAGCGATAAACCTTGTTAAACAACAACGAAGACACTAAATATCCGATATAATTATACAAGGCTTCGGCGGATACTCCACGACTTTGCGATTTAAGATATTTGGAAATGGTATTGGCCGAAAAGATTTTACCGGTATTATCAATCATAAACTGTATGATATTTTCGAGCAAATTCAAATCCCTTAACCCCGAACGCTGAATAATATCCCGCAAAATGATGGAGTCGTAAACATCCTGCAAATATTTTCGCGTTTCGTTTTCGCTTTGAAAGACGAAACGTCCGGGCAAACCGCCCCATTTCATATATTCAACCAACAGTTTTCGATTGTCGGTTTCGTTCGTTAATAATTTTACTTCGCTGAAAGTAAAAGGGGTCAGCCTGAAACTCACATATCTGCCCGACAGGACTGTCGCCAATTCGCCGGAAAGCAAATGACCACTCCCTGTTATGAAAATGCTTATATTGCCATGCGTTCTTAATGAATTTACAACCAATTCAAACTTTTCAACCATTTGCACTTCATCCAAAAAAACAAAGTACTTTTCCTTGTCAGTCACTCTTTCCGTAATATAATCGTGCAACGCTTCGGCCGTTTTGACGGATGAATATTCAAACAATTCAAAGTTGATGAAAATAATATGCTTTTCGTCAATACCTTTTTCACGCAATTCGTCGGCAATTTGCATAAGCAATACCGATTTGCCGCAACGCCGAATGCCCATAATCACTTTAATCAAATCCATTATCTCGTAAAACGGACGAATGGGATTAATAAATTGCTCTCGCTTTATCATAGTTTATTTTTTTACTGCCATACCGAAAAAACTTTACAAAAATACGGCTTGTTTTCGACATGCCGGCAAAAATGCTACATCAGGGTGCATTTCAAATTGTCGCACTCGTCATTGCGACTCCTTCCCCACCCCTCTGCCCCTAAATCCCCTAAAGGGGACTTCCGCCGGATCACCAAAGTCCCCTTTAGGGGATTTAGGGGCAGGGGATTTAGGGGTTCGCGTCAAATACGACAATTTGAAATGCACCTCTAAATCATAGGATGGCTTTATTTCTTCCCGTCCCGGCGGAAGTGTAAAAAGAGAAATGGGCTTACCGACAGACCCGGAGAGCCACTGCAACGAATCAGGGTGTTGATGATACGGGCGACGAAGGAAGTCAAAGGGTTTGAGCGGCGGACATTGTAGAACCCTTTGGCAACCGTAAGACGATAGCCGTAGGGCGACACGAAGGCGCGATAAGCGCGGACAGGAAGGATACGTTCCGCCCAATTCCCGGTTTCCGGATCACACGTATTGTAACGGTCGGCCGGTTGGGGAAGTTGGCCGGCGTCCAGCGCCTTGCGCATGTCGTCATACGTCTGCCCGCGGGTATGTACCGTCCATTGCTCAAGCGCTTCGCCGGTGAGGTGGGGATAGTGGTCGAGCAGGAATTGCCGGCGCCGGTTGAAGTAGTTCGGTTCGACCGTCCGCCCGGTCTCACATCCCACCATAAAGCGGTGGAGACGGCGTTTTATCAGGGGGTTGTAAGGGGTCGAGGCCGTCGTAAACATCATCTGCATGACGGGACTGAGCGTGCAGAGGCCGGCAAAGAAAACCGGCAGATCATAGACATGTTCTATCACGTCGGTAGCAATCAGCATGTGCGGCGTTATCTCCTGCGCCGTACAGTAGCGGACAAGGTCTGCGGAATCCCCCTGCAAAATGACGTCAGGCCCCCTGCCCGTTTCGCTCCGGAGAACGTGTACCGTAGCTACCGACAGGGGGTTGAGGTCAATATAAATGACGCGGCCAAAACCGGCGGCTTTGGCCAGGATGCTCAGAAAACCGCATCCGCCGCCGTAATCCACCAGGGTGATGCCGGAAGGTGGACTGACGGCGGAACGGAGGCATTGGCTCAGGCAGCGGGCGTATATCCGCATGTAATAAGGCAATGCCGGAAGGAGGCGGCACAGGTATTGTTTATTGTATGCGCTGATATTCAAACCGTCGTAATCGACGGAACGCAGACGCTCCGCCCATACGCGGGCTAAGAGGATCCAATCGATCGTTTTATTTCCGGACATGTTCTTAAAATACCAGATCCGTCACTACCGGTTGATGATCCGATGGATACCGCTGGTCTTTGGAATCGGTCAGCACGGCGTATTTCAATACGGTAAATTCTTTGCTTACAAAAACGTAATCAATACGGTGGCGCATGGGTGCGTCAAAATGGAAGCCGTTGAATGTGCCGGTCGGCCCATAGGGCGGCATGACGGTTACTTCGTGCGAATCATTCAGGAGCGACTGCATCGTGCGGATTTGTTCTGTTTCGGGCGTGGAATTAAAATCGCCGGTACAGATCACCGGACTGTTTTTGGCGATGTCCCTGATTTTTTCAACCATCAGTTTCCCTGATTCCTGCCGCGCCACTACGCCCTGGTGGTCAAAGTGCACGTTGAAGAAATAAAATTCTTTTTGAGTAAGCAGGTCTTTGAATTTCGCCCACGAACAAATGCGGTTGCAACAGGTGGCATCCCACCCTTTCCCCGGCTTGTCGGGCGTTTCGCTTAACCAGAAATCGCCCGATTCCAGGATATTGAAACGGTCTGTCTTGTAGAAAATGGCCGAATGTTCGCCGCCTTCCTTGCCGTCGTCACGGCCGCTGCCGGAATAGGCGTATCCGGGCATTTCGCGGAGGTCTATCAACTGTTCGATTTTACCCTCCTGGATGCCGAAAAGGTCGAAATCATGGTACAATATCAAGGCTTTGACATCGTCTTTCCGGTTAGGCCAGGCATTCACGCCGTCACCGGAGTTGTTGAGGCGCAGATTATAACTTGCTACACGTATCCCGTTTTTTTCTTGCGCCAACGCCGGTATACAAAGCAAACTAATACATAATACGATAAAAGTTTTCATTTTCTATAAATTATTTGTTCATGCCACAAAGTACTATGAAAAAAATGACATTTGCAAGAAAAATGAATCGGAAGAAAATACATGGGGTGCATTTTTATACTTCATACTTCTCATGCAGGTGCACCCGGAGCAGCACCCGGTATACCCAGGAATCATGAATGATTACATTACACGACGAAGAATATCGGCAATCATCTCATCACTCTTAACTCTTAATTCTTAACTCTTAATTCTGCTATATATTATCGTATTATGCGGAGAAAGGGGCTAAAACTTTTTTTCATCTCACCGGAGGCAATATTCCCGTTATTTTGCAGTTATTTCATAGGTATAAACGTTATATGGGTGTGAAAAAAATTTTTTATTATGTCTTGTTGTTCGTCATGGGAGGTGTGATGCTTGTCACCTGCAGCACGAAGAAAAACACGGCTTCGAGCCGGCGTTATCATGCTTTTACGGCGCATTACAACACGTATTTCAACGGAAAAAGCTCGTTTGACGAGTCGTTGACGTCTCTCATGAACGGATACCGGGAGAATTACACCGAACAGATTTACATGTATCCCATCAGCGCTCAACCGAAAGACAAGAAAGAAACCGGCGGCGCGTTCGACCGCGCCATAGAAAAGGGCAACAAAGCGATCAAGCAACATTCCATCCAACGAAAACCTCTCCGGAAACCCGGCTGGCAAAACAATCCGAAACAAGTCGCCCTGCAAGGGAAGGAAGAATATAACCCTTTCCTGCGGCATTGCTGGATGCTGATTGCGGAGGGACAATTCTACAATGCCGATTTTTTGCAGGCTTCCGCCACGTTTTCGTATATCGCCCGCCATTATGCAACCGACCGGGAGGTGGTTGTCCGGGCGCGCGTCTGGCAGGCACGCTGTTATGCGGAAATGAAATGGCTGTATGAAGCCGGCTCGGCGTTGGATCGTCTGAGTGAAAACGATATTCCGAAGGAGAATCAGAAAGAATATGATCGTTTCTATGCCGATTATCTGATTAAAAGCGGGCAGTTTGAACAAGCCGTCCCGTATTTGCAAAAGGCCGTCAAGTCGGAGAAAAACAAACGTCAACGCACCCGCATGACGTATCTGCTGGGACAGATTTATTCCGAACTGGGACAAAACGATGCCGCTTACCGGGCGTTCGGCAAAGTGGCCGGCGCCAATCCGCCCTACGAACTGGAATTTGCCGCACGGATCCGCCAGACGGAAGTCTTTCCGGGAGAAAACTATCAACGTGTCCTGAAGATGCTGAACCGCATGGCGCGAAGCGATAAAAACAAAGATTTCCTGGATCAGGTGTATTATGCCATCGGCAATATTCATATCAGCCGGCTGGACACCGCCAAAGCTATCGAAAATTATGCACTCGGCATTGAGAAAAGCACGCAAAGCGGACTGAATAAAGCGATTTGCCAAATCCGGTTGGGCGATATTTATTTCACACAGAAGGATTATGTGAATGCACAGCCCTGTTTCAGCGGAGCGTTGGCCGGTATGAAGAAGGAATACAAGGATTATGAGCGCGTTTCGCGGTTGTCGGCCGTACTGGATGAATTAGTTGTTCATGTAGAAGCCGTTCATTTGCAGGATAGCCTGCAAACGTTGGCCAAGATGCCGGAAGCCGAGAGGCTGGCGGTGATCGACAAAATCATTGAGGCGGTAAAGAAGCAGGAAGAAGAAGATGCGCTGAATGCCGAAAAAGAAAAATACCTTGCGGAACAGGATGCGCGAGGAAGCGGCATTTCGCGTCCGGGCATGCAAAACAATGCGATGGCGTCGCCGATAGCCTCCGGCGACGGTTCGTTCTATTTTTACAACGATCAATTAGTGGCGCAGGGGAAGGCGCAGTTTCAGAGTAAATGGGGTAAACGTCCGTTGGAGGATCATTGGCGCCGGAAAAACAAATCCATGCCCACCATGCTTACGGGCGGCGATGAGGGTGTGGAAAAAACGGACTCGATTCGGTATGATGCGGAAGGCAATCCGTTGATGACGGCGGCAGATTCTCTGCAAATGGCAATGGATTCCTTAGCCTCCGATCCGAAATCACGCGCGTATTACCTGCAACAAATCCCGCTTTCGGAAGACGATCTCGAAGCCTCCGACATGATCATTGCCGACGGACTGTTCAACATGGGAATGCTCTACAAGGATAAATTAGAGGATAAACTCCTTGCCCTGGACGCTTTTGAAGAGTTGGAACGCCGGTTCCCCGAAAATAAATACCGGATGGACTACTATTATCAAATCTACCTGATGGCGCTCAGGTATCAGGATACGGACTTGGGTGAAATATACAAGTCGAAACTGATCGGTTCGTTTCCCGAAAGCGATTATGCCGTAGCCATTTCCGACCCGAACTACGAATACCACATGCGGATGATGGATGTCGTGCAGGATTCGATCTATGAAGAGACGTATTACCTTTATCTGGATGGCGACACGGCGAACGTGCGCCGGAATTACCGGGAGTTTGGCAGCGCTTATCCGCTGTCCGTATTGATTCCCAAGTTCATGTTTCTGGAGGCGTTGACTTATGTGCAAGCCGGTGATGCGGAAGGTTTCAAGGCGGCGCTGACGGCCCTGGTGGAAAAATATCCGGCGGCGGACGTGTCGGAACTGGCCGGTGAAATGTTGAAAGGCGTGTTGCGCGGTCGCTCCCTGGTGCAGGGAAATATGACGGGGATGACGTGGAACCTGCGTTTCGGGATAGAACCGGGCGGATCGCTTTCGGCGCTCGATTCGGCACGCCAGTTTACGGACGAACCGGACCTTCCTCACCACATTTTGCTGATTTATCAGACCGGCAGTATGGACCGGAATTTGTTGCTGTATGCCGTGGCGGCGTTCAACTTTGCCAATTTCACGAAGAAAGCTTTCGATTTGAATATCGAAGAAACCGGCACGTTGAGTATCCTTACCATTAGCGGATTCAGCAACCTGGATGAGACGCTGGAGTATGGACGGATGATTTACGGAACAAACGGGTATGCCGCCGAAACAGGCCGCGCGTTGTCCTTCTTCCCCTTCTCGGACAGTAATTATGAAACGCTGATGCACGGCAAGACGCTGGAGGAATACATGTACTTCTTTGTGGAACATTATAGTGAAAAAGCGCCGGAACTCATTGCGCGGTGGCGGATCCAGCGCGAAGACGATGAGAAAATAGCCGCGGCGGAAGATGAGGCGGTAGAAAAAGCGGCGAATCTGCCGAGCGATGAAGAAGAAACGCCGGTTGAGGCGGAAACGGAAGAACGTACGGACGAAGAAGCCGTCGGGCCGGAAGAAACGCCGCTCGAAGAAGAAGCCGTCGGGCCGGAAAATGCAGAAGAATCGGACGCAGAAATCGTTCCGGAAGAGACGCCGGCCGAAGAAGAAACCGTCACACCCAAAAAACCGACGGAAATCACGTTGGAACAACTGATGGAACACCGTAAACAGGTCGAACTCGAAGAACAAACCCGTAAGGACGAAGAAGCGAAAGCGTTGGAAACAAAACGCAAAAAAGCGGACGACCTGAAAAAACAACAGGCTAAAGAACGTGAGCAACTGCGCAGGCAGAAAGATAAGGATGCAAAAGCCCGTCAGAAACAAAAGGAGAAAGAGCGCAAAGAGAAAAAACGCGAAAACAAACAGCGTCTAAAGGAGAAAAACGCTCAGAAAAAGGCGGCTCAAAAGGCGAAAACAAAAAAATAGAACGAACCGTCCATTCGGAATTGCAATTCCGAATGGACGGTGGAGTTTACGCAACACATGTATAAACGGATTGACGCTTGGCCGTGGAAAGAAAGAGTTGTATCTTTGCAGCATGACTACCGAGAAACAAAAAAATATTATTATTGATGCGATCTATTATGAATGATCTGAAAATAATTTACAGCAAATCATGAAAGAAAAAGACCAAACAGTTGCATTGAAAGCATATCCCGAACAGGAACATGTTTCTGTTGTCAGTGAGCCGGAAGTGTTGTATGAAACAACACCGACGTTGAGTTTTGAAGAAGATTTTAACAG
>JAITPV010000077.1 GCA_031289275.1 Tannerella sp.
GCACGGAGGCGGGTCATGAAGGCATCCACATTGCCGGTCATCAGGTCTTCAATAAAATTCCCTACAAAAAAATCACCTGTCATATCGCGTGGTGCATAAGCCGGCAAGAGTTCGTGCAGAAAACCATACTCTACTTCTCCGTTGGGAAATCCCAGTACGTAGGCATCGAACATCTTTTTGTAGCCTTTGATAGTGAGATAACCGCTTTGATAAAGAATGGGGATGGGATTATTATTTTCCGGACGGTAATCGGTAATGGAACGTGCATCAATCGTAACGTCGCCTTTCAGATTCCGTATGTCAAAATCTTCCCGCTTGAGCAGATTAACCAGAAAGGTCGGCGTGCCTGTTTTGAACCAGTAATCGCGGAATTCCATGCTTGAAAAAGTATTCAGTACGCTGAACGGATTGTACATGCCTTCGCTGTTCCTGGCAAAATGATAGCCGTCGTAACGCTTTTTCATTTCGGCGAGCGTTTCTTCGTAAGTATTTTCTGTTTCTTCGGCCAGGGCATGGAGTTCCGGTTCAAATTCACTTATTAATTCCGATTCGGATATGCCGCAAATACCGGCATAATCTTTATTCAGACTGATGTCTTGCAAGTGGTTCAAGTCGCTGAATACGCTTACTTGCGAGAACTTGGTAACTCCCGTGAGCATCACAAAACGCAGATAAGTGTCGGCGCTTTTCAGTACACCGTAAAAACCTTTCAACGCTTTGCGTATATCATCATGCACGTCCGGGGCTTCCATTGTGTTTATAAGAGGCTTGTCGTACTCGTCAATGAGAACGACAACCTTTTTGCCGGTTTGTTCGCAGGCGCGACGGATAAGACCCGTAAAGCGCATGGATAACGATTTATCGTCCGGGTCGCGTCTCCACTTCGCTTCCAAAGGACGCAAATTGCCGTCCAATGCAGACTCAAGAGAGGCAAGTCCGGTGTAACTTTCCAGGTTCATATCCAAATGAAACACCGGATATTCCACCCATTCTTTTTCAAGCCCGGCGATGGCGAGACCTTCAAAGAGTTCTTTCTTGCCCAGGAAGTAGGCTTTCAACGTCGAAAGCAGCAGACTTTTACCGAAACGACGCGGACGTCCGAGGAAACAGGGAGCACTTTCGTAGGCCAGACGATACACGTAAGCCGTCTTATCCACGTACACAAAACTGCCGGTACGGAGTTTCTCAAAATCCTGTATGCCGACAGGCAATTTTCTATTGTTCACCATGACATTCTATAATTATATAATCCCGAAGTGACAAAGGTACATTTTTTTATCAGAACAGACAACCTCTACTTTCTTTCCGCCGGATAGGGATAACGCTTCTCTCAGTATCAGGCTTGCAGCCACCGGCTCAACGTCCGTTCCGCGGCATTAAATTCGGCGCCGATTTTGACGGTCTTGCGATTGCCGGCAGTGAAGGGAATAAGATAACCTTTGTCGTCTATTTGTTTCAGTGCGTCTTCGGCGGTGGTATTGCCTGCGAGTTTGAACTCGAATACATAGACCGTATCGGCGGTAATGACAACGGCATCGGCTCGACCGGCAGCGCTGTGCTGTTCCGCTTCTACAAACTGACCCATAAGTTTGAATACCAAATAAAATATTGTATCTTTGTCCGGAAATTATTTATTCATATGTACAAACGACTGTTTTTTCTTAGTTTCATTGCCGCATGGTTTTTATCCTGCACGCCCCAACCTCTCACGTGGGTTGCGATCGGCGATTCCATCACGTACCTGAACGACCATCCCTCCGAAACGGGCAACCGGGTCAAGAAGGGATATATGTCGCAAGTGGTGGAACAATTACCGCATATTACGTATGTAAACAAAGGATTCAACGGATGGACGTCTATCGGTGTGGCCGAAAAGATCGACGATCTGGGGCTGGAAAAAGCCGACATCTATACCGTTTTCCTGGGAACAAATGATTGGTGGGCAGGTTGCCCCGTCGGAACGATGGCCGATTATACGGATCACACGGGCGCGAAAACCGTTTATGGCGCCTTCCGCATCATCATCGACAAACTGAAAAGCCTGAACCCCGACGCCTCTGTCATCCTCTTGACCCCGTTGCAACGCGGCGATTTCGTCTGCATCGACAATTATGCAAATAATGCCGTCGGTTCGTACCGCGCAAAGGCCGGCCGACCATTAACGGATGTGATTGACGCGATCCGGAATATCGCCGCTCAGGATGGATTGACGGTGATTGATCTGTATAACGAAAGCGGTATTACCCTGCAAAACATGGTGAAATTCAAACGCCTGAAAGACCCGTCTTCCGGTTCTTACAAAGAATATCCGTATCCGGATTATGCGGATATTGCCTTTGATCCCGCAAACGACGAATATCCGTATCCCGTCGAAGCCGTAGACATGACCTATGACGGCCTCCATCCGTCCGACAAGGGAAATGCGGCCATTGCCCGTCTGTTGGTAAACATATTCAAACAGATCAAACGCCCGTTGTAAAAAATAACGCCGATGTACGGTTATTTTCGTTCTACGGTTGCATTTGTTTACGGAACTGCGAGGGCGTGAGACCCTCTTTTTTCCTGAAAAAAGTAGAGAACTGTCCCGTATTTTCGAAATGAAGCGTATATGCCACTTCGGAGACATTCATGGACGTGTCGGTCAGGAGTTCCTTGGCACGCAGCAACTTTTGCTGTATCTGGTATTGTGCCGGCGGAATGCCCGTATATTCTTTGAACATGCGTCTGAACCACGAATAACCCAGTCCGAGTTTGGAGGCGATTGCTTCCTGCGAAAGCGTACCTTCCAGGTTTTCCTTAATCAGCCGGCGCGCTTCAATGATCTTGTCTTCAATATAGGAATCCTTGAACTGGTTGTTTTTCCATTTGTAATATACGGAACCCAGCATGTGAAGCACCATGCTGGAGATGATTTGCTGATAGCCGGCTTTTTCTTTCCGCGCCATATCAAGGATGTCTTCGTACAGTTGGAGAATCGTTGAACTGTGGCCGATCCGAAACAGCGGACACTCTGCGCCGAAAAAATGTTTTCCTGCCCGTTCGTCGATATGCACGCCGCGGAAACCGACCCAATGCTCGTGCCATCCGGTATCCGGATCCGGATAGTAGCTGTGCCATTCGCCGGGAAAAAGGAGAATCATGGTGCCTTCGCTGATTTTTTGCTTCTTGACCGACTGGGACGTAAAATAACCCGATCCTTTGGTGATATAGACCAGTTGGTATTCGTTTAGCGTCCGGTGGTTCAGCGGGGAAAAGTGGTACTTGTCCGGATGCCGGGAGAGCGGATAGGGGCTTTGCGGAGAGATAAACTGGTATCCGACCGTAGTCACAACAATGCCCCATTCTTCGTCAACGGCATTAATCGCAAGATAACGTAATTGTTCGTTTTTCATCCGGTTTGTGTCAAAAGTCATATGTATACTATCAAATTCGTAAGCAAAGGTATAAAAAATAGAGAATATCTTTGCTCGCATAATAATAAATTATTACTTGTGATATCATGAAGAAGTATCATTTTTTAGCTTTCGATTTGGGAGCAACGAGCGGCCGGGCGATTCTCGGAACTTTTGACGGCGTTAATTTTGAAATGAAAGAATTGACACGTTTCCCCAATGCAATCATGGAATTGCATGGCAAGTATTACTGGAATGTATTCGGATTGTATGAATCCCTGAAAGAGGGTTTAAAGGTTTGTGCCCGAGAAGGCATTGCATTAACCTCTATCGGCATAGACACCTGGGGCGTAGACTTCGGATACGTCGGCGCCGACGGCACGTTGCTCGGCCTGCCGCGCGCCTATCGCGATCCGTATACGGACGGCGCCCCGGAGGAGTTTTTTCAACTCGTGCCGCGCGAAGAAGTATATCGCTTGACCGGTATCCAGATTATGAATTTCAACAGTCTGTATCAGCTTTTCAGAGCGCGGAAAACCGGTTTCGCACCCTTGGCGGCAGCCGATAAAATCCTGTTCATGCCTGATTTGCTTTCCTATCTGCTGACCGGAAAACAGGTATGCGAATATACCGAAGCGTCGACGTCGCAACTGCTGAATCCGAAGACGCGGCAGTTCGAGCCGTCTCTGCTGGAAGCCGCCGGTTTGCCGGCCTCCCTGCTGCATCCGCCGGTAGACCCGGGCACGCTGATCGGCACGCTGACCGAGGCGCTGGCCGAAGAAACAGGCGTCGGGCGAGTGCCCGTCGTAACCGTAGCCGGTCATGATACGGCATCGGCGATTATCTCCGTGCCGGCCGAAAATCCGAACTTCGCCTATCTCAGCAGCGGCACCTGGAGCCTGATGGGGGTAGAAACGGAGGCGCCGATACTGACAAAGGATTCCTTTGAAAATAATTTCACCAATGAAGGCGGTGTCGAAGGGACTACCCGCTTTCTGAAAAATATCACCGGCATGTGGCTCCTGGAGCAGTGCCGCAAAGAATGGGAAAAAGCCGGACGCACGTACACCTATTCCGAAATCGTGAAACTGGCGGAACAGGCCGGCCGAAGCCCGTCGATTGTCAATCCGGACGATCCTCGCTTGGCCAATCCGGCAAGCATGAGTGGGGCGATTGCAACGATTTGCCGGGAAGCCGGATTACCGGTTCCGGACACCGATGCAGCCTATATACGCTGCATATTCGACAGTCTGGCTAATCGTTACAAGGAAGTACTGGAGGCGCTGGCGGCTATGGCGCCCTTCCCGATAGAGAAACTGCATGTGATTGGCGGCGGCTCGCAAAATGCGCTGCTGAATCAGTTCACCGCCGATGCGACCGGTTTGCCGGTAGTGGCCGGCCCTTCCGAAGCGACGGCCATCGGCAACTGTCTGATGCAGGCCAAGGCCGCCGGGCTGGTGGCCGACCGTTGGGAAATCCGCCGGATCGTGGCGAAGTCGTTTCCCTTGCAGACATTTTTGCCGCAACAGCCTGATAACAACGTATTACATTAATATAAATCAGAAACATTAATAGAGACAATCATGAAAGAAAGTATTGTGAAACAAGCGTATGAAATTGCAGCAGAACGCTATGCTGCCATAGGAGTAGATACCGGCAAAGCGATTGACCGGTTGAGAAAAATATCCCTGTCACTGCACTGCTGGCAGGCGGACGACGTCAGCGGCTTTGAAAGTCAGGGCGGCGATCTGAGCGGAGGTATCCAGGTGACGGGTAACTATCCCGGAAAAGCCCGTACCATCGAAGAGTTGCGTGCCGATATTCTGAAGGTGAAAACCTTCGTAGCCGGCGACCACCGCTTGAGCCTGCATGAAATCTACGGCGATTTCCGGGGGAAAGTCGTAGACCGGGACGAGGTAGAACCCGCACACTTCCTGAGCTGGATGGAATGGGCGAAAGAAAACAACCTGAAGCTGGATTTCAATTCCACGTCCTTCTCGCACCCGAAAAGCGGCAACCTGACCCTGGCCAATCCGGACAAGGGTATCCGCGATTTCTGGATCGAACATACGAAACGCTGTCGCAAGATCAGTGAAGAGATGGGTAAGTTCCAGGCCGACCCCTGCATCATGAACCTGTGGGTGCACGACGGAAGCAAGGAAGTGCCGGCCAACCGGTTGAAGTATCGCCGGATACTCGAACAGTCGCTCGACGATATTTTCGCTACCGGATATGCTAACATGAAGGATTGCATCGAAGCCAAACTGTTCGGCATCGGGCTGGAAAGCTATACCGTCGGGTCGTATGACTTCTACCTCGGTTACGGAGCGAAAAAAGGCAAGATCGTGACGCTGGATACCGGGCATTTCCATTTGACGGAAAGCGTGGCCGACAAGATTTCGTCCATGCTGCTCTTTACGCCCGAAATCATGCTGCACGTCAGCCGCCCGATTCGTTGGGACAGCGACCATGTGGTGATCCTGAACGACGACTTGCAGGATCTGGCGCGCGAAATCATCCGTTGCGATGCGCTCGACCGCGTACATATCGGGCTGGATTACTTTGATGCGACGATCAACCGTATCGGAGCTTACGTAATCGGGTGCCGCGCCACACAGAAAGCCATTTTGCAGGCGCTGCTGGAACCCTCGGAAACGTTGCAGGAATACGAATCCACCGACCGGCTGTTTGAACGCCTCGCCTTGCAGGAAGAGCTGAAAAGCCTGCCCTGGAGCGCGGTCTGGGATCAGTTCTGTCTCCAAAACGACGTGCCTGTCGGCGAAGACTATATCGCCGGAATACAGGAATATGAAAAAAACGTGACCTCGAAAAGACAATAAAAAGGGTATGAATCAAACGAAATCGAAGAAAAAGCAATGAATACATTTATCGGATTACTGATCATAGCCATAGGGAGTTTCGGACAATCCAGTTCGTACGTCCCTATCAAGAAAGTGAAAGACTGGTCGTGGGAAAGTTTCTGGCTGACACAGGGCATCTTTGCCTGGCTGGTATTCCCCTTGTTAGGAGCTTTGCTGGCCATCCCCGCGGGGTTGGGATTCTGTGAAATCCTGGGCGCAGGCGGAGCCTGGAAAGCCGTTATTTACGGTGCGCTCTGGGGGGTCGGAGGGTTAACCTTCGGACTCAGTATGCGGTTTCTGGGCGTTGCCTTAGGCCAGTCACTGGCATTGGGCACTTGCTCCGCATTCGGAACACTGATTCCGGCCCTGCTGAAAGGTGAAAATCTCTTTTCCGGCGGCGGATTGATACTGTTAATCGGCGTAGCTGTTGCGATTGCAGGTATTGCCGTCATCGGTTATGCCGGAGCGCTGCGTTCCAAAAACATGACCGAAGAAGCGCGAAAAGCGGCTATCAAGGATTTTGCCCTGAAAAAAGGGCTTATCATCGCCCTGTTAGCCGGTGTGATGAGCGCCTGCTTTGCGCTTGGCCTCGACGCCGGAAGTCCGATAAAAGAATTTCTTTTAGCGAAGGGGGTCAACGCTTTATATGCCGGTTTACCGGTTGTCGCGCTGGTCACTTTCGGCGGATTCCTGACGAATGCCACCTATTGCATCCAACAAAATATCAAGAATCATACGGGAAAAGAATATTTCTCAGTGCCGGGCAATGTCTTTGTGAACAACATTTTATTCTGTGCATTAGCCGGCGTATTATGGTATTCGCAATTCTTCGGATTGGAAATGGGAAAAAGTTTCTTGGCGGAAAGTCCCGTACTCCTGGCCTTCTCGTGGAGTATTTTGATGTCGTTGAATGTCATGTTCAGTAATGTATGGGGCATCCTGCTTAAGGAGTGGAAAGGATCAGGTACAAAAACGGTTACAATACTTGCCATCGGTCTGCTGGTACTTATTGCATCCATTATTGTCGTTGCCATCTCGCAAAACTGATCCTCTTCCGTAGCACGCAGATAAACACACATAAACGCAGATAACTCAGATTCATTTTAAATCTAATCTAATTAAGAATTTCTATTGAGTGACCCCCGGATGTATCCGGGGGTTTTTTTTGTTTCCGAAACCGTAGCACGCAGATGACGCAGATGAAATAACGCAGATAAACGCGGATTTTTTTTTACTCTAATGGTTGTATGGGCGATTGCGGGTCAAGCCCGCAATGACGAGGCTGGGACGGATGCCGCCGCACGGCGTTCGCAATGACGCGGTTGTTCTTCGCGGTAACGGAGGGAATCCGAAGGATTCACATGTTTATAGCCCAATCCATCGTGACATACGTTCGACTCCTTCGGAGTCGCACCTCTTCGGTCATGACAGTTGCTATAAACATGCGACCCTCCGGGTCGGGCGCCAAGTCTATCAGTTGTATGGGCGATTGCTTCACTGCGTTCGCAATGACGA
>JAITPV010000175.1 GCA_031289275.1 Tannerella sp.
ATTATTCAACCTTTCAGGTTGTAGTATTATGGATGATCGCTTATCCCCCAATCGCTACGCTTCATTGGGGGTTATTCACATTAAGACCTCCGGTCTTTTCCCGACACACCAACATTCCCTGACCAGCCTACCCGTCATTGGTATGCAGTGAAGCAATCGCCGAGGAATTGAGAATTGAGAATTGAGAGTTGAGAGTTGAGAGTTATGATTACTATAATCATTCAATGATTCCACACTATTCATTCCCTGCCCCTAAATCCCCTAAAGGGGACTTCCGCCAATACAGCCAAAGTCCCCTTTAGGGGATTTAGGGGCAGAGGATTTAGGAAAAAAGAGCGTAACGCAACGGAGGCACGGAGAAATACATCCCCGTGCCTCCGTGTTCGATATGATTAAGTAATCATCATTCTCAATTCTCAATTCTCAATTCTCAATTCCTCTTGTAATCTTAACTCTTAATTCCTTTCGCGCAAAGGGCGAAAGACTCACGTCTTCCGCCCTCCCAAATAAATAAACTTAAAAACCGTAATAACCTCGCTATCCAATTTTTCTATTTAATAATCACCTTATGTACGGCGCCGTCTTTCAGCGTAATCACATACACGCCGCGTCCCAGCGGTATGGAGGTATTCCCTTCCGGCAATTCGATCCGTTTGACTAACTGGCCGGCTATCGAATAGATACTGGCTATGTCGGACTTCTCCACCTTAATATATAACATGTTGTTGTGCGACCAGACGGCCGTGCCGTCTTCTATCGAAGCTGTCCCTACATAACCCGGGCCGATACTCAGGTAGATATCTTCCTGCACATTACGGATCACATATTCATATTCGCCGTTTTCATTCAGCATGCCGATCAGGTCGTCTTCCAAGACACCCTTGATAAGACGGTTCGTATTTACCGTTAACGGTAATTTGGTTGCAAAATTCAGCGAGAACGCAAAATCGGTATGCGACCGCACGTAATGAAAGCCCGGAGGTATGTTGGACGTTACGCCCGCCACATCAGGTATATGTATCTGTATCTCGCGGTTGAGGATCGGCATATGCTGCGGTACGATACACAGGCTTACGATCTTGCACTCCTCATCGAAGTCCAGCGCCAGGTTATACGTCCCATCTATGGACGGATGATCCGCCGGCGTCAGCGTAGACTTGCTTAACTGCAAGTTGTTCAGATTCGTCGGCTGCGTCGACGAGTAACGCAGGATCGGGAAACACCGGCCCGTAGTTCCGTTTAATTGCAAACCTTCCTCACGGATCAGGACGTCTATATTCACCGGCCCGCGCAGGAACAAATCTTCCACATCTAAGAGATCGGCATACGCACCCAGTTCATACCGGCTGCCGTTCGAACAGGTGAACGTCTCCGAGAAGTCGCTGTGGTTTTCGCCTATCGAGAAACGCATGTGAGCGCCCTGATCCATCCGCAGATTCTGTGTACGCAGGATACCGGCTTTCTGCTCGTAGCAGTTGCCGGCGCGTCCCAGCGAGCCGAAGCCCGGAGCCAGGGTAGCGTCGATTTCCACGTATACGTCGTTGTGCAACCAGCCGAAGCCGCCGAAGATGGAACTCGTGATCACCGACAGCGTCGGGTCTTCCAGCCACAACTGGCTGTAGCCGAACTGTGAGCAGGTCGGGCCGATGGGTTCCATATGCAAATGGCGGGTATAAATGCCGGCATAGTTCTTGGACAGCATCTGTTCTTCGGAAATCAACTCGAAATGCCCGCTGCGCGTCTTGTCAAATGTTTTAAGTTCTACATGATTGCGCACCTTAAATGTGTCCGTAAAGAACTTCGTATCTAACGACGGATTGCCCAGCGTATGATCAAAGCTGTCCGTCAGGAAAGTGATGATCGCATGATCGGCCACCATCGTATGCAGGCGGGGCATGCCGGCGTCGTTGCGGAACGTCACGTTAAGCGTTTCCAGCGGAGTGGTGCTCCCGCTTTTGCGCGTATCCTTTTCATGCGTATAACAGCCCTTGCAACCGGCTTCCTCCGACGGAGGCGTCCCACGGTGATGCCCCAGCTTGAGGATCGGCATGTCGCGATACAGACCGCTCCAGGTCGTGAAAGTCGTCTTCGGGCCGTCGATGATCAGGCTGTCATGGACAATCAGACTGTCTGTCCGGATCGTAATGTTCGTTTTTGAACCCGCGTTGCGCGACGTATTCAAGTCCAGGAATCCGTACGATTCCAGTACCGGCGACGTGATCAGCGCCTTCTGGTTTTGCGCGTAGATACGGGCGTCGGAATGGAACGTCACGCGAGCCGTCTGATGCAGGAAACTGTTGTCGTCACATTCTTCCGTATCGCAGGCGGCGCCTACGGTCGGCTCAGCCTGATGGTCTATCTCGAAGTCCGTCTTGTTCCAGTTCGCCTTGTTGGCCTGCGTCTTGATGTACAGACCGTAGCCGGAGACGTTTTCGCCGTGCAGGTGGCCGTAATCCGGTACTGCGCTCATGCCCGCGCCCTGACCGCCGGTGTAGATCATCGCCTTGTATACGTCGATCAGGTCGGATGCCACAGCTGCAAAGCCGCCTTTGGTGATGCTCACATTCGAGGCGTCCCTGTCAAAGTTCAGGATCAGCGGACGCGCATGGTTCATCGCCGTGTCGGCGTCACAATGGATAAAATTTGTGCCGCAGGGATAACCGGCGGTAATCGTCGGGCTGAAGAACGGATCTCTGCCTGTCCCGATGGTTCGCAGACCACCGTATTGCAGCTTGATATTGTTGTCCGCACCGATAAACACGCTGCCGCCGTCGGCATGGCTACGGTACTGGAAATCCTGCAGGTAGACGTTATTGCGTTCTTCTTCGCAGCTACAGGGATCGACCTCCAACTTGTCCGCCAATTCGCTGTTCGCCAAGAACAGCAGGCCGCCGCGCAGGGACTCCGCATCGAACGGATCGCGCATGTCGATATTGCCGTTGCGTGTCAGGAACAGGGCGTTTCCCGTATTTTGATCGAAGTTGAGGTAGGCGCCACGGTTGATAATGATATTGCCGCGCGTGCCGGCATCCACCAGCAGACTGCCGTTGTTGCCGCGATAGATCAAACTCGTATCCGATGCGGCGCCACCCGAACCCGCTCCCTGAGACGGAGCATAAGAGGTGGGGTCATCCGTGCCGCAAGCGCCTACACCGCCGATGATACCGGCATGTTCGTACTGCGCACGGATCACATCGTTCGCAGGATCGCCCAAATCACGCAGTCTCACATCAGTGGCGCCACCGCTCCAGGCGCTACCGCAAGAATACTCGTTCGAGAACGGGATGGCTATTTTCGCCGGATGATTGCCGCCGCTGCCCAGCGTGGCGTCGACATGCGTAAAGTAGATATTGCCGCCGCCGTCGCGATTCTGATTGGTCTGGTCGTCGTAGCCGGACAGGATGTCCAGACGGCCATTGTTTGACGAACCGGCCGTGTACAGGAACCGGTTTTTGTCATACGAACGGGCAGATCCCGCCGGACTCGCACAAGCGTCGGTCGCCGTGCTGTAACCCAGGAAAATATCACCCATATGGGATTTTACCGTCGTCACATCGCTTGTTGTCGCCTGGTCGTCTATCGTTACCATCGCCGTGCGGATATTGTATTTGGCCAGCACATCGGTTGCTCCCGGAGCAGCATTTGTCCGCGTAATCTTTACCGAATCGTTCAGCAGGATATTGCCGTTTGAGGTATTGCGGTTTGAAGGATCATTCTGCGGCGAATTTTTTTCAACGCACGGAATTTCGGCGGAGAACAGAATCCTGTTCTCGCTGTCGTATTCGATATTCACCGGACGATCCGTCACAATATTACCGCCCAACGATTTCAGGGTTAAAGTGCGAACTCTCGCATTGGTCTGGCCGTAATTGAATCTCACGGCATCCCTTGTGTGGATGTTTCCGCCGGCAATCCAGTCGGTCAGTGTACTGGGCGAGGTCGTATTCCCTACCGTAAAGGTAACCGGTGCGCCGCCACAATTCGCATTGGTCAGAATACTGTCATTGGCAAAGAAATGGACATGAGTGCCTGTGCCTGCGGCATCCGTATACGTCAGTGGCGCCTCAATATCTATGTTTTTACCGGCCCAGACTTGTACAAAATCCGTGTTTACAACATCAAACGCAAACGCTGCGCCTTCAAACAGAATGGTTCCGGCATTGGATTGGATGCCTGCATTTACCGGGCTGATTGCCGCTGTCTGATCTATCAATCCGCCATTATGAAAGGTCACGCCTGTTTCGCCGTCAATCAGCAAGTCGGTCGTGGCGCCTCCTTTATAACTGATCGCATCGCCAAAGAGTACATAACTGTCTGTTGACTGAATAGCGGCATCGCCTGTACCGGCTCCTCCTGTCAGGTAATCAATGGTGGTTATTCCGTCTATCTTCACATATTCATAGCCTTGTACCTGCAGGGCGCCGTTTTTGCCCGTATAGTCAAAGTTGCCGCTTACATGTACCGAATCGTTCTCCGACTGGATGCGAGCCTGAATGTTTGTTTCGCTTGCAGCATACGCTGCCGGCATACCGGTTATTTGTCCGCAACTTAAACCTGCTAAAAAGGAATTATTATTATCAAGTTCATCATAAAGCGGAGCTTCAAGACCGGTTGTCGCTGTACTTGTAATCGCCACATTCCCATCTATTATGACAAAACCTCCACACGTACCGGGAGCGCCATTTGCCCACAAGTCCACATTGCCGGTTCCGCCGGTATATTCAAAGCCTTTTGTCTGAATAGTGGCTTCATCCGAAAGAATACGTACATTATTATTATATGTTGTGGCAGTGAATGCAATCGCTTTCTTGATTGCTATATCTCCGCGAGCCTGTACCCTCAATTCCCCCGTGCCACCAGCAGACGTAATAGCTGCGGCCAAGGCGTCTACACCATCGTCTTCGAAATTAATATCCGCCGCACAAGGGTTGTTTGATTGATTATTGCCGTAGTTCAAAATCCATAATGGATTCGCTGCATCAATATCAAATGATGGCGTATTCGTTCCTGTAGTAAAGTTTATGGCAAAATTGTTAAGAGTAGTGCAACTCTCGAAGTTTTTGATTGTACCTCCCGAATAAATATGGAAATGGTTTTGACCTGTAGTAGAAGGCCCTACTTCGATTACACCGTCATTATTATCCGCATTGGCAGCAGATATTGTAGTATGAATATCCGCGTTATTCGTTTTATAAATATAGTTCCCATACACGCCGAAAATACTTGCGTGGGTTTCTGATGGTGGAGCCGGAATATTATTAGTATGCCCTCCGTTTTTCGTCGAATGGTAGTCTCTTAATAAAGAAGACGCAAAAGGATGAGTTGCCGAGGCCGACGGGGACAAGTATACATCCGCATTCGAGGTCGACGGGAAAGTTGCCTGTCTATAAAAAGTGTCAATAGTAGTAGCCACCTGCTTTATATTCAATTCCGAATAATTGCCCTTGGTTCTTAATGTGAACCGGTCATCGTTCGGCAATACCAAAATAGCATCTGTTTTAGTATCCGGAGAACTTCCGGCAGTATGGATACTTGCGGTGGTTAAAGTAGTAGCGTCTATAACATTTCCTTCCACACAAACACGTGCATCCGGTCTGAGCCTGATCGCTCCATCTACAAGGGTTGCGGCTGATGTATAACTGCCTGTTGACCAATCAACCTGAAATTCGTATGCACTTGAAGCCCCAGAACCACATGAACTGGGATTACCTTTATGCGTTCCGTTTGTCGTCACTTCAGCCTGATTTACTTGATATAGCCAATTAATATCCGTAATTACAAGTTTTGCAAATGTATGTGAGCCTTCATCAACAATGATTGTTGTCGGACGTTTATAATTTGCTAAATTGGTTGCCGTAGCTCCTAAATTCAAATTGCCATCCGGATTGGTATTTGCTGAAGTCAAAGGAGTTTGACCGACTAAAGCGGCTCCGGATGCCAATGGAAGTCCATTAAATTGCACCAATGGAATGCTATCATCTTGATGGAAAGTGAGGGTGACCGGGTTGGCAAAATCATAATATTTTGCAGGGTATATTTTATAATAAGAAGCATCTCTCGTTGAAGTATAAATGTCTGTAGGACGACTTGTAGGAGATGCCGTTGTTTCAATTCTATTGTTTGTGTTACTATGATTCCATACCTCTATTTTAATACTTCCTCCCCCTAAATCCGAAACACTTCCCTGAAATAATTGTTGATTACACGGAGCCATAGTGCCCCATTGCCCTAAATAATCAGCAATATTAAAAGTGTTGAAGGAAAATTCGTAATACTTACCGTCACTTGTGAAAGCGTGAGGAGCCGTATAACGGTTTGCTATATATGGAGAGAGATCTTCATATGATGAATAGGCTACGCTTGGAGCTGGAGTAGAAGTAGTTCCTGCATGTTCAACGATCGAAATCCATCCCGAAGCAAACCCATTTCCGGTATACGTACGAATCACAACATTTTGACTTTTCTCACTCCCTAATTGAATATCCGGAGTTTCCGAAGTAAGAAGATAATTACTAAATGTCGGAGTTAAAAATGGACTTGGAGGATTAGTTACACTCTGACCTCCATGAACTCCTGCTGTAATTTTTGCAGATTCACCCGCGCCAAATTCATTATTTATATATTCCGGCCCATCAATAATATCAGGAACACCCGGATTATTTGCCCGCCGAATAGTGGGCGTCTCATAGCTTGGGGCATCCTTCCGGACAAACTGCTGTCCCCAACTATTACTACTTCCCAGCGTCAAGGCCAGGATAATACCTAAAAAAGTACGTTTATTTATCATGATCAAAAGTTTTATATAAATTCCTATTCAAATTTGTTTGTTTCTTGTACCTGTCTTGCGTCTCGGTGTAGAGGGTGCCTGTCTCTCCGCCGAGAGACCCCTACCCTCTCGGTGTCGAGACTATGACCCTCGACACCGAGAGCCTACCCCTCTCAACACCGAGAACCCATCGGCCTCAACACCGAGACGCAAACAGAGCAATAAACAATTATTTTCCATACATTGTTCACTATTCATTATCCACTGTAACGTTGCTGCCGGATAGGACGGGTTCCCGTGTTGTACTTTTTTGTAAAACAGTGCCATAGTCAAATTATTTATTTAATGGGTAATACCTGTGTTTAAACATACAAAAGCCGGAAGACGAAAGAGACGTGTTTGTCCCTTTTGCCTTCCGACCGGATAGCGCCGCCGGAATATTACCGGCGAAAACTTGTGAAAGAAATAGATTGTGATACTTTGCGCGTGCCTGTGTACATTTATATAGGCCTGCGTCCACACACACACACACACACACACACACACACACACACACACACACTAAGAAATTAGCGAAACCAACCAAATTGATTTGATTAATAATCGCTAATAATGGCAATGGCGCGTATGTGAATATTCCAGAGGTCATGTAATATCTATTTTATAATTGGTGTCAAAAATACAGGTTTACAAAGAGAATACAAAGCAAAAATAGCTTTTTATGGTTATTTAACCCTCATGACTATATGGCGTTAAAGGAATTAAGAATGGAGATTTGTTTCCGAAACAGGCATATAATCTCAGAAATTTCATGTAAGTTTGCAGGGAATATAAAAAATAGATGTATATGAAAAATGTGAAACTTATCCCACTTTTGCTGACGGTTGTTATCTTCAGCAGTATGATCGCCTGTTCCTCTGCGGAGAAAGGCGAAAAAACGGACGAATACCCCCTGTTCTGGACATGGCTTGATTACCGTCCGTCTGTGAATTTTGATTCGGTATGCGCCGTTATGAAAGACCTCGGCATTGACGGCGTTATGCTGAATGCGCCGCATCCCGACGATTACCGGAAGACCATCCCTATTGCCCGGAAATACGGTATCGAAGTCTATGCCTGGTTGTGGACAATGAATCTCGAACACGGCCGCGACTCGATTGTAAAGGCTCATCCCGACTGGCTGAGCGTGAACCGCAACGGCGAAAGCCTGGCCGACCACAAGGCTTATGTGGATTATTACAAGTTCCTGTGCCCTGCCCTTCCCGAAGTACGGGAATATTTGAAAAATAAGATAAAAGCCTTTTGCGAAGTGGAAGAACTGGGCGGAATTGCGATTGATTACCATCGCTTTGTTGATGTGATCCTGCCCACAACGCTTTGGCCGCGCTATGGCATTGTGCAAGACAGGGAATACCCGGAATGGGATTACGGCTATCATCCGGCCATGATCGAAAAGTTCAAAGAGCAGTATGGCTATGATCCCCGCGAGCAGGACGATCCTTCCATGGACGATACCTGGCTACAGTTCCGGTGCGACCAGATTACGGAAGTGGCCAACGAAATAGCCGATGTCGTACATTCGTACGGCAAGAAGATGGCCGCCTCGCCTTTTCCGACTCCGGCCATGTCGCGCAAAATGGTTCGGCAGGATTGGAAAGACTGGAATCTGGACATCGTATTTCCTATGGTATATCATAACTTCTACACCAGAGAGGTTCGTTTTGTCTCTGACTGTACGCTGGAGAACGCGCGGACGGGAAATCCGGCAACGACGCTCTACTGTGGGCTGATGGTGGCCGATTCCCTGTTCGAGTGTATGGATGCCGCCTTGAACAACGACGCGCAGGGAATCGCCATCTTCACCGTCAACAGCCTTCGCACCCCGAAAGTCCGCGCTCGCTTCAAGGCCTATACCGACAGCGTCAGGAGCAGCCGGAAGGAGGACTGAGCGGGAAAGCATCATGAAATCACATTACTGTTTTTTCATGATGCTGTTCAATACCCGTATGGAGGAGATGAGTTTGTCGGTAGAGGTGAAAACGTCTACATTCCAGACGTGCGAAGAGCGTCCCTTGTGCAGGATGGTAGCGACGGCGCGTACGGTGTCTCCCTCGTGTGCCGAGGAGAGGTGATTGCCGCTTACCTGCATGCCGACCATCACTTCGTCCGGCCGGCACAGGACGAACGACCCCAGCCCGGCCACCGTCTCGGCCAAAGCCAGCGTAGCGCCGCCGTGCAGTATCCCGAAGGGCTGGCGCGTGCGGTGGTCTACGGGCATCGTGGCCTCTATCCTGCTTTCGGAGGCATACGTATACTGGATGCCCAGGTTGCCCATCAGGGCATGGCGTCCCCGTGCGTTCAACTGCTCCAGGGGCACGGTCGATGGATGAACGGCGGCAAGGATGTGTTTTTCGACGGCGGTGGCTACGCCGTCTTCGTCGTTGCTGCCGGTCACATCGTCGGCGCACGCCTTGACGGATTCCTGCGCATTGCCCATCGCCACGCCCAAACCGGCCAGTTGGATCATGCTTACGTCACACACGCCGTCGCCAATCGCAATGACGTCCTGCGCCTCGATGCCCAAGGTCTCCATCAGCCAACTCAGCGTGTTGGCTTTGTCAATATCCTGCGGCACGATTTCCAGGAAGTAGCTTTCCGACCGGAAGACGTCTAACGAGCCGGCCAGCCGTTTTTTCCAGTGCGCCTCCAGCCCGGTCAGCGCCTCTTCGTCTTCGCTCGCCAGCATACATTTGTACGGCGCAAAGTCGACCGCTTCCGCAAAGCCGGTGACGGCCTTCACGCGCATCCCGTTCAGTTCCGCCTCCTTGCGTACCCGTTCGTTGTCGGGATGCGTCGTGAGGAGGGTATCCCGGTGATACGTGAAAAGGGGAAAGTCGTATGCGCGGGCTTTCCGTTCGAGGTAAGGCAGCATTTCCGGGTCAATCCGTTTTTCATACAGCGGTTCGTTTGTCTGCATGTTGATAATCTGCCCGCCGTTGTAGGACAGGAGATAGCCCCCGTTCGTATCCATGCCCAGTTCTTTGGCTAAGGGCGCCAGGCCATGCGTCGGACGTCCCGAAGCCAACACTATCTGTACGCCCAGGTGCTGCATCTTCAACAAAGCCGCCTTTGTGCGGGGCGTAATTTTCTTCTGTCCGTTGAGTAGCGTTCCGTCTACATCAAGCGCCAATAATTTATATTTCATTCTTTATCTGAATTTCTTTCTTATGTTTTTTAGTCGTTTCCGGCATCGCCGTGTATCCGGTAGACCAGTTTGCTGTTCGGTTTCATCCGGCTAAATTCCCGATGTGCAACCGCTACCACGGCGGCGTCGAACGTGCCGTCCGGCATCTCCGTCTGCACGTCTAATCCGCAGGCTTGTTTCGCTTCGGCCGGACTGACCCAGGGGTCATGAATCGTGATGCGGGCGCCGTATTCCTCCAGCGCCTTCACGACGTCCACAACTTTGCTGTTCCGCATGTCCGGACAATTTTCCTTGAACGTGATCCCCAGTACAAGTATCCGGGCGTCTTTTACCTGTATGCCTTGTTTGAGCATCTTTTTGACTACTTCGCCGGCCACGTATTCGCTCATGCTGTCGTTCACGCGCCGCCCGGCCAGGATGATTTCGGGATGATAGCCGTATTCCTGCGCTTTCTGCGCCAGATAGTACGGGTCGACGCCGATGCAATGTCCGCCGACCAGTCCGGGCCGGAAGGGCAGGAAATTCCATTTTGTGGCGGCGGCTTCCAGCACGGCATGGGTGTCGATGTTCATTTTGTCGAAAATCTTTTTCAATTCGTTGACAAAGGCAATGTTTATGTCCCGCTGGGCGTTTTCGATCACCTTGGCGGCTTCCGCCACACGGATGGTCGGCGCCGGATGAACGCCGGCGGTAATGACGGAGGTATACAGCCGATTGACTAAACGGGCGGCTTCGGGCGTGGAGCCGGAGGTTATTTTCTTTATTTTCTCGACGGTATGCTCCTTGTCGCCCGGATTGATTCGTTCGGGAGAGTAGCCTGCCAGAAAGTCGACGTTGCACCTCAAGCCCGAAATCTTTTCGACCACCGGGATGCACTCCTCTTCCGTGGCGCCGGGGTATACGGTCGATTCGTAGATGACGATGTCGCCCTTCCGGATGACGCGGCCTACCGTCTCGCTGGCTTTATACAGCGGGGTCAGGTCGGGCCGGTTGTTTTTGTCGACGGGGGTAGGAACGGTCACGATGTAGTAGTTACAAGCCCGGATGTGGTCAGGGTCGGAGGTACAGAACAATCCGGCTTCGCATGCCGGCTCTTTTTTCAGTACGGCGCAAAGCGTGGATGCGTCGATTTCCCGCGTCCGGTCTGTTCCGGCCATGAGTTCGTCTACCCGTTTCCGGTTAATGTCGAATCCTACGACGGGATACCGGGTCGCAAAAAGACGGGCTAACGGTAAGCCTACGTATCCCAATCCGATGATGGCAATGTGGATGTGTTTCATATCAAGTTTTTCCTTGAGTTACATAAATGGGCTGCTTCTAATTTTTTTATCGCTACAGCGATAAATTTGGGATTGGAGAATAAACTCTTTTTTCTATCGCTCCAGTTCTCAAGATGGCGAGTGACATCTTCAATCGTTTTGACTTTTTTTTCCGACATGATATAGTCGACGGTTGATAGTAATTCTAATCCGAAAGCCGAGTAGAATCCCGTTAAAAAGGCCTTTGTCTTATTTGCAATTTCCTTGTAAGCCGCGTTGTCCGCCTGTTCCAAATAATCATTGATTTCTTTTTCGCCATCAAACATAATGCCTAATTCCTCAAACGGCTTTTTGTCTTTTGAGCTGTATCCTGTGATATAGCTTCCGTTCAGATAATATAATACATGCTTTACTTTGCCTGAATACGGACCATAAAAATCAGGCTGAAAATCTAATTTGAACTGCTCTTTTGCACCGAATCGTTGCAGGAAATAAGCGGCTTTTTCTGCCGAAAATTCAGATACAAACTCTCCGTTTCGTACAAATTCATACAACACGTACACCAACATGGCACGAGCAGGAGTGAGTTTTACACGTTCCTTTTTCGTCGCTTCACGGATAATCGCAGTGGGTTCATACAGTTGAATATCGCAATTCAATCCGGTTAAAGACCGCTCAATAATATTCTTTACTATATTCCAGTCTAATCCTCCGTTTCCGGCTCCAAGAGGTGGAATTGCTACCGATTTAATTCCTTTTTCAGTGATTATACGGGCAAGGTCTTTTAGTCCACTTTCTACATAACTGTATTCCGAAGGTTTACGCCAGTCGGTTTTAGTCGGGAAGTTGATAATTATTTTCCGTCCTTCCAACAAAGAGGAATCCTCTGTTACAAATAATTTCCCTATCTGTACTTCTTTCGCTTTACAGGCTTTTTCATACAATTTGTAGTTGTTGGGGTACCGGTTCTTGAATTGCAACGCAATCCCTTTTCCCATTACACCAACGGTATTAACTGTATTTACTAATGCTTCGGCTTTACTTTCCAATAAGTTGCCTTCAATGTATTGTATCATAATTTGTCAGAAATAATAAGCGGGTTTTTACATGAGCCGACAACACATGGGTAACTCCATACTCAAGAATGTGCGGCACATTCACAATATGGGTTATCCTGTATAGATATGTTTTGTTTAAGTCGACCATTTTTTTGTTTAAGTGATT
>JAITPV010000127.1 GCA_031289275.1 Tannerella sp.
GAGCAGAATTATTCAACCTTTCAGGTTGTAGTATGTATGTATGATCGCTTATCCCCCAATCGCTACGCTTCATTGGGGGTTATTCACATTAAGACCTCCGGTCTTTTCCCGACACACCACCATTCCCTGATCAGCCCACATCATTGGTAGGAAATGGAAAATGATGATTACATTTCATAATTCTCAACTCTCAATTCCTTTAGGTACGAAGCAGTCGCCGAAACACCAAGTCTGTCGGTTGTATAGGCGATTGCTTTGCTACGTGCGCAATGACGAATGGTCTGAACTGTGATTTTAGAGTGATTATTTTGATTCATATGATTTCTTAATCATATCAATCATTCAAATCATATTGAAATCACAGTTCAGACAAGCGGTCTCATGCCATGTTTCACAAGCGACCGGTTCAATGGCGTACGCACTTCTTCTCCGAAATGCTCCGGCAACATCCGGCCTAATTGACGGCTCCCATGCTTCAGTGCTGATTCCTGCGGGTTTCCCGTCTGCATCGAACTCAATGCCTCGCGGCTTTTTTGCGGATTACAAATCATTATACTCCTCGCGCAATGATTTGATCAGTTGCCTGACGCCCTCCGATGCTCCGGCGCGGATCACGCGGATGTCGTTGCGGCCGGTGTGCACGTCTTGGGGATCAATCAGATAGATCGGTTGCCCGTTACGGACATAGTTCAGTAATCCTGCGGCGGGATATACATTGAGTGACGTTCCGATAACCACAACTATATCGGCCGATTCTACGATCCGGATAGCCGGTTCAATCATGGGGACAGCCTCTCCGAACCAAACGATGAACGGGCGTAGCGGGTTTCCGTACGGGTCTTTGTCGCCCGGATGCATATCCGGATTTTCCGGCGGGATGTCATAGGTTTTGTTCAGGTCATGCACCGGGCACGCCTTCATCAGTTCCCCGTGCAGGTGAATCACGTGGCTGCTCCCGGCGCGTTCGTGCAGGTTGTCTACGTTTTGGGTGATGATATGTACGTCGAAATCTTTCTCCAGTCCGGCTAATCCGTAATGTCCTTCATTGGGTTGTGCGTTCAGCAATTCCCGTCTCCGCTGGTTGTAAAACTCCAGCACCAACTCCGGATTGGCGTCAAAACCTTCCGGCGTCGCGACGTCTTCTATCCGGTAATTATTCCACAGCCCGTTGGCATCCCGAAAGGTGGCGATACCACTTTCGGCGCTCATTCCGGCGCCGCTAAGCGCCACTAATTTCTTTTTCATTTTTTATTCTTCAATCCATGAAATAATTTCTTCCGAATCGGGTCTTGTTTTGGGAGGAATGGATTTTATCCACCGGCCGGTTTCGTCAATCAGGAATTTCTGAAAATTCCAGGTCACTTCCACATCTTCTTTTCCGTTTTCGCTTTGGGTTGTCAGCCATTTATACAGCGGGGCCATATCTTCGCCTTTGACGGATATTTTGGCCATCATCGGAAACGTGACGCCGTAATTCAGCGTGCAAAACGCCTTTATTTCTCCGTTACTGCCCGGTTCCTGCGATCTGAAATTATTCGCAGGAAAACCGATAATGACAAAGTGGCCGTTTCCGTATTTGTTGTATAAGGCCTGCAACTGTTCATATTGGGGGGTAAGTCCGCATTTGGACGCCACATTGACGACCATCACTTTTTTACCTTTCAGGTTTGACAGGGAAAAATCTTCTCCATCAATCGTTTTGACCGTAAAGTCATAAAAATTCGTATGCTGCGCGTTAGCGAAATACGGCAACAAAAGCGTTGCAAGCAAAAAGGGAAGTATTGTTTTCATCTCATTATTTATTTATAAGGTATCTCTGTTGTTGGTTTTGCGGAACTCAGCCGTTGATTTTTTGAATCACAGCCAACAGGTATTCACCCGGTAACTGAGACCCAATGTCCCGTATATGTTGTACATCTTGAACGGCACGCCGGTAAAGTTCGACGAAAATAAAGGATTCAATCCCCACGCGATTTGTCCTCTTAATGCAAAACGTGTAGACAAAGCCCATTCGCCGGCTCCTGTCAGACCATAGTCGAACGGGTTTTGTTTATCCGAAAAATCAAACGAAGCCTGTTCAACGTTTGTTTTTTCGCCGATCGGGCTTCCTTGCCGGATGTATCCGTCGGAGGCCGTCCCTTTAAAACTGGAACTGTACAGATAAGCCACATACACGCCGGCCTGTATTTCCCAGCGCTTGGCAATCCGGCATGTCGCCGCGAGAGGTACCGTGATGTAGGAGTTATGTATCCGGGTGTTGTTTTTCCCCGTAAAACTTCCGGTATATTTCTCATCGCTCATTTCGATTTCCGTATATAGGTTTTTCACCCGGTCATCCACCGAAAATCCCTTATAGTCAAGTGCAATTTGTGCCGATACGCCCCATTTCCCAGTCAACCGGCGGGTCACTTCCAAAGCGACGTGAGGCGCGAGAATCTGAGGGGAAAAGGTTTCTATTTCCCGTATCTCTTCGGGTAGCGGCAAGGGTGACGTTCCGCCGAGATTGGCGCCGGCATTGATTTTATATTCCCACGTACTCTGTTGCGCCCTGAGCAGACCGGCCGAAAAACAGCATAAAATAAGGGTTCCTATGATAAGTTTGTGTTTCATCTTCTCTCTATCTAAAAACCGGATGTGTCGTAATACAGGCTCAAATCGTCCACAATCAGCGTATTTCCCGGACGCCCTTCGTAATTCTGTCCGTTACTGCTGGAAGCGCAGACAAGGGTTATTTTATACACATTATCCTGCAATTCATCCCATGAAAATGGCGTTGAATAGGAATGATAGTCGAAATCCACTTCAAAGAATATCCAATTATCGGGACGAAAGGCATCTTCTTTGATTTCGGCCCGCGCAATGATTTGAGGGGAGTTGCCAATATCGTCGCCGTACAGGAATTGTACCTGCTCATTTGTTTTAAACAAAACCGCATAGATGGAACAGAAGTCTTT
>JAITPV010000158.1 GCA_031289275.1 Tannerella sp.
TTGTCCGCACACCCTCGTTGACACCCCAAACTATTAATGTTTATTAAACGCATGTCTTTTTGTCAGACGCAAAGTTGTATTATTGGCGGAAATGCTTTTCCTTTGCCGCTGAAACAAAGAAATGTATAATTCAAATTTAAAACAACAATCATCATGGAGAAACCGTATGTAATCGGTATAGATGTAGGAGGTACGAATACCGTATTCGGAGTAGTAGACGCGCGTGGAACGATTTTATATAATGGTTCCATCAAAACCGGTCAATATGCAGACGTTAATGATTATGTGTCGGTGCTGGCCGAAAGCATGCAAGGCATTATTGACCAGGCCGGAGGAAAAGAACAAATCCGGGGCATCGGTGTCGGAGCGCCCAATGGCAACTATTTTACAGGCAGCATTGATTTTGCGGCCAACCTTCCGTGGAAAAACCGTATTCCCCTGGCGCAACTGATCAGCGACCGGACGGGCATCCCGGTCACCCTGACCAACGATGCCAACGCGGCCGCCATCGGCGAAATGACTTACGGCGCAGCCCGCGGCCTGAAGGATTTTATTGTAATCACGCTCGGCACGGGCGTCGGTAGCGGAATCGTCGTCGGAGGCAATCTGGTCTACGGGCACGACGGTTTTGCCGGCGAGTTGGGACACACCATCATCCGCCGCGAAAACGGCCGCTCGTGCGGTTGTGGCCGCCGAGGCTGTCTCGAAGCCTACACTTCCGCCCTGGGCGTTGCCCGTACGGCACGCGAACTGCTCGTGAACCGTACAGACAACAGTTTGTTGCGCGAATTGGATCCGGAAGCCATCACGTCGAAAGATGTTTTCGACGCCGCCATTCGGGGCGATAAACTGTCGGTCGAAATCTTTGAAAAGACCGGACAAATCCTGGGTGAAGCCTTCGCCGATTTCATTGCCTTTTCCAGTCCCGAAGCCATTATCCTGTTTGGCGGCCTGACCAAAGCCGGCGACCTGCTTATGGACCCGATCAGGCGCTCGATGGAGAAAAACGTGCTGAAATTTTTTGAAGGTAAGACCAAACTGTTGTTTTCCCAACTGAAGGAAAGCGACGCCGCCGTTTTAGGCGCCAGCGCCTTAGGCTGGGAAGTGAAAGAATAAGAATATGGTTCGGATATGGCATAATATGTGCACTTATACCTACGCATTATGAAAAGAATACTTGTCTTGTTGTGCCTGACCCTGGGGCTGCACCTTGGGGTCAATGGCCAACGTTCCTATCCCTTTGACACGCCGGAACGATTGTTTCTTGAAGGAAAGGACTTTTTCGACCGGAAAAATTACCCCGGTTGTGTCGATAAACTGAATGCCTACAAGGCGCAATCTTCCAACATGGATTTGATTCAGGAATCCGATTACATGCTGGCCGCCATTGCTTTCGAGCAGGGACAGGCCAACGCCGACGACGTGTTGGAACGTTATCTGGAAACCTGGCCGGACGCCTGCCACCGGAATGAAGTTTGTTTCCTGCTCGGCTCCGTTTACTTTGACCGTGGCGACTATCAAACCGCGATTTATTGGTTCAACGAAGCCGATATGGATAAACTCGGCGGCGAGCAAAACGAAGCATACGCTTTCCGCCTGGCTTATTCGTTGTTGCAGATGGACAATCTCAAGCCGGCGCAGGCGTATTTTGTCCCCTTGCAGCAAACCGGTTCCACCTACCACGAAGCAGCCGCCTATTATTCCGCCTATATCAACTATGCGCGGGGCAACTATGCCGAGGCGCTGGGCGAATTCACCAAACTCAAAAACCAACCGCTCTACCGGGAGCAATCCCTTTATTATATTGCCCAGATCCATTTCATCCGCAACCAGTATGATAAGGTGATAAGCAGCGGCGAAGAATTGTTGCAATCCTACCCGGACAATACAAACAATGCCGAAATCTACCGGATACTGGGAAATGCCTACTATCAGCAAGGCAACCGGGACAAGGCGCTCGACCGGCTGAGCCGCTATGTGGCCGGAACGGAACAGCCTCTGCGAAGCGACCTTTACCTGCTGGGCATTTGCTATTTCAATAAAAAAGACTACCGGCAAGCCGTTGCGTCCTTCTCGGAAACCGTCAAAGAGCCGGACGCCCTGACCCAGAACGCCTATTTGTATCTCGGCCAAAGCTACTTGAATCTGGACGACAAAAACAATGCCCGCATGGCCTTTGAATGGGCGGCTACGTCTACCTACGACAAACAGGTGCAGGAAGTGGCGCTCTACAATTACGCCCTCTTGATACACGAGACCTCCTTTTCCGGCTTTGGCGAATCCGTGACGATTTTTGAAGACTTCCTGAATGATTTTCCGGAATCACAATACGCCGATAAAGTCAACGATCATTTGGTAGAAGTCTACCTGACCACCAAAAACTACGAATCGGCCCTGGCATCTATTGATAAGATTCATCAGCCGGGCGCGAAAATTCAGGCGGCCAAACAAACCGTACTCTTTCAGTTGGGTGCGCAGGCTTTTACCAATCAGCAACCGGAGGATGCCGTTGCCTGTTTCGACCGCGCCATTGCGATGGGCAGTTACGACGCCGAGGCATACAGCAATGCCTACTTCTGGCGGGGCGAAGCGAATTACCGCCTGAATGACTTCAGTAGCGCCGTGTCCGACTTCCGAGCCTACCTGAATCATACCGGGGCGCGTACCACCGACACCTATGCCCAGGCTTATTATAACCTCGGATACAGCTATTTCAAGCAACGGAATTATGATCAGTCGCTGACCGCTTTCCGGCAGTATGTTTCACTGGAGAAAAATCCTGCTGCGATAGCTTGTGCCGACGCTTACAACCGTATCGGCGACTGCCGGTTTTATAACCGCCAGTTTGCCGCCGCCGAAGAAAGTTATTCCAAAGCCGCCTCTCTGCAACCCTCCACCGGCGATTATGCCATTTATCAGAAAGGGTTCGTGCTCGGATTGCAAAAAGACTATCAGGGAAAGATTGAGATGATGGATCACCTCATCCGCGAATACCCCGAATCGCCCTATGTAGATGACGCCCTGTTTGAAAAAGGCCGTTCCTATGTCCTGCTCGAAACCTATAACCTGGCCGCTAACGCCTTCGACCGGTTGATCGCCCAATATCCGCAAAGCACGCTCGCACGCAAGGCCGGCCTTCAGTTGGGATTGCTCTATTTCAATTCCAACCAGCCGGAGAAAGCCATAGAATCCTATAAACACGTCATCGCAACCTATCCGGGCAGCGAAGAGGCCAAAGTGGCCGTGCAAGACCTGAAGTCCGTCTATGTCGATATGAATGACGTCGCTTCCTATGCGGCGTATGTCAATTCCATCGGCGGCAGCGTGCGGATGCAGGTTAGCGAACAGGATTCGCTGACCTATTTCGCAGCCGAAAAATTATTTCTGCGCGGCGATAACGACGGCGCACGCCGCAGTTTGCGGAACTACCTGAATGCCTTTCCGCAGGGAGCTTTCAATACGCACGCAAACTATTATCTGGCACAGATCGCCTTTGCACAAAAGGAATACGCCGAAGCCCACCAGCGTTACGGCGCCGTGCTCAATGGCGGCGATACGAAGTTCAGTGAAGAATCGCTGGCTCGCAGAGCGGAAATCGAATATCTGGAGAAAGATTATGCCGCGGCGATGAAAAGTTTCAAGCAATTACAAGCGGTTGCCGAATCCGTCGAGAACCGTGAGGCCGCCAAACTGGGACTTCTGCGCTGCGCACATTACACCGGTCAGCAGGCCGAAACCCTGCAAGCCGCCAGCGAACTGTTGAAAAGCGCCAAACTCTCGCCCGAAGTCGAAGCCGAAGCCCGTTACCTGCGCGCCAAAGCCTATCTGGCTCTCAACGAACGCGCCAAAGCCGAAACCGATCTTGCCGCCCTGAGCAAAAACATACGCACCGCTTACGGCGCCGAAGCCAAGTATCTGCTTGCACAATCCTATTACGACCGCAACGAAACCGACAAGGCGGAAAAAGAATTAACCGATTTCATCAAGCAGGGTACGACCCATCAATACTGGCTTGCACGTGGTTTTATCCTTTTAGCGGACGTATACATCCGCAAGGGCGACGATTTCCAGGCACGGCAATACCTCACCAGCCTGCAAAAAAATTACAAGGGCAAGGATGAGATCACCCGCATGATAGAAGAAAGACTGGCTAAATTAAAGAATTAAGCAATGAAAGCAATTCAAATGAAACGAATCATGATAGCGGCCATCACCGCAATAACCATTTCCGGCGCTTTGCACGCACAAGAACCTGACCCGAACGTAAACCGCGAAATGACGCTCGAGCGCGAATACGACCCCAGTGTACAGGATGCCAATAAAGTGAACTTGTTGCCCGAAGTATGGGAACCCGTCGTCAACAAACGCCCCATCGACTACGCAACCTTCACGCTGCCGGCCGATCCGAAGAAAGAATTTAACCGCCTGCCTTCCGGCGATCTTATGACCGAAATCCCCTACAACCACCGCCGCGGATACTTCCACTTCGGTGGAGGTATGTATATGAACTTCGACGGCGACGCGGGTTATCATATCCTTGACAACGAGAAAGACCGCCTCAACCTCTTCGTTACTCATCATTCCACCAATGGAGAGGTGACCGACATCCGTCCCGGAGACAACGACGAAAAACGGAAAGCCAAACTGAACGACAACTTCGGCGGCTTCGGTCTTGAACATCATTTCGACCGCAGCACCCTGCGTCTCGGAGCTGATTACGGCTACACAGCTTTTAACTATTACAGCTTCCTCCGTTATCTTCCCGTTATAAATATCGAAGAGGATGCAGCGCCGTCCTCACCTGATGAAATTCTACCCGTGCCCTTGCCTGTTCCGTATCCGCAAGATATTGAAACCAATCAGGTCAATCAAACGCTGCGCGGTTACGCCGGCGTCCGCTCCAAGGAAGATGCCGGGACAGGATACCTGTTCGATGTCGAATTTCTGCAATTCTCCCAGCGATACGGCCGGACGAAAGACGTTGAAGGCATCCATGAGACGAAAATCACCCCGCAATTCGGTCTCAGCCGCCTCCTCGGCGAAGGCAATCAATCCGTTGGGTTTAATCTCAAGGCAGACTGGTTTAATTATACCTATCCCTCCACACGCACCGACTCCACGGGATACCGCAACCACTTTGAGGCGACCCTCACGCCCTACTATCGCATCAAGGGCGAAACATGGCGCGTGCAATTAGGCTTGAATGTTATGCTTATCACCGGCGATTCGGCAAAGGTATTCGTATCTCCCGCTATCGAAGCCGGGATGCAAATCACCCCCCGGACGCTTTTTTACGTGAATGCCGGCGGCGGCATCTATTCCAACGATCCCAGCGGCCTCGCCCGGCGGAATCGTTACATGGACTACTACCATGCCACGCTCCCTACCCGCACCTGGCTTGACGCTTCGCTGGGCATCCGGAGCGCCGTCACGCCCGATGTCTGGCTGAACCTCTTCGCCGGTGGCAAGATTTCGGAAAACGAAGTCTTCTTCGTTCCCGCTCAATGGGATACTTCCAGTGACTTTCAGAACTATGCGAACGCTTTCCAGCCCGACGCCACCGTCCTGCACGTCGGCGCAGCCTTCAAATATACTTACCGGCAATGGGTGGATTTTTCACTGAAAGGGATTTATTACCACTGCACCTTCCGCGACGGCGACGCAACGGCGCAGACCTACGGCGTCGCCCCTGCCGATATGGAACCCTATGGTTTCCCCAATGCAGAGTTGTATGCCGACATCGCCGTGAAGCCCATGAAACCCCTCAGCCTCAATCTCGGCTATTATCTCGGCTACCGCCGCTGCACTTTGTGGGGTAGCGAACTCGAGCCGATGGATCATTTCAACGACCTGCATTTCACAGCCACTTGGCAACTGAACGACACGTTCGGCGCCTATGTCAAACTGAACAACCTCCTTTTCCAACAACAGGAATGGGTCTACGGCTATCCCATGCAGGGATTCAACGCCATGCTGGGAATCAATCTCAATTTCTAATGATGAACGAATCTTTGAATCATTGAATTTTTGAACACTTACTGGTTTTTTCGACAGCGAATCAACACCTTCTCATTATCGGCAAGCGTCGTGGCAAACAAATAGATTTCTCCTCCGTCGGCGATGCCGGTGCGTTTACGCAATTCGGCCACGGACAGAGGGAAATTTCGTACCGACAAATTCGCAAAAGGAATGTGGCGAGCGATCGTTTTACAGCATTTTCCATGGAACGGAATCACTTCTTCCACCCGGAAAATCCGTCCCGGAAAATTCGCCACCAATCGGTCTGATGTATATAAATGACTGCTCGCATGCAACTTGTCCACCCCCATTTGTAAGGCCGTTTGTTTATACGCGCCAGCTTTCAGTATGGACACATTCGGTTCATACAAATACGTTCGTACCGATGGGGAAAGGCTGGAGACGTTTGCCCGTTCGTCCGAAAGCCGGAACCGGAAGAACTGTTCCGTGCCGGACGCCGTATCATTCACACAATAAACAGGCGGTTCAGGCATTTCTTTTTCGCGTTTTAACACAAACAACAACTCCTTACATTCGTTTTTCACGGAAACCACATGCACTTCCGCCGTTTCAGGCAATAACGCCAATGTATGCCGGATATCCAACATCGGCGACAGTTTGGCAATCACTTTGGGCGCCTTGCATAACAAGACGGGCAACAGTTTCACTAAATCCGGTTCGCAATCCGCCAGGGCAAACACACGCGCATGGCCGTCTTTTCGCCGTGCCGGATCCAGATAAAACACATCCACCGAACCGATTTTCTCCAACACATCTTCCGCCGTTTCATTATATCCTGTGATATTTCCGGCACACAGCACGGAAAAATTATGCATGGCCACGTCAAAACACCTTGTGGAGCGTTCCACATACGTAACTTGTTCCACCTTTTGCGCAAAATAACAAGTATCTATGCCCAATCCGCCGGTCAGGTCGCAAAGATGTTTTTCGCTATTCAGCAAACGTTGCTTGTAGCAGGCGGTTTGCTCCGAGGAACATTGCTCGGCCGCTATTTTCGAGGGGAAAAGCAAACGGTCATCGGCATACCATGCAGGTAATTTCTCCCTGATACGCCGGCGGATAGCGATCTGCTCTACCGCAAAGGGAATGTCTACCTCCGGATAGCGGGTGGCGGAAAGCAACAAATCGGATAAATCATCTCCGGCATGTGCCTGAATAAAACTTCGTAAAGCGTCCGGCATCTGCATGGGGCAAAGGATTTTTGAATAAATGATAATGTTGGAGGGCTGTGAGGCTCACCCTCTTTCTCAAGCTTTATCCGATATACCTCACTTCCGGTGTCAGAAGCACGTTAAAACGCCGGTTGACCGTATCGCGGATATGTTCGGCAAATAAGGCGATCTCATTTCCCGTTGCGCCGCCGTAGTTGACTATGACCAATGCCTGATGTGCATAGACGCCTACTGCCCCGGCACGTTTTCCTTTCAGTCCGCATTGTTCGATCAGCCATCCGGCCGGAATTTTCACGTGCCCGTCCTTTGCCGGATAAGACGGAAGCGAAGGATATTCCCGTTTCAACCGGTCAAAATGCTCCTGCGAAACAACCGGATTGACAAAGAAACTGCCCGCATTACCCAATTCCTCCGGAGCGGGCAGTTTTTCACGACGAATCCGGACAACGGCCTCCCGTACTTTCGCCGGCGTTAACGGAGCGGACGATGCCAACGCCTCATTCAGATTGCCGTAAGCAAGATTAAACAAGGCCTGTTTCATCAAACGCAACGTCACATAAGTAATAATGTACGGATCGTGTGATTCTTCTTTAAAAAAACTGTCCCGGTAACCATACTTGCAATCTTCCTTTGCAAACAGTTGTTTTGCAAAAGTAGATGGATTGTATGCTTCTACGGTATCGACCACATCCTTGATCTCTGCACCGTAAGCGCCGATATTTTGTACGGCTGCCGCGCCGGTTTCTCCGGGAATCAATGACAGGTTTTCGATACCGCACCAACCTTTGCCGGCGGCATAAGCCACTACATCATCCCATACTTCAGCCGCTCCGACACGTAACCATACGGCTTCGTCCGTTTCCTTCACCGGCGTAATCCCTTTAATGGCCGAATGAAGAATGATGCCGTTAAAATCATTCAGAAACAGCAGATTGCTGCCTCCTCCGATATGCAAGGATGATAACTCGTGAAAGTATTCGTCTCGCAGTATACGTTCCAACTCGGCTTCATCCGCATATTCCATAAACCAACGGGCGCGTACGGGAAGGTGGAAGGTATTGTAGTCTTCTAATGAAAAATCCGGTTCAATTCTCATGGGCTAATTCTATTTCCCAAATGAGTCCAACACCACAAAATTCAACAGACAGTCAATACCGACGTTCCAATATCCAAGCGTCGTGGTAATTCGGAGAATACTTCGCCCGGATGGATTCACGGCTTTGTTCCGCTTCACGACGGCTTTCATGGCTGGTCAGGATTACACGCAACATGCCTTGTTCGTTTTCGCCCAAAATCGGCATATATCCATCGTTCTGCATACGTTCCTTCAGCGCATAGGCATTGGTTTTATTCTTAAAACTGCCGATCACCACGCTGTAAAGTTTGATACCATCCGCATTTTCTCCGGCTATGGCAGTGATTCTTTCCTGCCTTGCCGCCGTCACCGTTTTAGGTTTGCTCACCGGCGTAATTTCTTCTTCCTCTACCTCTTCATCTATGGAGTAATCTACTTCTCTTTCTTTGGCCTGCTCGTAGGCTGCTTTGTAAGCACGCTGTTTTGATTTGCATGAAACACAGCATATTAACGCAAAACAGAGCGCTATTCCTATTAATCCTATTTTCTTCATATCCGTCTCATTATAAAATTGATTTTGCAAATATATGAAATTATCAGAAACTGCTTATAAATTTGAACATAAATCTGTCAATCTATAAGCAGTTTCTTTATTTACAGTCAAAATACCCAAAACTTATTTCAACGTCTTCACTCGAATATTACGGAACTTTACCGGAGAACCATGTCCCAAAAAGCCGATATGGCCTTTTTTGTTGAACAGTCCCGGATGTTCGTTGCCGTCCGGCGTACCGTTTTTGGTTGCTTCCTGAATGTCGCCATCCAGAATAACGGTACCATTCAATATGACCTTGATATGATTTCCGTCGGCAATGACTTCCTGGCAATTCCATTCACCTGTCGGCTTCAAGTAGCCGCGTTTGGACGGAATGATGCCGTATACGGAACCGTGATACTGGTATTTTTTCAAATCTTTGTATACCGGATCTTCGTTATCCAGGATTTGCAATTCCATCCCGACATAGGCGGCATCGCCTTCCATCGGTGTACGGATACCCAAACCATTATTGGCGGCTGGTGTTAATTGAAACTCAAAACGGAAGATGAAATTCCCGTATTCCTCTTTGGTATAGAGGTTCCCGTGACCGGAGCCGGTTTTATCCGGATCCATGGAGATACATCCGTCTTCCATCGTGTAATTGACCAAATTACCCGTCCATTCATACATATTGGTTCCGTCGAACAAGATTTTGAATCCGTCCTTCTTTTCTTCGGCCGACAATTGGAATGGCTCCGGGCGTTCCAGTTCTTTTATGTAGATATTCCGGTAATACACCTTGCTTCCGTGCGCTTGTAATTCAATTTGCTCTACCGGAGGAATCGGCAGTTTCCGATCCCAATAATTTTCGAGAATCACATCGTCCGTTACTAATTCGCCGTTCAGTTTCACCGTTACACGATCACCAACCATCTTAATATAAAGGGTATTCCATTCTCCCAATTTATTATCGGCGACTTTCAAAGGTTTGCTTTCGTTTACCTGATTGTTGTACAACCCTCCGGAACCAACTTGCGCTCCTACATTCACACGCGCCGTGTCCCAAATTTGCACCTGGGGCGTACCACGCAGGTAAATGCCGGCGTCAGCCTCTTTACCGGAAGTATCCAACAGCCAATCGATATACATTTCAAAATCGCCATACAGTTTTTCCGTACAAAGGTTATCGAATCCGGTTCCGCCGAATGCCAGCAAACCATTTTCGATGATCCAGTCTTTACGCATTCGTTCGTCGGCTTTGATTTGCGCTTTGGCCAATTCGGCCGGTTTCATTTTTTCGCGTGCAATCGGATTTTCAACCAGGCCTTTCCAGCCGGTCAGGTCTTTTCCGTTAAAATTAGACACAAACCCCTTTTCTTTCGGCATTTCCTCCAAATGTTTACGGATCGACTGACGCTGATAATCCGCATCCGGATTATTTAATGCCGCAGCTGCCTTGTTCAGCAGGGCAACCACATTTTCGCCCGTATATTCCGGATGATTCAGCGCGATATTCATTACCGCCGTAGCAGCCTTTTCTTTCAATGCGCTATTATCCACATAATCTCCTGCATACAAAAGAGCCAGGAACGTACCTGTCCGGCCGATTTGAGCCAGGATCGTATTCTTTTGAGCGTCGGTTTTGGCGATTTCAAACGCTTTTCGCAAATAGATCAGACGGTTTTCACCGGAGAGAGCCGGATTGGAAATTAATTCCACATAGGCCGTTATTGCCCGGTCAAAATAGGACGATGCGGAAGCGTCTTTGCAAATGGCATAAATTTCGTCGGCGACTTCAAAACCGCGCCAACTCAATAAAGCGTTAAATGCAGCGTCTTTTGCGGCGCCGCTACTTTTCTCAAATCCGTCCACAATCAGTTCCAAGGCTTTGCTTTCGCCG
Source organism: Tannerella sp. (assembly GCA_031289275.1). Lineage (GTDB taxonomy): Bacteria > Bacteroidota > Bacteroidia > Bacteroidales > Tannerellaceae > Tannerella. The sequence goes on from JAITPV010000158.1 coordinate 10,725, forward strand.
GTTACCGCCAAAGGCAGGTAATACAAGTGTTTTTTGTTGTCTCCCGCCTGATACATCCTGCGGATAATGGTTTCCACCTGTTGAGCGGCCGGTTGGGAGGATAGCGATGAAATCACAGCTTGCTGCAATGGTGCAATCGCCGGCTGGTCTGCCGACTCCAACATTCCGCACATGTTCGTAAGGTCTTTTTCGCCTACCACATCTTTCAAGGCTTTGTAAGCTGCCGTTTTTACTTCGGGAGAAGCGGATTTGGTCTGCTCCAACACATCATTAAGATGGGCGGTAGCCTTGCGTAAAGCCAGTAATTCCACGCCGGCGACCTTCCCTTTGTCCGTCGCGGAAGGAATCACCTTAGCCACCTCCGGAGAGATATTCCCCTTGAATGAGGCTAATGCTTCCTGACCTAACACGATTGTTTGCGGATCATTACTTGCCAGCAGGGAGGCTATCGAAGGGATGGCCTGTGTTTGTTCAAGCCGTACCAAAGCCCACGCAGCAGCCTGTTTCACACTGAAATCAGCGTCTCCCAACTCCTTTTGGAGCGAATGTACGATTGTCGTCTCAATACCGGTCTCGACAGCGCCCAAAACAGATCGTTTTTCCGGACACTGCGCTTCGCGACCGAGCCAGTTGAGAATATCCGTCTTTGCTTCGGGCTTCGCTTTTGGCAATGCCTTTAGAAGCACGGCATAAAGTTCTTTACCTGCAAAAGGCGACACAAAATCCAATGCGGCATTCCGGTATTCAATCGACGGGTCTTTCAACGCCGCCAGCACCTTCGCGGATAGCGTCTTTTCCTTTTTGCTTTCTAAGCTTGCCGCTTTCAGGATGTCGGCCTGAAGGGCGGCGATACGCAAATGCACCGGCGACGTTTTCGTGACTTTCGGAAGCGGTTGCGGCTCCGATACGGCCAACGGTTCACCTTCTCCAAGTATGCGAAGCTGGGCATTCAAAAAGGCTTTTGTTTCCGGTTCGGTTACGGTGGCCAATGCTTTTTTGAAGGCATTGACGGTCGTTTGCCGGGCGGCTTCCTGTCCCGGAGCGGAAACGTAGTGGGCAAGACCGCTCAGTGCATAGTCAACCGTCGCATTACTACCCTTTCCGGGGGGATTTATTTTTTGTACTAATAACAGGATACCTTCCTCGCCGGTAGACGCCAAATCGCTTATCTGACGGTTGTAATCCGTCTGATTATCGGCCGGCATTTGTGCCAGTACATCTGCGACAATGGTTTGTGCCGTGCGATTAGTCGGCGACTGTGCCATCAATAGACTTACGCAAAGCAATAAACTACTGATTGATAAAAATATTTTTCTCATATGATTGTTTCTTTCAAGTTGATTAAATAGTCCATGGGGTGCGCATCGGTTGCTCCAGATAGCGGTTGGCAGCCTCATCGTTCACAAATTCGAGTTTTACGGGGTCGAACTCAAGCGTCCGGTTCAAACGTAGCGCCACGGCGCCCATGTTCACAATCGTTGCCGACCGGAACCCATAGCGTTCGTTCAAAGCAAAGGGTTGACGTGTTTTTACACATTCGACAAAATCGGTGGACTGCAAGTCCGGTTCCGGGAAATCAGCCAATTTTTTCTCCCAATCCGGAATATCGCAAACGAAATTCTTATACACATTTCCCTTCGGGCCGGCAATGTACGGGGTATTCGGGTCTCCGAAATCTCCGCCCCAAAGCACAATCTGACAACCATCCGCATAAGTATATGTAATGGATCGCCATGTGCCTACCGCATCCGGATGTTGTTGAGGCGCATCCACTTCCACTTTTACCGGGCTGGTATGATCCTTCCCCAGGATATATTGCACGGGATCAATGTAATGTTGTCCCATATCGCCCAATCCGCCGCCGTCGTAATCCCAGTATCCACGGAATGTGCCGTGTGTACGGTGAACGTTATACGGTTTTTCAGGCGCCGGGCCTAACCAGAAATCATAATCCAGTTCGGCGGGTATTTTTTCGGGTTCCAGATACTCTTTTCCTACCCAATAGAATTTCCAGTCAAAGCCGGTATGTCTGCTGATGGTCACTTTCAAAGGCCAACCCAACAGACCGCTTTGCACGAGTTTTTTCAACGGTTTGACCGGCGTGCCCAGGCCGTAGAACTGGTCGGTGAACCGGAACCACGTATTCAGGCGGAAGATACGTCCGTATTGTTGCACGGCCTGCATCACTCGTTTGCCTTCTCCGATCGTACGGGTCATCGGTTTTTCACACCAGATGTCCTTGCCCGCTTTGGCGGCCTCCACGGACATGATACCGTGCCAGTGGGGAGGAGTGGCGATGTGTACAATATCCACATTCGGGTCCAGAATCAACTCACGGAAATCATGGTAGGCGGCAATTTTATCCGTTACCAATGCTTTACCTATTTCCAAGTGATTTTTGTCTACATCACACACGGCGACTAAGCGTGTCCCGGCGTAATTTACATGACCGCGTCCCATGCCTCCGATACCGATAATTCCTTTCGTCAACTGGTCACTGGGGGCGATGAAGCCTTTGCCCAGGACATGACGGGGGACTATCGAGAAGGCAGCTATACCGCCCAAAGTCTTTAGAAAATCTCGTCTATTTGTTTTCATATTTATTATACTGTACATAAAAGTTATACTTCCAAGCTAAATGATTCTCGGAGCGGATTGCTACGGCGTCTGTTCACCTCGTTATCAGCCAAAAACTCTTCCTTCTCCGGATTCCATAGCAACTTACGGTCCAGTTCATAGCATAAGTTGACGATATGGCATACGGATGCGGTGCGATGTCCTACCTCGACGGTGCTGAGCGGTTGTTTGCGCGTTTTCATCGAGTTGAGGAAATCACTGTAATGATCGTCACTTTTGTAAAGTTTGATTTCGTTTTCGCCGATTACCTGATCTTGCAATTTGGCAGGAATGGTGTCCAAGAAACCCCGGCTGATGTCAATCACGCCGTCTTCACCGATAAAACGAACGGCGTTACTGTCGCTCTTACGGATAGACCGCTCGTGCGTCATGGCCGTGCCGTTGGCATAGCGCATGGTGAGCGGAATCAGGTTTTTCTCGTCCGCAGGGACAAACTCAACGGGACCGGAATCGTCCATCCCCAACCCCCATTGGGCGATGTCGAACATATGCGCTCCCCAGTCGGCCACCATTCCGCCGCCGTATTCCCTGTAATTCCGCCAGTTGGGGAATCCGCCACGCTCCATGAAAATCAGTTCGTCATTGAACGGATTCATTGGGGCAGGGCCAATCCATTTTTCCCAGTCAAGGGTCTTGGGGATCGGCTGTCCCGGCAGGTTGTACTTCACGGGCGGAGGCCCAACAGATACTTTAACTTCTTTGATCTCACCGATGTATCCGTTGCGTACCAATTCGCAGGCATGCCTGAAAGTTCGCCATGAACGCTGCATGTTGCCTACTTGCAGCACCCGGTTATACTTTGCTACCGCATCGGCCATGGCACGGCCTTCGGCGATGCTGTGCGACATGGGTTTTTCTACATACACATCTTTTCCGGCGCGGCAGGCTTCGATGGTTTGTATGGCATGCCAATGATCCGGCGTAGCAATAATTACGCCGTCGATGTCTTTGCGTGCAAGAAGTTCCTTGTAGTCGGCATATTGCTTAAACCCTTTATAGGCTTGGCCTTTTGCCTTCGCAGTTTCTTTTTCCACAACTTCTTGCAGCCTCTGCAAGCGGCGCGACTCACAGTCGGATGCTGCAATCAGGTTCGCCCGCTGAGCGAATTGGACGCTTAAACCGCCCCCCTGCGCACCGCATCCGATTACGCCTAAATTGATTTGGTCACTTGGAGCCGTATAACCGATTCCACCTAATACATTTCGCGGCAAAATTGTGAATGCCGCTGCACTTAATGTGCTGTTTTTTAAAAATAACCGTCTGTTCATGGTTTGAAAATTATTAATGTAATTTCGAAACTAATTTATAATGAATAAGGGGCAAAGTTATGAAAAATATGAAACAAACAAAGAGCATACCCCAAAAATAATTTCAAAAATATCCATTTCGTCCAAATATACACGCAAAAACGTTCGACAGGACGTCATTCTTCGCAAAAAAAAATGATTGACCAAGCATTGCCTCTTTTTTAAAGTAAACAATACCGTTGAAACCCGGCCGACGCACAGCGGGAGACTTTCCACACCCGTTGTAACCCTGCCGACGAACAGCGGGGGACTTACAAAGGCGTTTATAACCCTGCCGCTGAACGGCGGGAGACTTACAAAGGCATTTATAACCCTGTCGACGAATGGCGGGAGACTTTCCACACCTGTTTTAACTCTGTCGCCGAACAGCGGGAGACTTACAAATGGCTTTGTAACCTTGCCGACAAACGGCGGGAGACTTACAAAGGCGTTTGTAAGTCTCCCGCCGAATTTCGGGCTTACAACACCTGTATCAACAAATCCGACGTTAAAAAAATGTATTTCTTTTGATTGAAATGCATGTTTTCTCGTAGGATTGCTTTACTTTGTGCGCATTTTGAAATAGTTGACGATTTGAATTTGATTATTGAACAAGGCAACACTGCTGTAAAAGCGGCCGTGTATGATCGGGGAAAGATCGTAACGACTGCTGTATATGAGGAATTTGGATTATCCGAACTTCTTCCGTTTTTTGAGCAATATCCGTTGGAAAACGGTATCCTGTCTACGGTGGCGAAAACCGACGAGGCTTGGATAGATTGCATGAACCGGCGGTTGAAGTATTTTCTTTTTTTAGACAGCCGGTCGGCATTGCCGATTGCGATTCGTTACCAAACGCCGGAACGGTTGGGATGCGACCGGATAGCAGTAGCCGCAGGTGCGCATTTTCTTTGTCCCGGCAGGGATATTCTGGTGATTGACGCCGGAACGGCTATTACCTACGAAATCGTGGAAGCATCAGGCGCTTATGTGGGAGGGAATATTTCGCCGGGCATGACAACCCGTTTCCGTGCGCTTCATCAATTCACGGAGAAACTGCCGTTAGTGAAACAGCAAGACGAAGTTCCGCTTATTGGAATAAGTACGGAAACGGCCATTGTGGCGGGCGTAGTGAATGGAATAGTGTACGAAATGGATGGGTATATAAATGAACTCCGGAAGAAATATCCGGATATTTTTGTTTTTTTAACGGGTGGACACTCGTTTTATTTTGAAAGACGGTTGAAAAATTCCATCTTTGCAGCTATTAATTTAGTATTGGTTGGATTAAATAGAATATTAGAATATAATGTTGAAAAACAATAAAGTAAAGATAATCTTGGGGATACTCATCCTGATTCAGGTATCCATGATCGCGCAGAATGGCACCAATTCTCCCTATACGCGATACGGATATGGAGCATTGGCCGACCGGTCGTTTGGCGCCGGCCGTTCAATGGGAGGCATCGGTTACGGCTTGCGCAGTTCCAAGCAAATTAATCCGATGAATCCGGCATCCTATACAAGCATGGATTCATTGACCTTCCTTTTTGATGTCGGCGCATCAGCACATTTTTCATGGTTCGATGACGGCATAAACAAACAGCGCAATCTCAATGGTAACATAGAATATATCGCCATGCAGTTTCCGTTGCACAAACGGTTGGCCATGAGCGTCGGTGTGTTGCCGTATTCCTACGTGGGATACAATTTCGGGGTGCTCAATGAAGGAGACGTCACCTATATGGATCAGTTTTCCGGCACAGGGGGATTAAGCGAAGTGTATGCCGGACTGTCAATGGATATATGGAAGAAGCGTCTTTCACTGGGAGCAAACATCAGCTATCTGTTCGGAAACATTGATCACAGGAGTGTGACCGTCCTGAGTTCAACGACTCAAACGGCGACAGATGTGTATACGATGAAGAAAGTGAACGTGCATAACATGAAATTCGATATAGGCGTACAATATACGCATCCGCTGACCAAGACGGAACGGCTCACCTTTGGATTAGCCTATTCGCCTAAAATGAGGCTGAAAACGACTTCCTATGATCAGGAAACCCTGGATGCGTCGACAATCGTCAAGTCGGATACGGCCTGGAACCGGGGATTTGACCTGCCTCATTCGATCGGGGCAGGGGTTTCGTATACAAAGGACCATAAAATGACGCTGGCGGCCGACGTCTCTTACGAGGGATGGTCGCAAGCGTATTTTTTTGACAAGAAAGAATTTAATGACCGGATCAAGGTTGTGCTTGGCGGCGAATATATTCCGAATAACTTTACGAGGGTGTATTTGAATCGCGTCAGGTATCGCGCCGGATTGCATTACAGCAATTCGTACCTGCAAATCAAGAACGTCGGAAGCAAGGAATACGGCGCAAGTCTGGGAGCCGGGTTCCCGATGCTGGATGGCCGTTCGTTTCTTAACGCATCGTTTGAATATGTAACGGTGGTTCCGGACACAAAAGCGTTGATAAACGAACAATATTTCCGTTTTACGGTTAGTTACACGTTTAATGAACGCTGGTTCCTTAAAATGAAAATGGATTGAGATGAAGAATAGATAGTGAAACTTTAATTACTTATAGAGATATGAAAATCAAGGGATACTTATTGGTCGCAGGATTATGGACGACCGTGTTGTGTGCAAGCGCACAAAAGGGAGTGGATAACGGAACGCAGTATGGTTCGGGAGAAGACAGTATCCGCTGTCTGACTAACATTAGCTTGTTTACGCCGTATGCGAAGTTGAAAAATTTTCAGGATGCCTATCCTTTCTGGAAAATTGCGTATGAAGAATGTCCGGCGGCAACGAAAGACTTGTATTTGTACGGCGTACAGATAGTGAACTGGCAGATTGCAGGAGAAAAAGACCCTGCCCGGCAAGCCGCGTTGATCGATGAGTTGATGGCGGTGTACGACAAACGGGTCACCTATTTCGGGAAGGATCCCAAATATAGCAAAGACTGGATTGTCGCTCGTAAGGCGCAGGACTATATCCGTCTGAAGGGAGACAATGTCGATGCAGCGCTTGTTTACGGATGGTTAAAAGAGATCGTAGACGAATATCAGGAAAAAGCGGAATCATTGGCGATCTCATTGTACATGTTTGCCTCCCATAAAATGCTGGAGAAAAATCAGGACGGTCATAAAGCGACATACGTAGAAGATTTCCTGAAATGTTCGATCTTTTTTGACGCTCAGTTGGCCGCTGCCAAAGCAGCGAATAACGAGAAAGAAGCAGAACAGTTGGCCACATTGAAATCCGCCATTGAAACCGGATTCTCCGGAAGTGGCGCGGCCGATTGCGAAACGCTTGAAAGCATTTATACCAAAAAGATCGAAGAAAACAAGAGCGATCTTAATTTCCTGAAAGAGACGATTACGCTGTTCCGGCGTGTCGGCTGCCAGGAAAGCGAAACCTATTTTGCGGCGGCCGGATACGCTCACAAGGTTGACCCGACGGCAGAATCGGCCATCGGCTTAGGCAATCAGGCCTATAAGAAACAAGACTTTGATACGGCCGAAAAATATTTCACGGAAGCCTTGTCCATGTCTGCGGAAAACGATACGAAAGCGGATATTTATTTCATTATCGCCAATATTGCGTATGGGCAGAAGAATTATTCAAAGGCCAGACAAAATTGCCTGAAAGCGTTGGAGGCCAATCCAAACTTGTGTAAACCCTATATCATGATCGGAAACATGTATGCAGCGACAGCCAACAGCATTTATCCGAACGATCCGGTAATGAAGAAATGCGTGTATTATGCCGCAGTGGATAAATTTGAACGCGCCCGACAAACCGATGCTTCTTGTGCAAGTGATGCAAATTCGATGATCGGAACGTTTCGCTCCTATTTCCCAACGACGGAAGAAATTTTCATGCATCCGGACCTTGAAAAAGGCAAAGTCATCACGATCGGCGGATGGATCGGTGAACGTACAACCATCAGGTAAGCGGGTATATGGCACATCGTTTGCTTCGGAAAACAGATCAACAGGGCATAGCAATCCTCCTTTGGATGATTGCTATGTTTCTTTTTGTCTCCGTCTTGTCGTGCAACCGTCAAAAACGGGAAATGGTAGATATTGCCTTTGACAAGGAAAATACGTATACCATGAAAGCGACAGGCGTATCTACGCTTATTTCCGACTCGGGCGTGACCCGGTACAAGATGGTGACTGAAGAATGGCTGTTTTTTGATGAGGCGGAAGAACCCTACTGGTTTTTTCCGGAAAAAGTTCATGTAGAAAAATTCGACACGCTTTTTCAGGTAGAGGCAAGCATTGACGCGGATACAGCCTATTTCTTCACCAAAAAGAAACTCTGGAAACTGATCGGGCACGTAGAAGTGGAAAATTTGGAGGGAGAACGGTTCGAAACATCGTTGCTGTTTTGGGATCAAAATCAGGAAAAAATTTATTCGGATCAATCCATCCGGATTACGAAAGGTGATTTCACCAATACCGGCATCGGATTTGAATCCAATCAGACACTTACCCGGTGGCACATATTCAATGCGGGCGCCGAAATTCCGATTCAAGAAAAGGCTACAGATACAACAAATGTAGAAAAAACACTTTCGCGATGAAAAAAAACGAGAGAATTGATTCGTTAATTTCTTTTTTTTATACCTTTGTGCCCTCAAACGGGAAATAAAAAAATGATATAGTATAAGATGGCTACATTAGAGAAAATTAGAAATCAGGCAGGATTATTGGTGATTGTGGTTGGACTGGCGTTGTTTGCCTTTATTATCGGAGACTTTTTGAACTCCGGTTCGTCGTATTTCAAGGCGCCGCAAGATGAGGTGGTAAAAGTGGATGGTATCCCGATTAATTATCAGAACTATCAAGAGCGGATAGAAGAGATGACCAATGTGTACAAAATGCAAACCAATATGAATACGCTTACGGATGAATACAGCACACAAATCCGGCAAAGCGTGTACAATTCTATGGTACAGGAAATCGTCATGAATGAGACGCTGGATAAAATCGGCTTGAAAGTAACAGCCGAAGAGTTATTTGATATGATTCAGGGAGAAAATGTGTCTCCTATGGTTCAGCAAATACCGTTGTTTGCCGATCCTCAGACCGGCGCCTTCAGCAAAGTAAGGGCGCTGCAAATCCTGAAAATGATAGAAAATGTAGAGTCTGCCCCCCTGCAACAAAGGGCGGAACTTGAGAATGTACGCAACTATTGGTTGTTTTGGGAGCGGAATATCAAACTGCAACGGATGCAGGAAAAATATACGGCATTGCTCTCCAAAGCCATTGTCGCGAATCCGCTGGATGCAAAAAACGCTTACAACGGGACGGTCGAAAATTCGGATATTGTATATGTCATGCAGTCTTACGCCTCCTTGCCGGATACATTGATAAAGGTAAGCGACAGCGAAGTGAAAAAACTGTATGAGCAACGCAAGGAACAATTCAAACAAAAAGAAACGCGAATCGTTGATTACATTGCCGTAGATATTCGTCCGAGCCAGGAAGACTATGAAAAAGTCAGTGCGGATATTGAAAGTATTAAAGTGGAACTGGCTGAGACGAAAAATGTAGCGGATGTGGTCAATGACAACTCCGAATACCCGTATCTCAATGCTTTTCTGTCCGAAAAGGATTTGGATCCGGACATGGCCGCTTTTGTAGCAACCGCCGACATTGACAATATAGAAGGCCCCCTGTTTAAGGATGACAGCTATCGTTTATTGAGGCTGGTAGATAAAACCGTTGCGCCGGATTCCGTGAAAGTCAGCCATATCCTGCTGACGGAACAAACCGGAGGTAATGTTGCGGCTTTGGCAGACAGTCTGATCGATGTACTGAAGGCCGGAGGCAGTTTTGAGGAATTGGCCAACCAGTATTCAGCCGACCAGTCAAATGCCTCTCAAGGCGGTGAATTGGGCTGGTATACCGAAGCCGGATCATTGCGCACATTTGGCGAAGAATTTAAGAGTACGGTCTTCTCGACCACATTGAATCAGCCGGTCATTCTGAAAGCCTCTTACGGCACCCAGATCATCAAGGTGACGGAAAAAACCGCAGATGTGCCCAAGTATAAATTGGCGTATGTGTATCTTTCGGTTTCTCCGAGTACAAAAACGTATGGACATCTATATAATGAATTGAACCAGTTTGTGTCGAAAAACAACACGGCTGAAAAAATAAACGCATCGGCAAATGAAGCCGGATACAATCTGGTGGCAAACGCACGAGTGACAACCGACGACCGGACGTTAGGCGTAGTAACCGATTCGCGCCAGGTGATCCGATGGGCATTTGAAAGTTCCCGCAAAGAGGAAGTTTCAAAAATCTTTGAGTGCAAGAATCATTTCATCCTTGCGGTACGTAAAGGTGTTTTGCCGGAAGGGTATCAATCCTTTAATGCGGTAGCGCCGATATTGAAATCCGAACTTGTCGCCAAGAAAAAAGGCGAAGAGATTGCGAAAGAGTTAAAAGCCAAGAATCTGCAAACGATGGACGCTTATGCACAAGCGATGGATTCACGCCTTGATACGGTGAAATTCATCAATATGAATACCTCCCGGATTGCAAGTATCGGTCTGGAACCGGTTTTGAATGCAGAAGTCACCTATGCGCCGGCCAATCGGTTAAGTGAGCCGGTGATCGGGAATAATGGCGTTTATGTCTTCCAAGTATTGAACCGGACAAAAGAATCCAGGGAGTATGACGAACAGCAGGAAGTTCGCGCTCTTGAATCGAATAATGCCTATCGTGTCGGATATCAGGCGGTACAAGCGTTAGTAGAAAAATCGAAGGTTGAAGACCATCGTATTCGTTTTGATTAATTTTAAATGTGTGTATTGTATAGAGACGTGAACTTTCACGTCTCTATTTTTTTATATAGAAAGGTATGAATCAGCCGAAAGCCCCTTTGTTGGGCATGACGATAGAGGAATTAAAGGTTGTCGCAGCGCAAGCCGGACTGCCGACATATGCGGCCAAACAGTTGGCCGATTGGTTGTATAAGAAAAAAGTCGCCTCCATTGCGGAAATGACAAATATTGCGACGACTAAGCGCACCATCCTTGCTGCGTCCTATGAAGTAGGCGCCTGTCCGCCGGAGGGACGAGTGAAATCGGTAGACGGCACCGTGAAGTATCTTTTTCCGGTGGCCGGTGGTCGGTCGGTCGAAACGGTCTATATTCCGGCGGAAGAACGGGCGACGCTGTGTGTGTCTTCGCAGGTGGGATGCAAGATGAATTGTCTTTTCTGCATGACGGGCAAACAAGGTTTTTCAGGCAATCTGACGGCACATGAAATCGTGAATCAAATCCATTCGGCGCCGGAATCTGCCCAACTGACCAATGTTGTTTTTATGGGGATGGGCGAACCGTTTGACAATACGGATGCCGTGTTTAAAGCGTTGGAAATCCTGACAGCGCCCTATGGATACGGATGGAGTCCGAAGCGGATCACGGTATCAACGGCTGGAATCATGAACGGGTTGCGGCGTTTTCTGGAGGAGAGTACGTGCCATCTGGCCGTCAGCCTACATTCGCCCTTTCCGGAAGAACGGCTGTCGCTCATGCCGGTAGAAAAAGCCTGTCCGGTTGAAGACGTCATCCGGTTGATCAAACAGTATGATTTTGCGCATCAGCGGCGCGTTTCGTTCGAATATATTTTGTTTGCACATAAAAATGATTCGATCGTCCATGCCAAGGCGTTAGCCCGTCTGTTAAAAGGGATTCCCTGCCGGGTGAACCTGATTCGCTTTCATGCCATACCGGATGTGCCGCTCTACAGTTGCGACCTGAAACAGATGGAATTGTTTCGTGACACCTTAAATGCAAAAGGCATTATCTGTACCATTCGTACCTCCAAAGGAGAAGATATATTAGCCGCCTGCGGCATGTTGTCCGGAAAGAAGGAGATTCCTTGTTGAAATGAACCGTTTTTCCCGCCCATATACGCGAGTATGTTGCAAAAAAAGGATGCAAAGTTGCGAAATGCGGATAATTCATGCTGTTACCAAAGGGGGATGTATCAAAAGCTCACCTTTGACACACCCCGATTGTTATGATTATGGCTGCGCCAGCCTCTCTAATAATTGAATCCGTTTGGCCCGGAATGAAGCGATATTCGTATTATATCTGTCCATATTCTTAACGATAGCTTTTGCCAACTCTTCCGCTTTTTTCGCATCCTTTTTCTCCAGCAACCTCAGCAACTCATAATCGGCGATGCCGTCGCGCGTGACTTCATAACGGATGGAAGTATATACTTTACCATAGTCGGGATAGATAATCCAGGAATCTCCCGCCGGAACCCAATCCGTATCATCTACATAGAGCGACCGGTCTCCCGCCTCATCTTTCCAGTAATTAAGCCCCCAATGCAGGTAACCGGTTATATCATACCGGTAATTAATCCAGTGCAGAATACGGCACTGTATCAATTCCCGTTCCAGAAAACGGTTGGCATAATGGCGGGCATCGCAACTGATATAATACCACACTTCGCCTCCCGCCTGCTGATGGGCTTTATAGAACGCTTCTTCCGTCTGATAATACCAGATAATGGGAACATGGATATCGACGCTGTTTTCTAATTTTTGTCCCAATATGGTCGCTTCGATGACTTTGAGATTCGGCTCCAATTTCTTGATAAACGAGGCAAATTCATTGTATGCCTTCGTATCTGACGGTTCGTCGGCAATGTGCAACATAAACCCCTTGTCCCATCCCTTGCTTTCCAGATGGCGGAACAAAGCCGGTATGTACTGTGAATAATACGCCCGTACCGTATCGTTTGTAAAAGGCAGTGTTTTGCTGCCGCCGTTGCCGTCCGGGACGTACCATAAGAGCGGATTACCGCCGCCGAAGTAACCGCTTTCAAGACGTTTAAGGTCGCCTTCACGGATAAATAATTCCACCGTCTTGTCGAAGTTCTCGAAGTCAAACGTATATTGCAAACCGGGGGACAGGGTGGCGCGGCTCAATTCAAACATCACCGGATATACATTCTGCCCATGATCCCTCATGCTGTGCGCCAATTCTTTGAGGAGTTCCCAATAACGGTCGGAGTAAGGGATCACCGGCTGGTCACGGTTCATTTTAGGCAAGAAGTCCGTCCAGTACATATTGGTGACCCACAAGGTTTGTTCGGGCAGCACAACATCATAGACTTTGGCCGTTGCCTGTTTTTTGAGGCTGAACTTTTCCCCGTTTATCTCGCCCGAAATAACTACTTCGGCGGAATAAACGCCGCCGGAAGCATCGCGGGGAACGGTATAACTCACCCATACCGGCTGGTTGGACATGGAAGATACATCCACCGTTTCAATCTCCAGCAAAGGGTCGGGATACAAAGCCGAAACAGGGTTGTAGAATTTCTTTCCGGTCAAGTCATAACCGGATTTCACATATCCTACAAACGCTTTCAGTCCGGCCGCAATCCGCTGATCGCCGTTCGTCAGGTCGCCGGCTTCTATTTTCAGGTTTTTGACCGGGTAAACGCTTCGGAATACCCACTGGAAAGACGCCGTTTCGCCTTTGGCTACGGCGGCCGTATCGTTGTTTTCCGCAAAATACAATTCCTCTTTGAACGCTTTCTCCAAAGGGTCAATTTGGACGCAATAAAGAGCGTCATCTACTTTCATACGGTTACATCCGGCGATTGCAAGTAACACAAACACCGGCAAAATACTTTTTAATACATTCATTTTATTACTAATTAATAGGTTGTTTTTTGCAAAGATATGCTTTTTCAGTGAATAGTGAAAAGTGAACAGTGAAAACATCCGTCGGGATGATTCACTATTCACTAATCTTTGACAGGCTTATGGAAGTTTCACCTCCACAATCCGACTGTAATTGTAATGGCTGGCCGGATTATTGGCAAACGCCCCGATCCTCACATAATACGTTGTGTTGGGGGTAAGCCCGGTCAACGTCTCCGAATAGGTCTTCGACACGATTTCGCCGTCATCGACCGCATTCAGGTCTATATCGGCCTTTTTCACAAACACATTTTTATCCACATACGCCGTTTTGGAGCACAAAAAGGAGAGCGTCCTTATTTTCGGTGCATTCGCTGTGCGGGAAATCTGCGTGCTAAGCGTGACTTCTCCGCCGCTGCCCGGCGTGGCGTTGATCGATAACCGCAGATACGGCGTTACTTTTATATCCAGATTCTTTGTCCCGGATATATCCGTCTCAATCGCGTCTATCGCTGCAAAAGCGCCTTCCGCAACAATCCGGTATTTGCCTGCAAAAACCGATTGGTTCTCGAACGAACCGTCCTGTTTCACCCAGAAATCATACGGCTGAAGGCTCCAGTCATTGTTATAGAACTCATAGATCCGAATCCGCGCCCCGTTAGGGATTTGGGTCTGCATCCCTTCATTCGTCTCCGAATCAACCAACCGGCCGGTCAACGCCGCATTCGGCGCATCATAATTATCTAATGTACATCCCGGCAGGCACAGCCCGCAAAGAACGACAACCGGAAATATCGCTTTCAATATTTTATTTTGTATTTTCATCTTACGTTTCATTTAAAATCCCGGATTCTGTATCAAAACTGGGTTTTGAGCCACGCCCGGAATGGGTTGATAATAATTTTTCTCCAAGAATGTTTTCGATGAATTAAGCAGGTTGGGCGCCTTTTCAAAAACATATTTCCCTGTCTTGTAATCCAACCAGGGCAACAAGGCCGCGAACAGGGTATTGTCGCACACTTGCGTGAACGTGCGCCAGCGTATCAAATCCCACATTCTCAGGTTCTCGAACGCAAGTTCCACCCGCCGTTCACGCCGGATATCATCCATTGTCACCGATGTTTTTAGCGGCACGCCCGCTCGCGCCCGTATTTCGTTCAGTTTCGGCAATGCGTCGTTCGGGCGACCCAGTTCCATCACTGCTTCGGCATAATTCAGCAGCGTTTCGCCGTAGCGGAACACTAAGAAATTGGTGGTAGAACGATCCTGTCCTGTAATCACACCCGCCGGATCCATGTATTTCCTCAAATAAAATCCGGTATTGGTTGTAGCGGGAGTCATTCCTCCTTTGCCGCTGAGCGTTAACGAGGGGTCTTCCTGAAATAAACCCGCAGTGGTAGTGGCTGCCATCTTTACGCCGTCGCTACCGATAATGCCTCTGCGGATTTCCAGCGTTACTCCCGCAAAAGTAGCATTCGGATAGAGAATCGTACCATAGAAACGCGCTTCCTTGCCGATGAAAATATCGTCCGGCTGGTCGTAATAAATCGGATTGCCGTCCGCATCGTTTATCTTTAACGTGCCGGATGTTCCGTCGGTACATTCGTAGGCTTCCACTAATTCTAACGTAGGGCCAATCGAATTGCACCATCCGGTTCCAATGGACTGAGGTAGGCTCATCATGTCGAAACTGTGTCCTTTGTCGGCCGAATAAGCCTTGACAAAAATCGCTTCTTCGTGCATTGTTCGGTCTAAAAACAGGTTCTGGTAGTTGGCCGCGCGGTCGTCCGGATTCTTATCATACAGTTTATACTTGCCGGAATTAATAATCGTTTCCGAAGCGGCTAAGGAAATGTTGAAATACTGGTTGGCCTTATCGGAGGGAATCCCCACTAATCCGTTCAGTTGTACCTGTCCGTATCGGGCAATAGAACCGGCATACAACATGGCGCGTGCTTTCAAGGCATATGCGGCATATTTCGTCGCCCGGAACTGTTCGCCGCTCACATTTTCCTCCGGAAGACCGGCGATGGCTTTATCCAAGTCTTCGGCAATAAAGTTCCACGTTTCCTCTTCCGTGCTGCGCGGCATTTGCAGGGCTTCACCGTTGGAGCCGTCATACTTCTGCGCCTCTTTCACCAACGGAACGCCGCCATAGCGTTTCGCCATCGTGAAATAGTTGAACGCCCGCAGGAAATACGCCTCCGCCAGATACCTGTCTTTGGCCGATTGGTCGATGGTTGCATCCGGCATTTTCTCTATAAACTCATGTATCTTCCGTATTTTTGCGTATGCCCACGGATCGTCATAACCAAGCCCATAGACGTCGTTGTAGCAAACTAAGAAATTGTCGGGGTACGTCGGATTATGCTGGATTTGCCACACATAACCACGCATGGATTCATCCGTAAAATGCGTGGGATATCCTTCGCCACTGGCCATAGACTTGTTCGTTTCCATCTGTACATTATCATACAGGTCGGCCAGATAGGCCAGGATAGCGCTTTCATTTCCCCACACATCCGCGTCGGAAATAATATCTAACGGTTTCCTGTCCAGAAAATCATCCGTACAGGAACCTACTGTCAGGCACAAGCCTGCTATTATCATATATAAAATCTTACGTATCATAATCTGTCTTATTTAAAATGTAATATTTACTCCTATATTCCAAGTTTTCACCGCAGGATACACCACAAAACGGATATCGTCCAACTCCGGGTCTCCGAACGGGAGATTGTCGAAGGTCAGCACATTATTGCCGGAAACGTACAGCCTCAGGTCGCTTATCCCCGCCTTGGCGACTATCTGCTTCGGCAGCGTGTAGCCCAGTTCCACGTTTTTAACCCTGAAGTAGTAGGACTCCGGCACATTCCATGTGGAATACCGCATGTTATTGGCTTTCCCCGAAGCGTAGGTCGAAGGATATTTGCCCGGAACCCACTCCGAATTGGGGTCATACGGGTCGGCCCGATGCCACCGGTCCATAAATACTTTCAGGGAAGTACCGCCATTAAACAACGGCGCTTCCATCGCATTCCACATGCGACGGGTATAATGCGTGGCGCCCTGTATCAGCACGGAACAATCGAAGCCACGCCAGTTGGCGGTGATGTCGAAGCCATAGTAAATCTCCGGCATCGTGTTCCGGCCGATCGGCTGGACGTCCAAGTCATTGATTACGCCGTCGCCGTTGAGGTCTTCAAATTTCAGGTCGCCGGGCAGTAAGGTCGTGTTGCCGTTGCCGTCCTGCACCGCCCAGTTGTTAATATCTTCATAGCTCTGGAATGGCCCGACGCATACGTAACCATACGCGATGTTCGTCCACCGGTCGCTCCGGTTGTTTTTCCAGTCCAGGAAGGAATTGGCCGGGTCGGCCTGTTCAATATACTGGTTTCTGGCCCGGGTGAACGACATGTTTCCTTTGACGGAATATCTGAAATCCCCTACCTGATTGTTGTGTCCCAGCGTCAGTTCAAACCCGCGGTAGTTGTCGCTGTTCAGGTTTTCCTGCGGCATGGATGCCCCGAACGTATTGGGCAACGACACGGAACGATAGGCCAGCAATCCGTCGCGCTTGCGGTAGAACACGTCGAGCGACGCTTCGAGCAAGCCGTTCCGGTAGGAGGCATCAACGCCGGCATTATAGATTTCGGACGTGTACCAGGTGAACTCCTCATTGGACATTCCTGTGGAAACAATACTCTTGACCACATCCGACCCGAAGAGATACGTGCTGCCGCTCGGATAGTTGTAGCCGGTCAGGTACTGGAAAGCGGCCACGCGGTCGTCGCCCGTCTTTCCGTACGAAAGCCGCAACTTCAGGTTGCTCAGCGCGGAATGGCTGTCTTTCAGGAACGATTCTTCCGAAATACGCCACGCCACCTCTGCGCCCGGGAAGAATCCCCAGCGTTTGTCCTTGTAGAATTTCGCCGACCCGTCCTCGCGGAACGTCAGGTTGACCATGTATTTGCTCAGGTAATCGTAATTGAGCCTGCCGATATACGACACGTTGGCCAGTTCCGACGCCGAACCTGCATTCGTCTTGTTCAGGTCGCGCCCGGCATTGAGCTGATCCAGGGCGTCAATATCGAACTGCCGGAAGGCGCTGACGTAATCCGTCAAGTCTTCCCGCTGTTCATATGCAAGGAAAGCGGATACCGTATGTTTCTGCGCAAACGTCCGCTGATAGTCCAGCCGGAACTGCAGGAAATTCTGCGTGCCGATATCATCCCGGCGGGTTAACGATGCCGGTACTCCCACCGTGTACGTCTTGTTATACGTATCCGTCGTTTTATCGTAGGAATAAAGATGATATACTTTACTGAATGCTTTGGTCTCCTTCAGGTTCCCTAAGTAACTGAACAGCGCTTTGGCCGACAGTCCCTCCACAAACGGGACGTCATACTTCAGCGAAAACTGCCCGTTGAACAGTTTGTACCTTTGCCGGTTATATCCGCTGATTTCAGTATAAAGGCTTGCAAGCGGGTTACCGGCGCTGGGGGTTCCCTGATAATATGCATGATTGTCATCATTGGCATACGGGGAATAGATGGGTAATATACCATCCGTACCGACATTACTTTTTATTCGCCTGTTCTCGATGCGCCCGCTTAACTGCACCTCTGCCGTCAGGTGGCGGGCAATCCGGGCGGAAATATTGGAGCGGATATTATACCTGTCGAATCCCGACTCGCCGCCTACACTGTTCCCGGCCTGATTCAGGTAGCCCACCGAAGTGAAATAATTGACGACCTCGTTTCCGCCGGTGACGTTCAGGTTGTGCTGGGTCTGGGGTGCATTCGAGCGGATGAGAATGTCTTCCCAGTCATAACTCCGGTAGCCTTCTTCGGTGCCCACCCTGAATTTTTCAATGTCTTCGCGGCTGTAAACAAGCGCCATCCCCTTGTTCAATGCGTCTTCGTTTACAGATTCCGCATATTCCAGCGCATTAACAACCTCCGGTTGACCGATAAGGTTTTGCCAGCCGTACGATCCGTTATAGGTGATTTTGGCTTTGCCGGTCACCCCTTTCTTGGTCGTAATCAGCATCACGCCGTTACCGGCCTTCACGCCATAAATCGCTGCCGACGCATCTTTCAGGATGGAAATGCTTTCGATTTCATTCGGGTCGATCTGGAATCCGGGTTGCTCCACGCCGTCCACCAGAATCAACGGCGAGCCGAAGCCGCGGATGTCCACCGACGCTTCGGCGCCGGGATCGCCGCCCCGATCTACCACCCGGACGCCGGGTAAGCGGCCGACAATCGCCTTACTGATGTTCGCCACCGGCGCACGCACCAAATCCTCCGTGGAAATAGCGGCCACCGAACCGGTCAGGGTCACTTTCTTCTGCGTACCGTAACCGACGACCACCACCTCTTCCAACGCCTGATTGTCTTCTACAAGCGTAATTCGCAGGTTTGTTTGATTACCGACGGTAATACTTTGCGTAATGTACCCGATAAAGGATATTTGCAAAACGGCATTCTCCCGAACGGTCAGGGAAAATTTCCCGTCCACGTCCGTAATATTCCCGTTCGTCGTGCCTTTTTCGACCACATTCGCCCCGATGATCGGCTCGCTGTTGGCGTCAATCACCGTACCGGTCACTTGCTTCTGCGCTTGCGCAGCCCGTGAACCACTGAGGATACATAGCAAGCAAAGCATCTTTCGCCATGTATCCCATCTCTTTAAATTTAACATCTTACTCATTTAATCATAAATTAAAAATTAATAGTAAACAACTAAAAAACACATGATAGCAATACAGTAATGTCTGCTATTTTTTTTATATTCTTATATATTACGGGTGTATAACCGTACCGACTCATTCTCTCCTGTATTTCCGGGTTGTTTTGCACGCCCGAAATAGAAACGCGATGAGAAAACTGATTATAAATGTAGTCTGGATATTTTGTTTAATATCCGCCGCGTCCGCCCAGAGAGGGTTGGTGTACGAGACGCGGACAGTGAAAAGTAATATCCTGAAAATGGAGCGCAAGTATTCGATCTACTTGCCGCCGGGATATGAAGAGAGCGACCAGGCGTATCCGGTGTTATACCTGTTGCATGGTTCCGGAGACGATCACACGGGTTGGGTGCAATTCGGTCAAGTGCAACACATTGCCGATAAGGTTATTGCCGAAGGCCGTGCGGCGCACATGATTATTGTAATGCCTGATGCGGACGCTAGAAGGGGCTATTTTAACGATATCCGGGGTGATTTCAACTATGAAGATTTCTTTTTTAAGGAACTCATTCCACACATCGAAAAAACGTACCGTGTGCGCAAAGACAAACATTACCGTGCCGTAGCCGGGCTGTCGATGGGCGGAGGTGGAAGCATCTTTTATGCCTTACATCAACCGGACATGTTTGCGGCTGCTGCTCCATTGAGCGCATCCACAGGCCTTTGGGAGATGGATCAGTTGAAATCCCGTTTGGGCGATACGGCCGCCAAAGTAACTGCCGCCCAACTGGAAGCCTATTTCAAGCATCATAACATGGAGGCTATTCTCAAAAACGCTTCCAAAGAGGATTTGGATAAAATCAAACGTATCCGTTGGTATATCAGTTGTGGGGACGATGATTTCCTGTATGAAGGAAATAGCCTGATGCACATTCTTTTTCGCAAAAATGAAATAGCGCATGAGTATCGCGTGAAAGACGGCGGGCATACGTGGACTTACTGGCGGATGGAATTACCTTTGGTAATGGAATTTGTCTCCAAATCATTTACTCAGTATTAAACTGGTAGAGCGGCTGATTACAGAAGCCTGTCTTTTTGAGTTTACCTGCGGCTACTAATTGTTTGAGCCGGCGGGCGGCAGTGCTTTTGGTGAAGCCGAACAGCGTCATGAATTGGTTACCGTTCATGTACATATTATCCTTAAAATAAGCCGTCAACCTTTTCTCCATCGCCTGTTCCGAATGTTGTTCCGAATGTTTTTTGACCGGTGTCCGCACGGGTTGGATACTCCGGAAGGCATTCTTGAAATCTATCTCCGGACGAAACGCAATCGATTTGACGTGAATGGATTCCGCCCGTATTTCGCGAGGTGACTTGACCGGCGGGCACGACAGCGTCAACTGGAAATAATCCAATCCCTCCAGATGGATTCGCCAACTTTCGGACAATTTATAGGTCATTGTCTGGGTCAGCGCCGCTAAAACGGCCTTTACATCCCCGACTGTCAAGGATGTAGCCTGTTGAATTTCGTTGGCAAGCGCATCCGTCGTCAGGGTGCCTTGCGTCACTACCCGCGCATGATAAGTCGGTGGCTGTTCACCGTCTTTCGGCTGCGGGGTTTCATAGAAATCATAATTCAGTCCCATTGTATTAATGTTTATATCACTTATTATTAATCTTCTTCATACTACTAATTAATGCTTTCCAAAGTATATATTAATCATTTCATATCTGTGAGATATTCATTTCACATACGTGAAATAATCATTTCACGTATGTGAAACATCTGTTTCACGTTTATGAAATGAATAATATAAAGTTACAAAAGTACTACTTTCTTGTTAGTAAAACAATAGTTTCAAGTTAGATTATTATGAATAGTCAAAAACAATAAATTGACTTCCATTGGCACTCGAAAGTTCGTGCTTGTCATGGAAAAATAGTATATTTGCGAATAAAAAAAACATTTACAATGCAAAACCAGCAAACTACGCTACCATCAGTGCCGTGCCGTTACTCCTACGAAGTAGCGCCGCTAAAATTTTATGCCGGTGAGTATCCGGGCAACCCGAATGCCAACAAAGCAAAAGAAAAAGTTGCCGCGCTGGTAAAATTCGGAATTACTCATTTTGTTGACCTTACCGAAGCGGACGAATTGGAACCCTACGCGCCGTATCTTCCGGCAGAGATTGGCTATCGCCGATTTGCGGTAGCCGACCCGCAGCTTGCGCCCTTAGACGTGATGCATGCAATTATTGCGCATATCGAAAAACTTCTCGCCGACGGAGAATGTATTTACCTGCATTGTCGCGGTGGTATTGACCGCACTGGCGGCGTGGTGGCTTGTTGGTTTGCGCACAGCGGAATGCCTGCCGACGAAGCCCTGCGCCAATACCAAACCCGCTGGGCAACAAATCCGAAATCGATGGAAATTTATTGGACACCGGCAATTCAGCTACAACCTGATTATGTTCGGAAATTTATTGCTTTTGAGCAGCAGGCAGGATTTAGCAGTTATTAGCATTAGGTAAACTCTGCTGTTTATTATTTTTCTTATCTTTGCGCACTAAAACTTTCAACCGTATGGATATTTCTGTAGTAATACCGCTGTATAATGAAGCGGAGTCGCTTCCCGAATTACAGGCGTGGATTGAACAGGTGATGGAGGCACATCATTTCAGTTATGAGGTTTTGTATGTAAATGACGGCAGTACGGATCCTTCGTGGGGCGTGATTGAACGCTTGGCGCAACAGTCACCTTGCGTGAAAGGTATCAAGTTCCGTCGAAACTACGGCAAATCGCCGGCGCTGCATTGCGGATTCCAACGGGCAGTGGGTGACGTGGTCATCACAATGGATGCCGATTTGCAGGATAGTCCGGACGAAATACCCGAATTGTACCGGATGATTGTGGAGGAGGGATATGATGTGGTCTCCGGATGGAAGAAAAAACGATACGACCCGCTAACAAAGACCCTTCCGACGAAACTTTTCAACGCGACCGCGCGTAAATTTTCCGGTATTTATCTGCACGATTTTAACTGTGGATTGAAATCTTACCGGAACGAGGTGGTTAAGAATATAGAGGTTTACAACGATATGCACCGTTATATCCCGTATCTGGCCAAGATTGCGGGATACAACAAAATCGGAGAAAAAGTGGTGCAACACCAGGCGCGGAAATACGGAATCACAAAATTCGGTTTGAACCGTTTTGTCAACGGCTATTTAGACTTGATTACGCTTTGGTTTACGTCCAAATTCGGAAAAAAACCGATGCACTTCTTCGGCATGTGGGGCAGCGCCATGTTCCTGATCGGCTTTTTGGCGCTGATTTATGTGCTTGTGATGAAATTAATTTCCATGTTTTCGGGAGATTTACGCCCTCTGGTCACCCATTCACCCTATTTCTATATTTCACTCACGGCAATGATTTTGGGCACCCAGATGTTTTTGGCCGGATTCCTCGGTGAATTGGTTTCGCGCAATTCGCCGACCCGGAACAAGTATAAAATCGAGGAAGAAATATAAACTCCCGGAATCAGAGAGGAAAAAATATTGAACTTTGAATTTTAACATCCTTCTAACGGGAAATTTTCACAATAATTTGTTACCTTTGCGCCATGAATTTCAGATTACAATTTCAATAATGATAAAAATAACATTTCCGGATAATTCCGTCAGAGAATATAACGAAGGAATTACCTCAATGCAAATGGCGGAAGGCATCAGTCCCCGTCTGGCCGAAAGCGTACTGGCCGCCAAAGTAAACGGCGAAGTATGGGATTTGAACCGTCCCGTTCTTGAAGATTCCACCCTTCAACTTTTGAAATGGGACGATGACGAAGGCAAACACGCCTACTGGCATTCCAGCGCACACCTTATGGCCGAAGCCCTGCAAGAACTGTATCCGGGCGTAAAATTCGGCATCGGGCCGGCAATCGAAAACGGATTCTACTATGATGTAGACCTTGGCGAAAAAACGATCACCGACAGCGATTTTGCCGTCATCGAAGCCAAAATGCTTGAATTGGCCGCACAAAAAGAAGCCATCGTACGGCAAAACATCTCAAAAGCCGACGCATTGAAATTGTTCGGCGACCGCAACGAAATATACAAAACCGAATTAATCGGCGAATTGACGGACGGACAGATCACCACCTACACGCAAGGCCGTTTCACCGACCTGTGCCGCGGGCCGCACCTGCCCGACACATCGTATATCAAAGCGGCCAAAATCACAAGCGTAGCCGGAGCCTATTGGCGCGGCGACGAAAAACGGAAGCAACTGGTACGTATCTACGGCATTACCTTCCCCAAAAAGAAATTGCTGGACGAATACCTCGCCCTGATTGAAGAAGCCAAAAAACGCGACCATCGCAAAGTCGGCCGGGAACTGGAATTATTCACCTTTTCCGCATCCGTAGGGGCCGGACTGCCGTTATGGTTGCCGCGTGGCACGCAATTACGCCTGAAACTGGAAGACTTCCTGAAACGGATTCAACGAAAATACGGCTACCAGCAAGTAATGACGCCGCACATCGGCGCCAAACAACTATACGTCACCTCCGGCCATTACGCCAAGTACGGCAAAGACTCGTTTCAACCGATTCATACGCCGCAGGAAGGCGAAGAATTTTTGCTGAAGCCGATGAACTGTCCGCACCACTGCGAAATATTCAAGGCCTTTCCCCGCTCGTACAAAGACCTGCCGATACGTTTTGCCGAGTTCGGCACCGTATACCGCTACGAGCAGAGCGGCGAACTGCATGGACTGACGCGCGTACGCGGGTTTACGCAAGACGACGCACACTTGTTCTGCCGTCCCGACCAGTTGAAAGATGAATTTCTGAAAGTGATGGACATCATCTTCATCATCTTCAAAGCGCTTGATTTTGAAAATTTCGAGGCGCAGATTTCGTTGCGCGACCCGGAGAACAAGGAAAAATATATCGGTTCGGACGAAAATTGGGAAAAAGCCGAAAGCGCCATCATGGAAGCCTGCCGGGAAAAAGGCCTGCCCGCCAAAGTTGAATTAGGCGAGGCGGCATTCTACGGCCCGAAGCTCGATTTCATGGTGAAAGATGCGATCGGACGCCGCTGGCAATTAGGCACCATTCAGGTAGACTACAATCTGCCCGAGCGTTTCGAACTCGAATATGCCGGAGAAGATAATAAAAAACACCGTCCGGTGATGATTCACCGTGCGCCGTTCGGTTCGATGGAACGCTTCATCGCCGTCTTGATAGAGCATACCGGAGGCAAATTTCCGCTCTGGCTCACCCCCGATCAGGTGGTAGTAATGCCCATCAGCGAACGGTTTAATGAATATGCACACCAAATTTCCAGCCAATTGGAAGCGCAGGAGATTCGCGTGACCGTGGACGACCGGAACGAGAAAATTGGGCGGAAAATACGTGATAATGAGCTGAAAAGGATACCTTACATGCTTATTGTCGGAGAGAAAGAAGCAGAAAATAACGAAATTTCTGTAAGAAAACAGGGCGAAGGTGATAAAGGTTCGATGAAAATTACTACCTTTGCCTCGCTTTTGAGGGCCGAAGTCGATGAAATGATGAATCGATGGGAAAAAGAACAGACAAATTAATTAATGTAAATGGAGTATCCCTATTTTTTGAATGAGAAACGACCACGTTAAAGAACAGTACAGAATCAACGAACGGATTCGTGTTCCCGAAGTGCGCTTGGTGGGAGAAAATATAACAATTGGTGTTTATCCGACGAGCAAAGCCTTGCAAATGGCCGCAGATATGGAATTGGATTTGGTAGAAATTTCTCCAAATGCGAATCCTTCCGTATGTAGAATAACTAATTACCAGAAGTTTCTATATCAGCAGAAAAAACGCCAGAAAGAGCAAAAAGCAAAGTCGGTGAAAATTGTTGTGAAAGAAATACGGTTTGGCCCTCAAACGGACGATCATGATTACAACTTTAAGTTGCGACATGCCAAAAGTTTCTTGGAAGAAGGGGCGAAAGTGAAAGCCTATGTGTTTTTCAAAGGACGCTCCATTCTATTCAAAGAACAGGGCGAAGTCTTATTGTTGCGGTTCGCCAATGATCTGGAAGACTATGGGAAAGTAGAACAAATGCCTCTTTTGGAAGGTAAGCGGATGATTATCATGCTGACGCCAAAAAAAGTTAGCGTTTCAAACAAGCCGGTTGCACCGAAAGTGGTGACCAAACCGAATGAGGAAGAAAAAAAGAATGAATAAGAGATTATTCTTGAATTATTAATATTTAAAAACAAGTAACATGCCAAAGATGAAGACTAATTCCGGTGCCAAAAAGAGGTTCGCCCTTACCGGAACAGGGAAAATCAAGAGAAAACATGCTTTTAAAAGTCATATTCTGACGAAAAAGACGA
>JAITPV010000173.1 GCA_031289275.1 Tannerella sp.
AATGTTTCAATGTAAGCAGCCATTGTTCCGATGTAACATACAGATGTTTCAATGTAAGATGCGAATGTTTCAATGTAAGCAGCCATTGTTTCAATGTAAGATGCGAATGTTTCAATGTAAGCAGCCATTGTTTCGATGTAAGATGCTAATGTTTCAATGTAAGCAGCCATTGTTCCGATGTAAGATGCGAATGTTTCAATGTAAGCAACCTTTTCCGGGTGTATTTCAAATGGTCGTTTTTTTGTTTATTCCCTCGGACAACAATAATAAGGAATAAGGGCGTCGGGAAACGAGGGGCGGAATCCGTTCAACCTCGTCATTGCGATGCACGAAGCAATCGCCCAAACAACAGATAGCTTTGGTGCTTCGGCGACTGCTTCTTACCTACCAATGACGGGTGGGATAATCGGGGAAGGTTGGTGTGTCGGGAAAAGACCGGAGGTCTTATTGTGAATAACCCCCAATGAAGCGTAGCGATTGGGGGATAAGCGATCATACATACATACTACAACCTGAAACGATCTTCGCTACCCCCAATCGCTGCGCTTCATTGGGGGTTATTCATATTGAACACTCCGTGTTCGCTGGAAGGTATCTTCCTTCAGGGCGGGACGGATGCGGCAACGCTCGACCTTAACCGCATCGCCACATTCCCGTTTCTTCATGTTGCAGGTGAGATGAACGAGCGTGAACGATGCGCCGGAAACGTATTTCAGGTTACGCGCCCGGCGGATGGCCTCGGAGCCGGATATGACGGTCTGCTTTTCCATGATGCAAAGAAAGCGCGCCGAAGCGCGCTTTCAAAGGACAATTTTCCGACCTGAACCACAGATGTGATCAATTGCCCGGCGTGCGGTGCGCGGTTGAAGTTGAAGCGGAAGGGGTGACGAAAAAAGCCCGCTCTTCCGGAAAGGAGCGGGTCGAATAGAACATATTGTTTTTTTGTCAATGAAAAAACATCACAGTTCTACTACCAATAATTCTTTTCCCAAATTATGCAGAGCTTTTGTTATCTTTTCGGATTGAGCCGGTTTGGGTTTTGTTTTCCCTGAAGCATAACGCTGTAATTGCCTGTCATTGATTCCGGTTAACCTTTTCAGCGCCGAATTTGTAAATATACCTCTATAGTGCATTAGAAGACTTTCCGGGTCAAATTTAAACACTAATTCATAATCATTGAAAACATTCGGAATTTCGTCGCCATCCTCACTCATACCATCCAGATGAAACGATACGGCTTCCCGGATATTTTTTTTCAATTCTTCAAACGTTTTTCCGGTTGATACACACCCCGGAAGCATTTCCAAATAAGCAGAATAATTATTTTCCGTCAATTCTACTGTTACAATTACCTTTTCCATATTGCTGTTATTTTTTTTGTTTTGCTTTTTTGCCTTTCAAACAGTACTATAACAGTCCTGCTTGAGTTAAAATACTTTTTGCAGTTCCTGGAGGCAAATCATCGTTTAAGCCTCCGGGAACGGTTACTCTACCTCGCTTTGTCGGATCATACGGTAGATGTTTTTAATTGACACCACAAAGGTAGTTGTGTTTTTACAACCATCAGAGCGATTTCCCGGTTATTTTTCGGGAATCCGCATTTTTAACATTCTGGAATGACGAAAGAAATTTGTAATGCAAAACTGTTTCGACCTCTCACACCACCGTGCGTACCGTTCGGTACACGGCGGTTCTTTAATTTACAACCTTACCCTGCGGTAATAATCCGTGAAGAAGAGATAACCTGAGCGTTTTAGCCGTTCATTGGTGACGGTACACGACAAGATGAAACTGTTGGCCGTGTGCCAATAGCCTTTTCGGGTATTGGCGAGTAGCTCCTTTACGCCAGGCATCGCCTTTACCATTACTGCGCGATGTGAGTTCACGTACTCGCTGTTTCATTTTCAAACAACTTTTCGGATGTACCCGTAAGCGACAGCGGCCTTTGCTCATATAGAAGGAATAGCCTGAAAATTTGAACTTCGACAAGTGGGATACTTCTGTTTTCGTCCTGTTCACTCGCAGATACAGTCTGTTTTCTATGTAGGGGAGAATGTGTGACAAGGTTCGTTTTCCCTATCCAATTCGTTGAGCATGATGTTGCTCAACAGTGGACTTGGGGGGCTACCTTGCGGCACGCCGGATTGGCTCGCTTCAATCTTGTGATTTATCATCACTCCTGCTTTCTGATACTTGTGTATCAACGATAAATGACCTTCCGGCTCGTCTTCGGTGGCGGCACGGGTGCGGATGTCGGGCTTGTTGATTTCCGGAGAGATGTTTCGCCCGTCCACGTTGAACTCCCGCGCAAGGAAAAAGACGGCTTCGGTGAAGCTGAGACCGGATTCCTGCATGCAGATGTCGATGGGCGACAAGGGCGTCCTCCAGCTCCACAATAAACATTGATTTTTGAATCGGCGCCGATTTTTTCTCCCGCATTTAAATCCCGAAGTGGACTGAACCACTCCGGGACTTGATATTCAGGTATGTTTGCCTCCTTGATTGCTCATCAGAGGATTGTCCACATCCCTGCAACTCTTACACGCATTTTAATACCTTGATTCAACCACATTCCAGTCTACGATCTTCCATAATTCTTTCAAATGATCGGCACGGCGATTTTGATAGTCAAGATAATAAGCATGTTCCCAAACATCAAAGCCAAGCAGAGGCGTTAGCTCTTTTGTCACCGGGTTTCCGCCATTAGCTTCTTTGGTTATCGACAACTTTCCGTCTTTGTCTTTAGCCAACCATACCCATCCCGAACCAAACAAGCCCATCCCGGCCGTTTCAAATTCCTTCCGGAAATTCTCGAAAGAACCCCATGCCTCATCAATAGCTGTAGCCAGTTTGCCGGAAGGCTTACCTCCGCCGAGGGGAGAGAACTGCAAGAAATAGAGGTTGTGATTCAATACCTGACCGGCATTATTGAAAATTCCTCCATCCGATTCTTTCACGATGGTTTCAATATCCGCATTTTCAAATTTAGTCCCCGGGATCAGGTTGTTCAGATTATTCACATATGCCTGGAGATGTTTACCATGATGAAGCTCAATGGTCTGTTTGCTAATTACCGGCTCCAGGTCATCAACGGCATACGGTAATTTTACTAATTCTATTTTCATAACATTTTCATTTTTGTTTGTTTCCGGGTTGTTTATAAACAAAACAAACCCCAAAATTAAAGCGATCATATAAATTATATTTATAGCTGTTTATGGAACAAAAGTACGAATAAGTTTGTTCAATATTTCAGAAAACAACAATGAATTTATCTATCGGCAGATAAATATTATCGAATAAGTTTTTACATTTGCATCCAAATCAAATGAACAACATGAAGAAAATCATTAATCCTTGGAAAGAGGTGGACGGTTATCTGTGTTTTGCCTGTTCACCGGCTAATCCCTCCGGACTGTGTATGGAGTTTTATGAAGATGGTGACGACCTTGTTTCGTTTTGGAAACCGACCGATTATCATCAAGGATGGCTCAATACCCTGCATGGAGGCATACAAAGTACGCTGATGGACGAACTGGCGGCCTGGGTCATCGCCCGGAAACTCCAAACTACGGGCGTCACATCGAAGATGGAAATCCGGTTCATGAAAAGAATCTCGACCGACGAACCTCAACTAACGATCCGGGGACGCATAAAAGACAAGAAACGAAATGCCGTTTTCGTTGATACGGAAATATATAATTCTGCCGGCGAATTATGCACACAAGCCGGAATCATCTATTTTGTGGTATCTCCCGAGCGCGCCGGAGAATCCTTCTTCTTTGACGGATGCCACACGGAGGACGAACCGGTTTTGTAAATCGTTTGAAAGAACCTCTACACACAAGGATGAGTATCAAAGAAGAAAAGCATGTTGAGTGGTGCGCAGACACTCAACATGCTCTTGTTATATACCCGTTCTGTACCCCGGATCAGTTAGCGGTGCCGGTAGACCATCTTTTGTTCAGAAACTCGATGATTTCTCCCGTGATATTGTACACATCATCCGCCAACAGGATCGGATTGACCGGACTACTGTTCGAATTGCTGAAAATCATCTGATAGCCTTTGTTTTTATTATATTCTTTCAGATGATTCACAATCGTATCGCGCAGTTGCTCGTTCATACGCTGGTTTTCCTCCATCAATTCCTGCGTGAGCTTTTCTTCAAAAGCCCGAAGTTCTTCTTGCTTTTTTAGCAAGCGTTGTTGTTCCTGTTCGGCTCTTGCCTGCGTAGCAAACGCACCGTTTTGCACCTTGTATTGGAAATTTTCCACTTCGGTCTGTAAATTGCGAGCCTGCTGAGTAAAATTGGCACGTGCGTTTTCCTGTTTTCGCACAATCTGTTCATTCAAATCTTTCGAAAAGTTGTAGTTAAGCAACAAGGAATCCACATTGATATAAGCTACCGGAATACTGGCTACCGGCTCTTCCGATGAGGTCGTTGAGGCTCCACGGGAAACTTGCGCATCATTTTTCCCTGAAAACTGCAAAATAAACAAAACCACTACGGCGACTACTAATACACCGTTAATCACATAATTTATATTCTTCATATTGAGTGAAATTTATATTCCATACTTTACACATCCAGCCGTTCAAAAAGATTTTTTTCCCTGCCGGCTACCCAATCCTGAGTTTTCGCACAGTAAATACCTTTTTCTTTTAATGCTTTGCTATTACCGACGTGCATATCCGGAAAGCGACCGTCTTTTTTCAGGATCACCCGGATGCTCATCAAAACAACGCATACGATAAGAATTACAACTGCAAGTAATATTATAACAAACATTTTTCCTATATTTGTGGACGCAAAGATACAAGTTTCGGGAAATAGAACGCACGTTTTTTGAAATAATTCTGCGCTTTTTTGTTTTTTCACTTGTTTCTTGCTGATATTAACGATTTAGAATGAACTATAAATACAAAGAAATGAAACAGATACATGATTTAAAACCGGAAATCGTCTGGAAACACTTCGACGAAGTAACCCGGATACCCCGTCCTTCCAAAAAAGAGGGAAAAATAATTCAATACCTGGAAGCATTTGCTGCCGGACACCGGTTAGCCATCAAAAAAGATGAAACAGGTAATATTTTGATTTCCAAACCTGCTACACCGGGATACGAAAATCTGCCGGTCGTTATTCTGCAGTCGCACATGGATATGGTTTGTGAGAAAAATAACGATGTTGTGCATGATTTTGACAAAGACCCGATCGAAACGGTCGTTGACGGCGACTGGCTCCGGGCAAAGGGAACAACCCTGGGAGCGGATAACGGCATCGGTATGGCCGCCGAATTAGCGATTCTGGCTTCCAATGACATTGCACACGGGCCGTTGGAATGTCTTTTCACCGTGGACGAAGAAACCGGCCTGACCGGCGCCGGCGCTTTATCAGAAGGTTTTATGACGGGGAAAATCCTGTTGAATCTGGATAGTGAGGATGAAGGTGAATTGTTTATCGGATGCGCCGGCGGTAAAAGTACAACGGCCACCTTTACTGATGAGCCGCAGCCTGCGCCTGCAAACTTGCACTATTTTCGTATTACGGTAAGCGGTTTGAAAGGAGGACATTCCGGATGCGACATTCATAAAGGTTTGGGCAATGCCAACAAACTGATCGCCCGTTTCCTTTACATCGTGAAAAAGCATTTCAAATTGACCCTGTCCGCCCTGGAAGGAGGAAATCTGCATAATGCTATTGCACGCGAAGGATATGCCGTGATAGGTCTGGAGGGAGAAGACCGTGAGGGCGTGCGCGTTTTGCTGAACCATTTTGCGGCAGATGCGGAAAACGAACTGAAACGGGTTGACCCGGATGTGCATATGACCATGGAAACCGTTGAACCGCCGAAGACCTGTTTCAGTAATGAGTTGACCGAAAAACTGATTAATGCGTTACTGGCCTGTCCGCATGGGGTGATCGGAATGAGTCACGAAATGGAAGACCTGGTGGAAACCTCAACCAACTTGGCCTCTGTCAAGATGAAGGATGAGAACAGGATTGTGGTTGGAACCAGTCAGCGCAGTTCGATTGAATCGGCCAAAAATGCGGTAGCCGATCAGGTAGCCGCAACCTTCCTGCTGGCCGGCGCCGCCATAGAACATGGCGAAGGCTATCCGGGCTGGGCGCCGGATACGACTTCCGGCATACTCAAAACGGCTCAGGATACTTACCGGAAACTGTTCCGGAAAGAGGCGGAAGTAAAAGCCATCCATGCCGGTTTGGAATGTGGGCTTTTCCTCAAAAAATATCCGTATCTCGATATGATTTCATTTGGCCCGACCTTGCGTGATGTACATTCGCCGAACGAACGGATTGAAATCGGCACTGTCGATTTGTGGTGGCGGCATTTGCTGGAGCTATTAAAAAATATTCCGCCGGCATAAAATAGAACGCGGAAAAATACGTTTCATAAGAAAGTATAAAGTATAACGTCGTAATTTAATAATTTAATAATGCCTGATTATGAAGAAAACAATGATTCTCAGTACAGTTATTCTGCTTTTCATTAGTATACTGGCAGGATGTGAAGGCCTAAATGATTATTCTACGAATCCGAATCATCAGTTACGTTTTTCGGTTGACACGCTTTCTTTTGACACGATTTTTTCTACGGTCGGCTCTACCACGAAGCAGTTCATGGTATATAATCCGAATGAGGAAGCGCTGAAAATCGAATCCATTGTATTGGCTAATGCAGGAAAAAGCGGTTTCCGCATGAATGTGGACGGGCGTAAAGGCTCTTCTTTCCAAGGCGTGGATGTCTGGAAAAAAGACAGCTTGTATGTATCCGTTGAAGTAACGGTAAATCCGAACGGAGGCAATCAACCGTTAGTGATCGAAGATTCGATTCTTTTTTATACCAACGGAGTTCGCCAGTCGGTTTTACTGCAAGCTTACGGACAGGATGTCCACCTCATCAAGGGAGGGGTCACTTTCACGGAAGACACGACCCTGACCGCCGACCTGCCCTATCTGGTATACGACAGCCTGCTGGTGGCCGAAGGTGCAACGCTGACCGTCGAAAAAGGTGTCACGTTCTATATGCACAATCGTGCCAGTCTGATTATCTCCGGCGCCATCAAGGCAAAGGGTACGCAGGAGGAACCGGTTGTGATC
This sequence comes from Tannerella sp., assembly GCA_031289275.1. Taxonomy (GTDB): domain Bacteria; phylum Bacteroidota; class Bacteroidia; order Bacteroidales; family Tannerellaceae; genus Tannerella. The sequence continues at coordinate 7,127 of JAITPV010000173.1, forward strand.
CGGGGAGACCGGCTGGATTACATTCCGGCCAATGTATTGCTGCCTTACGACCGGACGCCGGGGCAATGGCAGGGCATCTATTTTACCGCCTCCAGTTTCGACAATGAGTTTGACTACGTGATTGTCCGCAACGGCGTATCCGGTTTGACATGCTGGGAATCGACACCTGAACGGATGAAGATAAACATCCGTAATTCGCAAATTACCAACATGGACGGGAACCTGCTGATCGCCATTAATTGCCGGGTTGAGGCCTCCAACAGCGAATTTAGCAACGCAACCGATGCCACACTGGCGCTGATTGGCGGGAAATATCATTTCACGCACTGTACCATCGCCAATTACCAAAGACTGGCAACCCGGAATATACAAAACCCCTGCCTGATGCTGTCCGACAACATGAAAACCGACGAAGAAGAAACGGTCTTTGCCTTGCAACAAGCCTGGTTTGATAATTGCATCATCGACGGGAGCTTCTCGGCGGATTCGACCCGGCCGTACCGCGGCGAGATACTTTTTCTCACCGGCAACGAGCAAATGGAACAGGGGAATGACGAAGCCTTCAACTATCGCTTCAACGCCTGCTTCATAAAGACCGCCCGGATAAACAACGAACGTTTCATCAACAACCTGTTCATCAAAAGTCCTTCGTATCTGAAAAAAGGCACCGACGAGGATGTGTACGAATATGACTTCCGGTTAGCCAACGATTCGGAAGGCATCGGTAAAGCAGACCGCTCGGTTTCGGAGCATTATCCGGTCGACCGGTACGGCGTTGAACGGCTGACAACCTCTACCGGCCCGTCCATCGGCGCGTACGAATACGTTTATCAGGAAGAAGACAAGGATGATATGTAAACATTCCCTTTTCATCCTGATCCTTATTTGTCCGTCCCCGTTTGTCCCGCAGCGTGCACCGGCGCAAAAACAACAACAGGAGTTTCGGATTATGTTTTATAACGTAGAAAACCTGTTTGATACGGAAGATAATCCGGCGACGCACGACGACGAGTTTTTGCCTGCCGGTCTGCGATACTGGACGCCGGGACGTTATTATCATCATCTGAGGCAGACCGCACGAGTGATCAGCGCCGTCGGAGAATGGAGCACACCGGCATTGGTGGGACTTTGCGAAGTGGAAAATGATTCCGTCCTCCTCCATTTGCTGCACCGCACGCCCCTGAAAGAACAGCATTACCTGTATTGTATGACGAAAGGGAACGACGAGCGAGGCATTAACAGCGCCCTGATTTACCAGCGGGATAAATTCCGCTATCTGGGTCATCAGGCCGAACGCATCCCGTTTACGAATCGCAGCAAACGTTCGCGCGACATTCTTCATGCTTGGGGAGAAGTGATTACGGGCGACACGCTGGATGTGTTTGTGTGTCACTTCCCGTCCCGTTACGGCGGCGAGAAAGAGTCGGAGCAGGGACGGATGGACGCAGCCGGCTATCTGCGGCGGTTGTGCGACTCGCTCTGTCAAATCCGGACAACGCCGAATATCCTGCTGATGGGCGATTTCAACGATACGCCGGTCGATAAAAGCATCCGGCGCCTGACGCAATCCCCGCATCCGGAATGGACGCTGACAAACCTGTTTGCCGGCACGACCTTGTCGGGCACGGAAGGCAGTCATAAATACCAGGGAGAATGGTCGCAATTAGACCAGATCATGATCAGCGCCTCCTGGCAAAGGTTCTTGAAAGCGGGCAGCGCACGGGTTTTCAATCCGCCCTTCCTGCTGACGGACGACAAGACCAAGCGGGGGAAACGACCCCGGAGATCCTATTACGGATACAAATATGAAGGCGGATATAGCGACCATTTGCCGGTTGTTGCCGACTTTTTACTACCTTTGTCCGAATAATTACATAAAAAAATGTATCGTATAACAATCTGTCTGACCCTTCTGTGGGGTCTCATCCATTGTCCGGCGGATGCGCAAACGCTTCGCAATCCGCTGGATATTCAGCCCTTGCTGAGCGGGAACTTCGGCGAACTCAGGGCGAATCATTTTCATTCGGGAATCGATTTCAAGACACAGGGCGTGGAAGGGAAAAACGTCTATTCCGTTCGGGACGGATATATCTGCCGCCTGGTGGTAAGTCCGTGGGGATACGGCAACGTCGTTTACGTGGCGCATCCGGCGGATAGCCTGATGACCGTATACGCCCACCTGCAACGGTTTACGGAAGACGTGGCCGCTTATGTGACGGAAAAACAGTACGAACTGGAACGCTTTTCCGTCGATTTGACATGCACGCCCGATCAGTTTCCCCTCAACCTGGGAGAGATCGTGGGTTATAGCGGCAATTCGGGAGGCTCCGGGGGGCCGCACCTGCACTTTGAAGTGCGTGACTGGCGGACGGATGAGCCGGTTGATCCGCTACCTTATTATGCAGGACAAATCAAGGACACGCGGTCGCCCAAGGCGCGGGCAGTGATGATTTACCCGGTAGAAGGCGCCGGCGTCGTGAACCGTTCGGCGCAAAAGCAAAAATGGATACCGGCCGCGACCGGCAACGCTCAAACGGAAGCCTGGGGTAAAATCGCCTTCAGCATCAATGTGGACGACTACATGGATGGCCTCGGTAACGTCTATGGCGTCAAGGAAATCTCCATGTCGGTGGACGACGACGAAATATTTCACAGCTATTTAGACCGGTTTTCTTTTGACGAAACGCGCTATCTGAATGCCTGGGTAGATTATGAAATCTGGCGCGAACAGCGGTCTTTCTATACAAAAACGTTTGTAGAACCGGGCAATCGTCTACGTTTCATCACAAGTAAAAACCGGGGAATACTGACGATTGACGAACCGCGAATCTATCATGTCGTCTTTCAGTTGACCGATGCTTTCGGCAATACGGAACAGATTGCTTTGGACGTGACCGGAGAGGAACAACCGATTTCCGCTCCCGACACCGACGATGCGACGCTGTTTTACTGGCGGGCCGACAACCGTTTCGGAGCAAGCGGCATCCGTCTCCTGATCCCCGGCGGCAGTTTGTATCACCCGTTGTATTTCCGTTATGCGGCAACGCGCGACACGACCGGCCTGTCCGACATACATACGCTTCACGACCGCCCGGTTCCCCTGCATCGTCCGGCGCAGCTGTCGTTACGTCTGCATCAGGACACGCTGGAAGAGAAACGTCACTACGGCATTGTTTCCCTGTGGGACAAAAAGCGTTCGTGGATCGGCGGAACTTACCGCGATGGATGGATTGATGCGGACATCCGGGAACTGGGAACCTATCTGATTGCGTCGGATACGGTAGCCCCCAGGATCACTCCGGTAGAACCGGCGCAGTGGATGCACAAAGAGGCGATCTCCTTCCGGCTGACCGACAACCTGAGCGGTGTGGAAACGTACCGCGGAACCATTGACGGGCAATATGTCCTGTTTGAAATGGACGGTAAGAAGTCTCTGATCTATTATACCTTCGACCGTAGCCGACTGTCGCGTGGTGAACACGCCCTGTCCCTGACCGTCGCGGACAGATGCGGTAATACTTCCGTTTATGAAACATCTTTTATCTGGTAAACTCGATTTGAAACCCTTCGTACACAAGTTGAAACCCTTCGTCTACAACTTGGATCCCTTCGTACACAACTTGGAGTCCCCTGTACATAACTTGGAACCCTTCGTACACAAGTTGGAACCCTTTGTACACACCTTGGAGCCTTTCGCACACAAGTTGAAACCCTTTGTACGCAAGTTGGAGCCTTTTGTACACAAGTTGGAACCCTTCGTCTACAACCCGGCTCCCTTCGTCCACAAGTTAAAACCCTTCGTACGCAAGTTGAAATCATTTGTCCATAACTTGAAACCATTTGTACGCAACTTGAGTAAAGAGTTATTCCGACAGGTACGTCAAGACGATTACTTTTGTATAATCAGTTTGGCGGTATGCAGGATTCCGTTTGAGCGGACACGGAGAATATAAATGCCCGGTTTCAGGGAAGATATATCCAATTGTCCGGATCGGAAGGGGGTGGATAAAACTTCCTGTCCCGCAAAATCGCAAACCGAAACATGCCCGTCTGTGATTCCAAGATAAACAACTTCTGCGGCGGGATTGGGATAAACCTGCAAGGTCCGTATTTCCGGCATAACCATTCCACCGGGATGCGGTGAAGCATGGGAGGAGATGAATTTCGTGATTTCTTCCGGATAATCCATGCAATCGCCGGCTTCTTTCCGGAAAAAATAACTGTGGCTCGATCCGTTCATCCGGTAATGTACGACTTCATACACCGGATGGGGGTACGTGATTTTTTCGACCGTGATACCATTAGTCGAAGGATAATTGTTGACGGCTTCGCTCACCGGCTCACCGCACCCGTTCGTCTCTGCCCAATAACGGAGAACGTCCGTCTTCGCCTGCGCCAGAGAGATCACCAGCCCGGCATTTTCGTACGAACCGGCATAGGGCACCACCTCGTCCGTCAGGCTATGGAAATCGCAGAGCGGCGTCTTCAACCGGTCGTCCATACCCTGGACGCTCAGCCCCATAGAACCGACAATAGACACGATCCCGGCCGGTTTCACGGGTTGTTTCAATGCAAACTGATAGGCCATGTAGCCGCCCATAGAGGTGCCCACCAGAAAGATGTTTTCGGAGGTCAGGGCGTATTCATCCCGCGTTTGGTCGATGATCCGGCGGATAAATTCCACATCGTCCACGGACTTGTTCAATTCTTCTTCCAGCAACGTGACGCCGAACAGTTGCGAAAAGGCTTTCACCTTCAATCCGCACGCCCAGACGGCATCCAGAGGGATCGTATTTCCGAAGAAAAGTCGGATCAATTCGGCCTTATCCTTTACGCGCTGACTTTGTTCGGGCAATGCCTGCGGCGCCAAAAAGAGATAGTTCAGCGAATCGGCCACCCTGAAAATAGGATATGCTCCGAAAAAATCTTCATTGGAACCGTTGAACCCATGCAATCCGACAATCAGGCCATCCGGTTTTACGCGGGTATTCTGAGGCGTATAAACCAGGTACTCCCGTTCAAAATCGCCGCTCCGAACCGTTTTCTTCTCCGGATTCGCCGCCGTCAAACCGGTCGCGGTCGCAATCAACCATAACGCCGTTAGTATAAAAATCTTTTTCTGCATATGTTTCTTGAATGAGATGTATCTATTAATATGTATATTTCAGAACGAAAAGCGGAGGGCGATCCGGAAGCCGTTTTTCCGGATACCCGGATTGTCCAGATAGCTCAGGCGACGATAATAGTTGACCTGCAATATCCGGAAAATGTTTTCCAAACCGAAACTGAATTCCATATAAGGCTTGTTTCCCAACGGCGAAGTGCCTTCCGGGAAAAGGAACAGGTTATTGCTCACGGCCGGATTGTTGCGGTTGGAAAGGTTTCCGTATATACCGCTGAAAGAAACCACCTCGCGTAATTGCAGCAGGTTAACCAGCGGAATCCGGTTGAGCATCCATCCTTTCAGGTAATACGTCGCATCCACCGAAACGTATTGATCGGCGACAAACTCCAGGGCATTCATCATGTGAAACGTTTCCGGCTGAATGGTGATCGACTGGTTGGTATTCGGTATAATGAGCAACGGGAAAGGCACCTTGTCCCAGATTTTACCGGCCTTGACGTTGGCGTCGATATGGCCGAACGACGACAGCCAGATTCTTTTCGAGACACTGGCTTCGGAGTGATTGTATTTGTACTGGCCGCCCGGGACATTGTCGAAACCCATCTGATGCGAAAGCAAAAACACGGGCGCATCTTTGGAAAGGTTGGTCAGGGAGGCTTTCCCCAGACGGCTGTTATAAGCCCGTTCATGAGGCGCGAAACGAAGTTGCCCTCCCCACTCTACAGTGTTGATGCTGTACTGGCGAAAATACTGGAAATTTTCTCTCCGGAGGATGTAGCGCAGGGAACCGGCCGCTTCGTTGTTTTGATGTTGCATCCAGGTTTTGACGGTCAGACCGTTCAGCCATTCTTTTTCATACAGCAACTTGTTTTTGCGGAGGTAGTTCATCTTATCAATGCTCTTACCGACTTTCCAGGCCACAAACATGTTATCCTTACTGGTAAAAAGAAAATCCTGTCCGGGCGTATAGATGTCATATTCGTGCATGAAAATAAGGTTGTTCACCGGCGATTCCTTTTCGTGATATTCCTTTTTGTTAAAGCTGTATGTCATTTGTGCATGATATTTCCACTTGCGGTCGTTCATTCCGTAAGCAGCATATCCGCCAAGGTAGATATGCGGATGGAAATGGGCGGTGGTGTATCCGCCGGCACGCATCCGGAAGCCTTCCACTTCGTTGGAACTGAAGGTCGTGTTCATCGGCCCGAAATCCACTTTGTTTTCGGCATGATTCTCATTGACGGGAATGAAGCCCGATACCAATATCTCAATCGTTTTGATAAAGACATTAAAAACGGGCACTTGGCGTAATTGCACCAATAAATTGTCGATAGCGTTTTCCTTTTCCTTGATTGGGACGTGCCGGTGGGTTGTCCAGAACAAATCCGGTTGCTCCACGACGCCCGGAATCGTGTGTATGTCTCCCTGCAACCCGAAAACGGAATCACGCGCCGTGACCCGGTATTGATAATCGTCATAGCTCCTTAACTGATGTGCATACAGTTGCTGTCCGCCATTGATAAAATAGAAAATAAGGTTCGTATTGTCTTTATCCAACGCCCACAGACCATCCGGCATACGTTTAAATTCCTGTTCTATACGGAGGTCTTTCACATAATTCAGGTTGATATGATAGGGGATATTAAGCCGTATTTTTTTCACTGCATAAGTCCCGTCCAACGTCACATACATTCGTCCCGTAAAACTGTAACTCTGCGAATTGGCCGGCACAAATGCCAGGTCTACACAACGCTCTCCCCCCACATCCAGCGTATCCATAATATAATAATGGTAATACGCAACCGCCAGCGCCGACGACAACGGACTGACGAAACGGTTCAGCAGGAAATGGATATTGTCGTCAAATACATTAACCTCCTGCAACATCTCATCCAGATTAGCCGACAGAGTACCGTATTCGTCCAGGGTTTTATCCACGCCTGTCTGACGCCGGGCTTTGAGGATGACCTTTTGGGACTTCGGATTTTTGCGGTAATAGACGTCCGACAGTTCTTCACGCAACGAAAGCGGCAGGATCGGTTTTCCGTCAAACTCGGAGGTGTCAAGATAGTTTTTAACAAACTTGAATTTGCTCAGGAACGCATGATTGTCAAAGTCCATATCAAATTTATCCAACGACAGGGTCAATTTCCGATAACATTCCGCCTGGTATTCCTCATTCAGGACAATGCGGTTGCTATCCTTGCGTTCGATGACTTTTTTCACCAGTTCCACCGCCGGATTATCCCGACGGCTGTATCGCTCACGCTTCGGTTTGACGATGACTTCGGACAGTTGGATCGACAACGGAGAAAGCCGCACCTCGACCACCTCGTCTTTCCGTTCGGCCTGCAATGCGACGTCTTTCGTTTCATAACCCAATATATAAAAGGACAGCGTATCCAGTCCCCTGTCGTTTTGCAATTCGAACCGTCCGTCGTCGTCGCTCATGGCGCCAATGGTAGAATTTTTAAAGATAATGGAAACATAGGGCAGTGTTTCGCCGCTGATGGAATCGCGAACGATACCCGATACGGAAGTGACATGCTGGGCTTGTATGACATTCATGCCTCCTCCTGCGAGCAGGAAAATAAAATAAAAGAGTCTTGTTTTCAACGCATTTATTGTCTTATCTGCATGGTCTCTTGTGATGCGTATTCGATCCAAATCTTACCAAACATTAATTTAATGAGGACAAATGTACGTATTTTCCGCACGTTTTACATCAGATACGGCATAAAAGTTGTACCTTTGTACAAATAAAAAAGAATATGTTTACAAAAATCTTTGATGAAAAGAAAGTTCAAAAACTTGAATCCTACCTGAATAAGGGGGAAAATTTTGTGATAGTCACTCATCTTTCACCGGATGGAGACGCAATCGGTTCCTCCCTGGGTTGGTATCACTATTTGTCGGTGTTGGGTTATTCCGCCAACATTGTAGTGCCAAACGATTTTCCCGCATTCCTCAAATGGATGCCCGACGCACGGAATATTATTATTTACGAACGGCATCAGGATTATGCCGAGCGGCTCATACGTGAAGCGGATGTGATCTTTTGTCTCGACTTCAACGAATCGAAGCGGATCGGCAAGTTAGCGCCCTTCGTCGAAGCGGCGGATGCAAGGAAAGTCATGATCGACCATCATTTGGAACCTGCGGGCTTTTGCCATCTCATCCTCTCGCATCCGGACATTTCGTCTACCTCCGAAATCATATTCCGGCTGGTTTGTGCGCTGAAAACCGCCGATGCCATCAACAAAGAAGCCGCCGAATGTATCTACACCGGCATGATGACCGATACCGGCGCCTTCACCTACAATTCGAACCATCCGGATATATACTTAATCATACGGGAACTGGTGCGGATCGGGATCGACAAGGATCAGATATACCGGAATGTCTATCAGGTATATTCCGAATCCCGGCTGCGCCTGATGGGATATACCATCTATGAAAAAATGAAAATCTATCCGGAACAAAAAACGGCGTTAATCACCCTGTCGCTGGACGAGATGAATCATTTCAATTACGTTCCGGGCGATACGGAAGGATTTGTCAATCTACCGTTAAGTATTGAATGGATTCAATTTGTCGCGTTTATCCGCGAAAGCTCGGACGGCATCAAGATTTCACTGCGTTCGACCGGCGCGTTTCCCAGCAACCGCTTTGCCGCCGCTTATTTTCATGGAGGCGGACATAAAAATGCGTCGGGCGGCGAATTTTCCGGCAAGCTGGAAGACGCCGTGCGCGTCTTTGAAGAAGGATTAATGCAACTGAACCCCCATCGGTTCCAAGGAAACGAGGAGGATAAATAATATTTACACCAACCCAAAAACCTGCATACAATGAAGAAAAAAGGAATCTCGAAAAAACTTTCCGTTAGACGGCTGATCAAAAGTTTCGGCTATGCGTTCTACGGTATCCGGTTAATGATTTTACAGGAACAAAATGCCCGAATCCATTTGCTGGCCACTTGTTGTGTCGTCTTTGCCGGATGCTGTTTCCGCCTGTCCGTTTCCGAATGGGCAACGATTGTGATCGCCATCGGCTGCGTCATTTCAGCCGAAACGTTCAATACGTCCATCGAAGCCCTGTCGGATATGGTATCCCCCGAATACAGCGAAAACATCAAACAAGTCAAGGACTTTGCAGCCGGCGCGGTATTGATTGTCGCCATTGCCGCCATCATCACCGGCCTTCTCATTTTTCTACCCAAAGTCATCGCCCTTTTCTGAAATGAACGGCCTGCCCCCGACCTTCTCCCTCGAACAAGCCGTCCCGACATCGGAACGCGAATCGAGCGGAGCGGGCGGATCGGCACGGAGCGAATAAAGGGTCTTATAAACGTTTACAGAGGCCTTATACACGTTTGTAAGAACTCTATAAACGTTTACAGAAAGCTCAGAAATAATATTGTCGTATTTGAGGCAAACCCCTATCCCCTAAAGGGAACTTCCGACGGATCACCAAAGTCCCCTTTAGGGGATTTAGGGGCAGAGGAGAACCTTACGAACGTTTGTAAGAACCTTACGAAGGTTTGTAAGAGCTTTACGAAGGTTCGTAAGAGCCTTACGAAGGTTTGTAAGAGCCTTAGAAATAATGCACCCTCCACGGAAATTTAATCCCCGTTGTTTGATTTTTTTATTACCTTTGCCGATAATATGGGATATGAACATCTTAACACAACGAGTAAACAATGAAAATTCAGACCAAAAAAACAAACGAAGCCCTATGGAGAGATATGTATGCACATACGAAACTCCCCGAACAGTTGGCTCCCCTTCATGAGATTGCAATGAATCTGTGGTGGGTATGGAATCACGAAGCAACCGATCTTTTTGAGCAAATCGACACCGGCCTTTGGGACAAAACCGAAGGCAACCCGGTACTTTTGCTTCAGAAACTAACTCATAAACGGATGGGTGAAATCATGGGGAATCAAGAACTGATGGGCAAAATCAACCGGGTATACAGTCAGTTTAAAACCTATATGCAGGTTCAACCGGATCAGGCAAGACCCTCGGTAGCCTATTTCAGCATGGAATACGGTTTGACGAATGTGTTAAAAACCTACTCCGGCGGCTTGGGTATCCTGGCGGGCGATTACCTGAAGGAAGCCAGCGACAGTAATATTGATCTGGTAGCCGTCGGATTCCTCTACCGCTACGGATATTTCACGCAGAGCCTGTCCATGGACGGCCAGCAAATCGCCAATTACGAAGCGCAGGATTTCAGCCAACTCCCCCTTACGCAGTTGCTCACCCCGACGGGCGAGCCGATGATCCTGGAAGTGCCCTATCCGGAACGCATCGTATATGCCTGCGTATGGAAGGTGAGCGTCGGACGTATTCCGCTCTATCTGATGGATGTGGATCTGCCGGAAAACAGCGAATGGGATCGCTTCATTACGCATCAACTCTATGGCGGCGACTGGGAAAACCGGATGAAACAGGAGTATATGTTGGGCATCGGCGGTATTTTGCTCCTGAATCAATTAGGGATCAAAAAACAAGTATACCACTGCAACGAAGGCCATGCGGCGCTGATCAATGTGCAACGCCTGACGGATTATATCCAAAACGAACACCTGGACTTCAACGAAGCCCTGGAAATTGTCCGCGCCTCGTCACTCTATACCGTTCATACGCCGGTTCCGGCAGGGCATGATTATTTTGACGAATCCCTGTTCGGAAAGTATATGAGCGGATTTGCAGAGAAATTAGGCATCAACTGGTCTGATTTTATTGACATGGGACGTGAAAACCCCGGCAGTCACGAAAAATTTTCCATGAGCACCTTCGCGCTGAATACCTGCCAGGAAGCAAACGGCGTAAGCTGGTTGCACGGAAGGGTTTCCCGCCAAATGTTCGCCCCGCTGTGGAAAGGGTATTTCCCCGAAGAATTGCACGTCGGTTACGTCACCAACGGGGTACACATGCCGACCTGGACGGCGATCGAATGGAAAACGTATTACGCCGGCAAGTTCGATCCGAATTTCCTGAACGACCAGTCGAACAAAACCATCTGGGAAGCGATCCAGTTGGCGCCGGATACGGAAATCTGGGAAATACGAAAACTGCTCAAAGTGAAACTGATTGATTATATCAAATTGGAATACCGGGATAACTGGCTGAAGAATCAAGGTGATCCGCTGAAAGTCGTATCCCTGTTGGAAAAAATTAATCCGAACGCGCTGCTGATCGGTTTCGGTCGCCGTTTTGCAACCTACAAGCGGGCGCACCTGTTGTTTACCGACCTGAACCGCCTTTCTCAAATCGTGAACAACGATAAAAACCCCGTGCAGTTCGTCTTTACCGGGAAAGCGCATCCGGCCGATGGCGGCGGACAGGGTCTGATCAAACATATAGTCGAGATTTCGCGCCGTCCGGAATTTCTGGGGAAAATTCTTTTTCTCGAAAATTACGACATGCGCCTGGCACGCCGCTTGATTGCCGGCGTAGACGTATGGCTGAATACGCCGACCCGTCCGCTGGAAGCCTCCGGCACATCCGGCGAAAAGGCGGAGATGAACGGCGTGTTGAACTTTTCCGTATTGGACGGATGGTGGTACGAAGGATACAAACCCGGCGCCGGCTGGGCGTTGACGGATAAGAAAACGTACGAAAACCAGGAGTATCAGGATCAGTTGGACGCGGCAACGATCTACCATATCCTGGAGGATGAGATCATACCGCTCTATTTTGCGAAAAACAGCAAAGGCTATTCGCCCGAGTGGATTCAATACATCAAGAACTCTATCTCGCAGATCGCTCCGGACTATACCATGAAGCGGATGTTGGATGATTATATCGACCGCTTCTATCATAAACTGGCTGCCCGTTCGGTTTCGTTGACGGAAAATAACCATGCGCTGGCCAAAGAAATTGTTGAATGGAAAAAAGAAGTCGAGGCGCATTGGGATTCTTTCGTGGTCGACTCTTTCCATTATGACGATTCGGCAGGCCATATGGTCGTAGATGAAGACTGTGTCTTCGAGGTCGTGATTGACCGTAAAAACCTGAAAAGCAAGTTGGGTATTGATTTCGTCTGTACAAAAGAGCATCCGGATAACCACACGGTGGAGTTTCTATCGGCCACGCCTTTCAGCCTGGTGAAAGAAGAAGGCGACAAACTCTATTTCGAGTTGAAAATGAGAACCTCCGAATTTGGCCATCTGAAAGTAGGATTCCGCGTATATCCGGTGCATGAACAACTGCCTCACCGGATGGATTTCCCCTATATGCGCTGGATTCAACCGGAATGACAAGGAATTAAACTATTAAATATTTATAACGATGAACAAATTATTTCTTACCGCAGTTTGCATGGTTTGCCTTACGGCACATGCACAAACCAACTATCCCGAACCGGAACCCATGCGTGCCGGGATGTCCGAATTTTGGACGCCTCAACCGGCCATAATCACTCCGGGCGACATTCAAACGAACTCCGCGCCTTCGGATGCCATTACCTTGTTTGACGGCAAAGACCTGTCCGCCTGGGAAAATGCGACAGACAAAAGCCCCGCCCAATGGACAGTCAATAAAAACAAAACATTGACCGTAAACAAACAGGCCGGTGACATTCAAACGAAGCAGACCTTCGAGAATTTCCAGTTGCATATCGAATGGTGCATCCCGGTCAACATTGCCGGCGAAAGCCAGGGACGCGGCAACAGCGGCGTCTACTTGCAGGGAAAATACGAAGTGCAGATCTTGGACAGCTATAAAAACGCAACTTATGCCAACGGACAGGCCGGAAGTATCTACAAACAGTCCAAACCCCTGGCCAATGCCATGCGTAAACCGGGCGAATGGAATGTATACGATATTATCTATTCCGCACCCCTATTCAAGGAAGACGGCACGTACCGCATTCCGCCCTGTGTGACGGTCATCCATAATGGCGTTGTGGTACAGAATCATACGTCTATTCTCGGAACAACCGAATACATCGGCTTTCCGCGCGTGGAAAAACATGGAGCCGGCCCGATTGTCCTGCAAGCTCACGGCGACCCCAGTGCACCGATCAGTTTCCGAAATATCTGGATCAGGGAATTGTAATGGAAAGTAAGAGTTAAGAATGAAGAAGTAAAAATGAAGCATGAAGCATGCATTCATAACTCTTAATTCTTAACTCTTAATTCTCCCCGGTTGATACAGGCTGCAATCCGGTCGCCGACGTCCGAGGTCGTATGAGGGACGATGCCCTGCGCAATGTCTTCGGTAACGATTCCGGCTTCCATCGAAGCTGTGACGGCCTCGCGGATGGCACGTCCTTCGTCCGGCAGACGGAACGCATATTCAAACATCAATGCGGCGGAAAGAATCGTGGCCAACGGATTGGCAATGTTTTTCCCGGCCGCCTGCGGATAAGAACCGTGTATCGGCTCAAACACCGACGTGTGCACACCGATGGAAGCCGAGGGCAACATGCCCATCGAACCGGTAATGACCGAGGCTTCATCCGTCAGAATATCCCCGAACATGTTTTCCGTCACTAATACATCGAAGCTCTTCGGCCATTGCACCAGACGCATCGCGGCGTTATCCACGAACATATATTCGGTTTCAACGTCGGCGTATTCACCGGCAATTTCCTGCGCCACCTGACGCCACAACCGGGACGTTGCCAACACATTGGCCTTGTCTACAACGGTGACTTTTTTGCGTCGCGTCAGCGCATAGTCGTAAGCCAGACGTACAATCCGCACAATCTCTTCTCGCGAATAGATACATGTGTCATAGGCCGTGTTCCCGTCTTCGCTCCGGCCTTGCGGACGCCCGAAATACATGCCGCCCGTCAGTTCGCGGATGCACAGGAGGTCTACGCCTTCCACGAGATCCGGACGCAACGGAGACTGATGCAGTAACGACGCAAAAGTTGTTACCGGACGAATGTTCGCGTATAATTCCAGTTTTTTACGCATGGCCAGCAAACCCTGTTCGGGGCGCACTTTGGCAGCAGGGTTATTATCATATTCCGGCGAGCCGATCGCCCCAAAAAGAACGGCGTCACTCTGCATGCAAAGCGTGTGCGTTTCGTCCGGATAAGGATTTCCTGTGGCATCAATGGCGCAGGCGCCCACCAAAGCTTCCCGGGCAATCAATTCGTGATGGAACTTCCGGCAGACGGCTTTTACTACTTTCACCGCCTGCTCGATCACTTCCGGGCCAATGCCGTCGCCCGGTAAAACCGCTATATTCAATGTCATCGTTTATCTTTTAAAATGTATGTATTTCGGTTCCATCGGAACGTACGTATCATCATCCCATAAGGCGCTTGTCATCATCAAGTCTGCACTGTAACGGTTACAGGCAATGGGAATGTTATGGACGCGGCACTGGCGAAGCAACATCTGAATGTCGGCTTCATGTGGTTGCGGACTCAGATCGTCGATCAGAAAGATGGCCAGGTCTATCTCCTTGCGCACCACCATGGCAGCGATTTCGGCATCGCCCCCCAGCGGCCCGGAGTGCATGCAAATGATATTCGCCCGAATGCCTTCTTTTTCAAAAGCCTCCCGGACAAGTCCGCCGGTTGTGCCGGTACATACCATCTTGTGTTCGGACAAAAACTGTGCGTTATGCACTGCCCATTCGATCATATCCACCTTGCGGCGGTCGTGCGCTACCAGCGCGATTGTCAATTTTTTGTTCATAGTTAAATAATTTCGTCTTCTGATTTTATGTTCTTCTTTAAATGCGCTTCGTTAAACAAACCGTTTAATCGGTGCAATTGTTTTTTCAACTTGGTCTCTTGTGTCAATCGAATATTGGGTGCGCGCACCCTGGAAAGGATAATCAGACAATAGACGCCACTCACGGATACCTCTCTCAGCAAGTTGTCGATAGAGGCCGGTCAATTGTTCCAAAGCATGAGGATAATCCGATCCTTTCAGTTCGATTAAATACAGGTGATCTGTTTGTTTCGTATAAACCGCATAATCGCATCGTGCACTGTTGTCGGTCGTTATGCCTCCATCTACATGATAAACGATAAGGGTTTGCCTGTTCCGATTGATCCCTTTATAGGTGCTTTTCTTTTCCGATAAAGAGACCCGTAGCCTGTCATCATTGGATTTTATATAGGA
>JAITPV010000181.1 GCA_031289275.1 Tannerella sp.
AAAGAGGCGGACTTTTTTTAAAGTTCGCCTCTTTTACTTTCCTGATGCTGCCGGTGTTCGTCAATCACTTATTTTCCGTGCACCATCGCCGATCACGACGTCATAGACTTTCGGGCTGCGTCCGAATTTGGCTTTGTAAGCCTCTTGCGCACGGGCGATAAAGGCGTCATACAATTCCTCTTTCACCAGGTTGATGGTACATCCGCCGAAGCCTCCGCCCATCACGCGCGAACCGGTCACACCGCTTTCTTTGGCTATCCCGTTCAGGAAATCCAGTTCTTCGCAACTCACCTCGTAGAGCTTGCTCATGCCGTCGTGCGTCTCATACATCCTTTGCCCCACGGTTTCGTAATCGCCTTTGCCCAAGGCGTCGGAGACATCCAGTACGCGCTGTTTTTCGCCGATCACATAGGCGGCGCGCTTGTAGTCTTCTTCGCTGATGTCGCTTTTTATCGCCTCTAACTGTTCGGCCGTCGCATCGCGCAGAAATTCTACGTTCAGTTTTTGCGCGACCCGTTCGCAGGATTCGCGCCGCCGGTTGTAGGCCGACGATGCCAGTTCATGTTTGACCACCGTATCCAGTAACACTAATTTATATCCCTGCGGATCGAAGGGGTAATATTCGTATTCGAGCGAACGGCAATCCAGCCGGATCAGGTTGCCCTGTTTTCCGAAGATCGAGGCAAACTGATCCATAATGCCGCATTTGACGCCGCAATAATTATGTTCGGTTGCTTGGCCGATCCGGGCTAACTCGAATTTGTCGATCCCCAGGTCAAACAGGTCATTCAGAGCAAAGGCGAACGTGCTTTCCAGGGCTGCGGAGGATGACATTCCGGCGCCCAGCGGCACATCGCCGGCAAAGGCGGTGTTAAATCCTCCGATCTTGCCGCCCCGCTTGATGATCTCGCGGCATACGCCGAATAGATACCTTGCCCAACTGGTACGCGGCGCATCTTCTTCGTTCAGCCCAAATTCGATGTAATCTTTCAGGTCTATCGAATACGCGAGCACTTTGCCGGTTCCGTTCGGTTTTATTTCGGCCATGATGCCTTTGTCTATTGCGCCGGGAAATACAAATCCGCCATTATAGTCGGTATGTTCACCGATCAGGTTGATACGTCCGGGCGATGCGTATATCGTCCCGGTAGTTCCATCAAAGTGTTTGATGAAACGGCTTCTTACATGTTCTATCTCCATTTTTCCAACTTATTTTTATGTTCGTAAAAAACCCTTTCCTCCCGAAGGGAAGAAAGGGTTCTGTTATTAATCTACGATAATATTCCTGTTCACGTTTTTGCTGCCGATCAAAGCATAGAAGAGCAGATATGCCAAGCCTGCGATAATCACCCAGTAACTGGTGCTATAAGTAGTGATGTCTACCACCAGGTTTTGGAGCAGCGGTAATATGCCACCGCCACATACCAGCACCATAAAGAATCCCGATGCTTTGGCGGTATATTTGCCCAATCCTTCGACGGCCAGGTTGAAAATACCTCCCCACATAACGGATGTACACAAGCCGGCCAACACCAGGTAGGCAGCATTGATGGGCACTAATGCCGTCCCGAATGACAAGGCTCCGTCCAGGTTCTTTAATACCGGGATGTTTACTTGCGTGGCTACGTCCGAGAAGATGGCCAGGGCAACCAGGATCAAACCGACAGCTGAGGCGGCGGTGAGCATCGTCTTACTCGATACTTTGGCGCCCAGTGCCGCACCGACCAAACGACCGATCAGCATCAGGAACCAGTAGGTAGCCGTAACAAAGCCGGCAATGGACGAAGCGATTTGAGGCGTGTCCGCACGAAGGATATTCAGGTCGCTATCCACCAACCACGAAAATAATACCTTGGGAATACCTACTTCAACGCCTACATAAACGAAAATACCGACGGCTCCCAGTATGAAATGCCGGAATGACAGGGGACTGTAGGGTAATTTTTCTTCTTTGGCGGTTGAGATTTTGTGCGGTTCCGGAATGGATGCAAGCCCAATCACAACAAACGCGAGTGCAAATACGGCCAATGCGATGAACATAACGGGATAAATGTCCGATATTTGTGCTTTCGCTATATCGCCGACCAGGATACCTACCAGCACGATAACCGCTGTTCCGCACAAAGAGTTAAATGAACCTCCGATCTGGATCAACTGGTTTCCCTTGTTGCCTCCGCCGCCGAGTGTGTTCAGCATCGGATTAACCACGGTATTGAGCAGGCACATGGAAAAACCCGCTACAAATGCTCCCGTCAGATAGACGTAAAATGCCGTGCTGGTGCCAATCAATCCCGACAGCGTCTGAATGCCAACGCCTGCGAAACCGATGGCGATGGCAATTAAGGCTGTCTTCTTGTAGCCGAATTTTTGAAGCAATATACCGCCCGGAATCCCCATGACGGCATAAGCAATAAAATTGGCGAAAACGCCGAGTGTTCCCACCCAATTGGCCACTGTAAATTGATTTTTCAATACATCCCCCATGGGTGATGCAAGGTTCGTGACAAACGAGATCATTCCGAACAGGAAGATCATCATGATAATTGGTACTGTGTAATTCTTTTTTGATTGCATAATTTGTTTGTTAATTTGAATTTGATTTGTTATTACTATTATTACTGAATTGAAAACTTAAATACCGTTTGGCTCCGAAATCTCGCGCCGGGACGAAGCACGGTCGTGGGATATTTCGGTTTGTTGGGGCTATCCGGATAATGTTGCGTCTCAAAGCATAAGGCGGACTGTCGCGGATACCGCTGTCCGTGCTTTCCGACGAGATTGCCTGTCATCCAGTTTCCCGTATAGAGGTGTATACCGGGTTCGGTGGTGAGCGTGTCCATAAGTATCCCTGTTTTGGGAGAATGGCAACGTGCGGCCAAAGCCATTTCACCGACTATCTTTCCGTTAATGATATAAGTATGGTCGTATCCCCGTCCAATGACTAAGGGTTCAAAGTCATGATGAATCCGTTCACCGACTTCATGCGGCGTGCGGAAATCCATCGGTGTTCCTTCCACTTTTTCCGGCGGGCCGTAAGGAATGGAGGTCTCGTCGGTCGGCAAGTAATAGTTGGCCGGAATCGTCAGCACGTGATCGCCGATAAACGGGTCGCCGGCGCCGGAGAGATTAAAATAGGAATGGTTGGTCAGGTTAAGTACGGTCGGTTTGTCGGTTGTGGCGTGGTATGTAATCAAGAGTTCATTCGCATCCGTCAGGTGATAGGAGACCTCGGTGTGCAGCCTACCCGGAAAACCTTCCTCGCCGTCGGCCGCCGTGTAGGCCAATACGATCGTTCGGCTGTCAAGTTCTTTTATATCCCATACCACGGCGTTGAATCCTACCCTCCCGCCGTGCAGACAGTTCGGGCCGTTATTCTGCGCCAACCGATCGTACACGACGCCGTCCAGGGTGAACTTGGCGTTGGCAATACGGTTGCCGTACCGACCGCAAATAGCGCCGAAATAAGGTTCTTCCGACGCCAGATAAGCATCTATGGAATCGTGACCGGTGACCACATCTACCCATTGGCCGTTTTTGTCCGGAACCATCAGGGATACGATTTTGGCTCCGTAATTCGTGACCGTCAATTCGATGCCACCTTTGTTTTTTAATATACAAAGTGTTGTTTCTTTTCCATTTACAACCTTACGAAAAGGCGCTACCCGCAGGCCGGAAAGTGTATGTTCATTATTTATATCGTTATTCATATCGTCATTCATTTAAATTTCGGTGTAAAAGTAGTGTACTTCTATGGATTTGCCTAACGTAATAAATATGTTATAAAGCATGTTTGTGATATTTTGCATAAACGCCTCCATTTTCTAACCTTCTTTATCCAGATATTCCCGCTTGAACATGTTTACCAGCAAAAAAAACAGGGACAACAGCAAGGGGCCGAATACGACTCCCCAGAAACCAAACACCGAAAGTCCGAGAATCACGCCAAACACCGTAATCAGCGGATGCGTATCCGCCAGTTTTTTTTGCAACACATAGCGGATCACATTGTCTATATTAATCAATATCAAAGTACAATAAGCGACAAGCCCGATAGCGTTTATCCAATCGCCGGTCATTAACAGGTAAACGACCATCGGCACCCATACAAGGCCGGTGCCAACCAACGGAATAATCGTGGCAAAGCACGTCAACGCCGCAAAAAGAAAGGCGCTCGGCACCCCGAATATCAAATATCCGATATAGGCAATCCCGCCCTGAATGATGGCAAGCAGGGGTATGCCAATGGCATTGGAACGTACCATGCGGTAGACTTCACTGGAAATATCGTCCCGGTTTTGTTCGCTGAACGGCAACAACTCATACACATAACGTTCAATCGCACGATGCCCGGTTAAGAGAAAGTAAAGCAGGAAAATCATTACGACGGTCGTTACCAGCACTTCGCTGGCCTGGCCGAGGAAAAATTGCAACCACTTGGTCAAATAACCTGTCACAGCCGTCAGATTATCCAAACTTAGCACATTGTATCCGAAGTTTTCCTCCAGTGACGCTCCGAAGTCCTGAATCATACCCGTCAGCGCCGGAATATCTATATCTATCGCCTGTACCCTGCCAAGCAATACCCACACAAGCAAATAGACCGGCACGAGGATACATAAGGTGGCTTCCGTCATAATCAGTACTGCCGCCAGGATTTTATTCATCCGTTTCTTCTCAGTCAGGTAAATCATTTGCCGGCGCACTAATACAAACAGCGTAAATGCGCCCAGCAAACCGTTTACAAACGACCATAGTTTGACGATGATAAGCCCTCCCAGCAACAGGATCAGCAGTATCAGCGAATATTTCCAGTATTTTTCTTTTGTTGTTATCATGCCGAGCAAAGATACTAAATAAATTGAGATGGAAATAAATTTGCGTAAAAAATAAGGACTAAAAAAACTTTCACGTACATTTGCGGCGTGAAATAAAAACAAAAACAACTATGTCAGTAGCAATATCCGATAACAATCGTAAAGTAACTACCCATCGTTTAATAGAAATGAAGCAACGGGGGGAGAAAATATCCATGCTGACTGCGTACGATTATTCGATGGCGCAGATTATAGATCAGGCGGGAATGGATATAATATTAGTAGGCGATTCGGCGTCAAACGTGATGGCCGGGAATTTAACGACGCTTCCCATTACGCTGGATCAGATGATTTATCACGGCAAGTCGGTAGTAAAAGCCGTCAAAAGAGCCTTGGTCGTGGTTGATTTGCCGTTCGGCACCTATCAGGGCAATTCGAAAGAGGCCTTGACTTCAGCCATCCGCGTGATGAAGGAAACGCATGCCGATTGTATTAAAATAGAAGGAGGCGCCGAGATTAAAGAATCCGTGCAACGGATTCTCTGCGCCGGTATCCCCATCATGGGACATTTGGGATTGACACCGCAATCCATCAATAAATTCGGAACTTATGCGGTACGCGCTCGTGATGAAGAAGAAGCCGGGAAATTACTTGAAGATGCACATATCCTGGAAGACGCGGGTTGTTTTGCCGTGTTGTTGGAAAAGATTCCGGCGGCGTTGGCCACTCGTGTCGCTTCCGAACTGAATATCCCCGTCATCGGCATTGGCGCCGGAGGCGGTGTCGATGGTCAGGTGCTTGTGATGCACGATATGTTAGGCATTAACAAGGAATTTTCTCCCCGCTTCCTGCGGCGATATGCCAATCTGTACGAGGTTATTACCGAGGCCGTACAGTCTTATATTGATGATGTAAAGAAAAAAGATTTTCCAAACGAAAAAGAACAATATTAATCGGATTGAAAGATTCAACTCTTTCAATCCCTGAATTTTATTATTATTATTATGGCAAAAGAATTAAAAGAACTCACTTCACGAAGTGAAAATTATTCGCAATGGTATCAGGATTTAGTCATTAAGGCAGACTTGGCAGAAAATTCGGCCGTGCGTGGTTGTATGGTAATCAAACCCTATGGATATGCCATATGGGAGAAAATACAACGTGTGTTGGATGACATGATTAAAGAAACCGGACATCAAAATGCTTATTTCCCGTTGCTTATACCGAAATCTTTCCTGAGCCGTGAGGCCGATCATGTAGAAGGATTTGCAAAAGAATGTGCCGTAGTGACGCATTACCGGTTAAAAAATGCAGCTGATGGCAGCGGTGTGGTGGTTGATCCGGCCGCCAAATTGGAAGAAGAACTGATTATCCGTCCGACATCGGAAACAATCATCTGGAAGACGTATCGCAACTGGATTCATTCCTATCGCGATTTGCCGATTCTGGTCAATCAATGGGCTAACGTGGTGCGATGGGAAATGCGCACGCGCCTGTTCCTGCGAACGACCGAATTTCTTTGGCAGGAAGGACATACCGCCCATGCTACGCGGGAAGAAGCCGAGGAAGAAACCCGTAAGATGCTGGGCGTTTATGCGAATTTCGCCGAAAAATACATGGCTATGCCGGTGATTAAAGGGGTGAAGTCGGACAGCGAACGTTTTGCCGGCGCTTTGGAAACGTATACCATCGAAGCCATGATGCAGGATGGGAAAGCCTTACAAGCCGGCACCTCGCATTTTCTGGGGCAGAATTTCGGCAAAGCATTTGATGTGACGTTTATTGATAAAAACGGGAATACGGAATATGCCTGGGCGTCGTCCTGGGGGGTGACAACACGTTTGATCGGCGCCTTAATCATGTCACATTCCGATGATAACGGATTGGTGCTGCCTCCCAGTCTGGCTCCCATACAGGTGGTTATCATACCCATTTATCGTTCCGGGGAGCAATTGGCGCAAATCAGTGAGAAAGTATCGGCTATTATAAATAAGTTGAAAGCGTTGGGCATCTCGGTGAAATACGATGATGCCGACAATAAAAAACCGGGTTGGAAATTTGCCGAATATGAATTAAAAGGAGTGCCCATCCGCTTGGCAATGGGTGGGCGCGACATGGAGAACGACACCATTGAAGTGATGCGCCGGGATACATTGGAGAAAGAAACCGTTGCATGCGAGGGGATTGATCTGTATGTGAAACATCTGCTTGAAGAGATGCAGCAGCATATTTATCAGAAAGCGTACACGGTTCGTGAAAACCGGACGATTACGGTTGAAACCTACGAGGAATTTAAAGAAAAAATCGAAGGAGGTTATTTTATTATGGCACATTGGGATGGCACGGCAGAGACGGAAGAATTGGTGAAAAACGAAACGAAAGCGACCATTCGCTGTATCCCATTAGCAGGTGACAAAACGCCGGGTAAATGTATGGTTACCGGAAAATCATCTGCACAACGCGTGTTGTTTGCACGTGCCTATTGAAAATCAGGGAGGAAAGGACGTATTTCTTTTTCAAAAATAGCTTTTTCGATGATACGGTAATGAGGGGAATAATTTGCTTCAAATGCAGCGCTATGATGCATCACATATTCCCCTTTTTTCAGGAGTTCACGAATTTCCTGCCGGTCTTTTTCATCGTTTGCGAGAGACAAACCCATGCCTTGAATAATTGCGTCGATGGATAACCATTCTTTTTCCCAGTCCTTAATGGAAGGTGGAACAATCCCGTTTACACTGCGGATAAAAGCGTCGAAATACACTTCGTAAGGCACTAAATTTTCTTTGATTACGGATAAATTGACACGGTAAAAAGCGCCTTCCCATCCGGCCGGTTCATAGTATGCGCCGGTAGTTTTGTCGATAGAAGCCAATTCCCTGCGCAAGTAATCCCCGGATGCGGCAGTATCCGGAATAAGATGCCCCGGCCCAAACCGATCTTGAAAGAAATTTTTATACAGATCTTTCAAGGTCGATTGGGGATAGGTTGTCATTTGGTTGTTTACAGACGTTTTAACCGCTCTCTCAAAAGCTGTTTGAGACGTACAAGCAACACAGCACATCAAACCGACCGTCAGGACGACTATTTTTTTAAAATCTAACATCTACACCTCCCATAACAGTTGCTTTCGGCATTGGAAAGCCGTTAAGTATTTCATATTTTGTTCCTGTCAGGTTTTCTCCTTTAACGAAAAGAGTAAACCCTTTCGTATGTGAACCGAAAAGATAAGATGCCTTTGCGTTCAACAGCGTATAGTTTACTTTGTCGTCCGTTGCTCCGCTCACCTTTATTAATCCACCGATAGATTCTACGTCAGCCGTCAGCGTCAATCGTTTCAGACGGTAAGTTCCTTCGATAAAGAATTTGTTTTTGGGTGCGGCTTCTACCGGTGTGCTTGTGCGAAGGTAACTGTAATTGGTGGTGAACCACAGATTTTTTGCCGGATAATAGGAAATTTCGGCTTCTATCCCTTTATTATACAGTTTGTCTATATTCGTTAATGTTCCCTGCACGCCGGCAATCATGTTTCCGGCTTCGAGATAGAATCCGGTGATTTCCACAAAAAACTTATTATCATTCAGATATTGCCCAATAGCCAGTTCGTATGTCTGCATGCTTTCCGGTTTCAAATCGGGATTGGCCACGGAGTATGGAGGATAGGAAATATAAAGTTCCCGGATGTTCGGACTCCGGTATCCTTCGGAAAACGAAGCCCGGATGGAATTGCCTTCAAAGGGACGAAAAGTCAATCCTGCCTGCGGCGTCCATCTGCTACCGTAAGCGTCACTGTGTTCGTAGCGTACGCCGACATTCAGGCTCAATTTATCAAACAAATCTTGTTGAGCAATAACGTAACCGGCAATTTCATTGACCGACCGGTCTATAATTTCGCCTTTCCGGCCGTTGATGGTATCGTTCCAGGCGTGGCCTCCCCAGTTCTTGTAATCTATGCCGGCCGTAAAACTGTTGCCGTCAAATAAACGGAATGTCTGATATAACAAGATGCCGGTGTTATGATCATCCGAATTGAACCGGAACGTGCGGGGATTGGCCGGTGGCCGGTATCCATCATTAATCTCATGATTCCCCCAGTTATAAAAAGCCTGGATAGCTCCGCTGATCTTTTCGCCGGTATTGGTCAGGCTTACCGAAGCCGTTCCCCGCAGAATATCCATCTTGTTATCTGTTACAGGATTGTCTATCGGTCCGGGATTTTGGTTTTTAAACTTTGCCAGACTGACATCTCCTTTCAGCTTGTAAATATCATTTATTTTATAGCCGAGATTGACAAATCCGTTCGTTATATGGAAGTCCGAGTTTGTACGCAATCCGTCTGTCCGGTCGTGGTTTACGGAGATAAAACTGCTGAAATTGCCTGCATTATATCCGTTGTTAACCATATATTTTTGTGTATTATACGAGCCATACATGACACGTGCCTGTGTATGGCGTCCGTCATCTTTCTGTTGGCGGGTAATGATATTGACTACTCCACCCATGGCATTCGATCCGTATAGCAGAGAACCCGGCCCCCGGACAACTTCTACCCGTTCCACATCCGAAGCCACGTAAGTATCCGGTAACGCATGACCAAAAACACCCGCCCACTGAGGTTGACCGTCAAACAGCATTAACACTTTGTTTCCCTGCCCGATACCACGGATATTTACCGTCCCGGCCGAGTTGCTATTTACACCGAATCCGGTCATCCCTTTTTGTGTAACAAACAGTCCCGGAATGTGTTGGGATAATACCGGCAGTAAGGCTGATTCGCTGCTGGCTTCAATCTCTTCCCGTCCGATGACAGAGATAGACAGCGGGATGCTGTTACGATTGACTTGAATCTTTGTTGCAGTGACTACAACTTGTTTCAAAAAAATGGTTGTGTCTATCTTGTTATCTTCCTCTGCCGCCCAAAGTTGTAGGCTGGAGAAGAGGGTCGCAACTAAAAATAATACGCTTTTTTTCATACGGCTATTATTATAATGTATATGTAAGTCTATTTTTTCAACGATGGTCAAAGGTAGCACGAATTTTCAAATTCGTGTTACCTTTTCGCGTTAAAAAAGACAAAGGAATGTCCGCCGTATTTTCAGACACGCCCGCCGGTCTCTTAGTCAGCCCGACTCATGACTAATTTGCCGTGTTTAATTCCTTTGACAGTAATCAGTTTGTCGGAGAGTTCCGTTAGCCGGTAGGCCGTACCGGTGACGGTTGCGATATGCAGACAGAAACCTTCATTTAAGTAGTATTGCGAAGAGGACAGAATGACATCTTGGTAAAATTGCTGAATCGCAGTAATTTTTGAGGCAATCTCTCTTTTTGCCTGGTCATACATGATCACAATTGTCCCCGCAACAATATGGTCGCATTGCCATTTTTTCTCGGCTACGTTTTTCTCCACAAGAAAGCGTATCGCCTGCGAACGGTTGGCGAATCCATTATCCTCTACATATTGATCCAGAGCCTCTAATTGTTCGTCTTCCAACGAAACACCGAAACGTTTTAATGCCATAATTTATTCTCTTTTTCGATACAAAGATAGTCATTATAATTCATGTATATGCTTCTGAATCATTGAATCCTTGCCTTTTTAAAAAAAAGTAGCCCGGGATAAAATCCCGGGCTATCACAACATAACATAAAAACCCCTTAATAACGGGTCAAATAATCATTTCACAATGACTTTTTCTACAATATCTGCATTTCCTACAAACGCTTTTACTATATATGTCTGCGAACGTTCGGCCGGAATCCGAAATTCTTCGGATGCGGTATCGTCGCTGTATATCAACATTCCGGCCATATTATATATCTGCAGATGCTTGATTATTCCTGCAACAGAACGTACCTGGATATATCCATCGTTGCCGGAAAGTTGCAAGGCAGGTTTATTGGCCACCCGGTTACTCAAATTTCCCGTATAATCCATCCGTAGCGAGAAACGGTCGTTTATTTCGATCACATTGACGTTTGCCGGTTTGTTTGCCATAAAGGTATATTCCGGCGTTTGCTGCAGGTTGATTTCCTCTTGATTTTTTTCCTTATCTATCAGGTATACATCGTGCCCAAAGGTCGACAACCCTGAAAATTCTAATTTGATCTCACCGGCATTCGTAATCCGCAGTCCCAGGTCGGTATGCTGCGACTGGAAATCACCGTTGGCATTGATGGCCAACGGATATTGTCCGGGAGTTAGGGAATAAAGCGTCAGGGGAATTTCCGCATAGAACAAATTCGGCACATCTTCGTTGTCGTTGTATGTCGGCGAAGCGTTCGGGTCATACTGTAATACCGTATAACTTGTCTTGTTTTCTTGTGTCGCCTTGATCTGCAACACACCGATTTCCACTTCTGCTGCACGGAGGACAAACGACGAGCCTCCGTTCGTAGTCGTCCAGTTTGGCGACATTAGCACCGAAGTCACCGGAGATGTGGCGTCACCGGCTTTCGCCACAAAAAATGATTGCAATGGCGGTATCAAATTCGGATTATTGGGCGAGATAGGCGCTATCTGCCCACTATAGAGGTATCTCATTCCCGTTTGATAATCGGCATCTCCGAAAAACTTCACGGCTGTAAAACCGCCGTTCACATCCCCGTCCCAAATAATATAGGCATTGGGCGCGAGCGTATTATTCCGGATTAAAAATGTTGTAACATCCAGATAGGCAAAGTATGGATTCACCACCTGCACGAACTTGCCACCATTGTTATTGCCGCTGATAGACAAGGAAAACGTTTTGTCGAATGGATTTAACATAACGCCGTGGGTAATGAATCGATCTCTATTTGTCCGGATAAGTGAATATGATTCATTGGTTCGGTCCGTATAAGTATTGTCCGGCTGTGGAAATATCCAGAGTTTATCCTTTGTCTCTGAAGTAGTTATCACTCTCAAATTGAATGCTTTCCCTAATTCCAGCGATTCGCCTAACTGCCCGAAGGTTGCAGTAAACGTATTGGCTTGTGCTACACCTCCGGCAGGGCTATTCTGTTGGAAAATATTCATATATACATCTCCCCATTGAGGTGTAGTTCCGTTCTTGAAGTGATAGTCTCCCGAATACATGGACGTGAGTGGCGCCGACCACATCACAAAACGATCCCTTTCCGACGGCTTTAATTTAAGTTCCACCTGTGCAGTGACATAATCCAGCACATGTGGATTCTTGAGCATTGCGCGGTCTTGCATCGTGATCTTGCGGCATGTCGCCGAATCAACCAACTCCGGATAAAAAGGCGTGTCGGAAGAGACTACGACATCTACGCATTTCGCTGGCGTCCAACTCACCGGCGATTCGTAAGTATATTCGCCATTGATATGTACTTCTACCCAGTTGTTCGGATTATTCCAATTTGTATCGAACAAACCCGTCCATCGCATCCTGACAATGGAATTGTATGGGTTAATAACTTTCACCGTCAGGAGTCCCGGCGGAAAGCTACCCGACAGATTATAGGCAGAGGGGTTGGTAATGACAGGTTGCACCAGAAATGTAGTGTCGCCAGTCGAATTTATCAAATTTCGTGTCGAGCCGACTCCAATAAATGTTTCCGTCATGTCAAACCAACGGAAAATGACGCCTGCCGGCCATTCGGTCAATCGGATGGTATAGTTTTCTTCATAACAGGTTGAAAATCCACCTGAATGGCTTTGAAGTATGTATATATACACCGTCGCACGTGTAGTTTGGTAGCTTGAGGTGGAAGGGTTAAAAAACGTGATCTGATATTGGAAAGAGTCAATGTTGTTGACCAAACTGCCTGTACCATGGCTGGTATATACAATTTTACTGCTATCGCCGGCGCCGATACAGAATAAAGTGCCTGCCAAAGGTGCCAAAGTGATGGAATCAAGCAGATTGAAATCCGGAGTGAAGACACTGTTTGGTAATACATCATTATTTAGGATGTCTATTTCCACGGATTGAAATTCCTGCACAGTCGCGTTATCTGGATAAACGGAATAGCACCAGACACTTACCGTTGCCGAATCGCTCATTTGGGAGACACAGGGATTCTCAAAATAAGTTACGGTATAACTCCCCGCCTCTGTTGCAGTATAGGTTTGCTGTGTAGCGTTTGATATTTCCACATTATTCCTGTACCATTGATAAGAGCTTTTTCCTGTTACAGAAGCGGTTAATGTCACACCCCCCGGCGGGCAGATAGTAGAACTGCCGGGCGAGATCGTTGCCGGAGCCGGAGCCAAATCACTGCTTACTGCAACATACGCCTCAATAACTTCTCTTCCGAGTATCGTTCCGTCCACACTTTCAATCCATGCGTAATTTCGGATTGAACCGGCATTGGTTGCCTTGGCGGTGATGGTCAATAGCGCTGTGTCGCCGGGAAGTAGCGATGGTAAATTCCATTGTATACGGTGTGTCAAGAGATTATATGTACCCAAACTCCCGTTAGACGCATTAGATGAAAGGTATTCCCATCCATATCCTAAACTGTCTGTAAGCACAAGATTATTAAATGTTTGCTGATTGTCGGTCTGATTGGTGTTATTTATCAGTCTGATATTAAAAATACTGGTGCCGTCAATACACGCATTGATAGAATTAACGGTTTTAAGCAATTCCAACGTACCAAAAGATTTATGGTTGTTGGTCAAGTTACAGTCGCTATATGCTCCTAAAGCAGGAAAATTTATTCCATCATCAAGAACGCGGACATAAAACTGCGTAGGCATCGGATCTAAGCCGGTTAATATTTTGCTGACCATGCGGGTTTGTCCCGGAAGCAAATTTGCGCCCAACGTTGAAGTACCGATGATATTAGATGAAGTCATATCATTTTTGTAATACCGTATGGGCATGTTTGCTGATGCAATGACCAATCCCATATTTCCAAATGTGACATCAAGTCTGACGGAAGTTTGTGAAAGAAAAGTAATCGTGCCACCTATTACATACACATCGGGCGAAAGGTCTACCGGACAATGAGATGTGCCGTTTATGTATGGCGCCTGCATAGGCCCTCCATTGTAATACTGAACGGTATTTCCTGCATACTCATTGCAAGTCTGGGTAAATGCCAGATTTCCCGATTGGACGGATGCCGGAACCGTCAGGTCGGTATTGATCGTCAGTGGGCTGTATAACTGTTGATTCCACACGTTCGGGCAAGCTGCCCATTTGGATGCAGCGCCTCTTAGACAAACGATAGTAGCGGTACTGGTGGCACCCGACGTATATAAAATATTGGCGCTTCCCTCCCCGGTTACATCTGCCACAATTGGCGTTTCATCCAGAGTAGTAGATTGAGCAGGAAAAGAAGCAATCGGAGCACCGACACTGCTCCCCGAACCGTCAAAAATCCGCAAAGCCTTTTCATCCCGGTAAACCAGTTCAACGACGCCGTTCAGGTCGAAATCATATAGCGTAAGGGAGGTAGCGCCGGATCCATCCTCATGAGGCATCATCCATTTTTTGGTAAAACCCGAGCCGGTATATCTATATGCATACAATTGATTTATGACATTGATACATATTTCCGGATATTTCTTCCCGGTAATTATATCAACTGTGCCATCAATATCCCCGACAAAAGGATAAGAACGCCAACTGTTTTGTTCAATTATAAAATCACCAAGCGGTAGCCCCGTTTCCGGCGTCCATACCTTAATGTAGGCAGAATCCGAGTGGTTATGGGCATTGTGATAAACCACATCCATCAAACCGTCTTGATTGATGTCTGCTACCATATTAAACCCTTCCTGTTCAGGTAATCCGGGGCATGTGGCCAAAGTGGAGATTTTTATCCCGGCAGCCCGGTTAAAATTATAAACTTTGGTACCCACGATCAGTTCCGGTTTGCCGTCTCTATTCACGTCAGCCGCCAACGGAAAACTCACGAACCACCCCCCCACACCGGTAACCGGTACGGTAGCCAGGATGTTTCCGGTTGCCACGTCAATAAAACAACCGGACACAAAAAATTCAGCAACTCCGTCTCCGTCAAAATCAGCGACAATAGGCATGCTTATCAGATGTGATGCTGTGTTCGGAGTAATAAACGCAACATTTGCAAATTCCCATTTTTTAGTAAATTCGATCGGACGAACGCCCGGAGCACTGGAAACTTCAAACAGCGCCATTGTTTTAGAAGAAGAAACATTAGCGGCGAATATAAGCGCTTTCGCATTCGCCCCGGAGGGACGATGGATAACCAGAGGTGAAAGATTCGAAGCCGTCGGGTTGACCATGGTTGCCGTACCTGCCCATGCGCCTGTTGGTCCATCAAAAACAAAAATCTCTCGCCCCCCGGTTTTTCCCACACAAATCAATTCTGCAATGCCATCCCCGTCTATATCTCCTGCAATAGGCGTACTACGGTTATCTACCGGATAAGTTGACGGAGATGTCCAGGCGACTTCTACACTAAAACTGAATGGTGACCGCAGTGAACTACAGTCCAATTCATTTATTATATCATTTTGTGCCTTTATTCCGTTAACCGCAAAAAATAATAATCCACCTGCGCAAATCATTATTTTCTTCAAAAGGCTATGTCGTTTTTTTATGACCTTCATTTATTTTCTTTTCGTTGAAAATAATAATTGTATTCCCGGACAACTTGTTGCTGTCCTTCCCAAAAAAGAAAATGAGTTTGCAGTTTCAACAAACCTGTAGGTGTCAGAGACCATGTGTACCGATAAACTTCACCCGCACCGACAATTATTTCCATACTATTTTCAGTTAGCGTATATTCGCTCAACAAACCGATAGACGAAGAAGACTCTTTCAATTCTATTTGTTTTTCATTAAAAGAGAAATCTATCCGGCTTGAATCCAATTTAAATACAATCTTTGTTGGCACATCCTCTGCCGGAATATCGGCGATTTCATCCTCTGTACCCTGACTATATTTTACACTCTCCAACACCCACACGCCATTCAATATAGATGACGGACTGTTTCCCGATTGTGCCCAACCTATCGACAGAATATTTACGCATGCTACTGTAATCAAAAACAATCTAATTTTCATTTGTCCAAAGCTAAGTTTCGTATTTCTTTAGAATCTTATGCATATCGAGGACAAAAGTACGTTAAATCCGTCATTAATTGTGAAAAAAGGGATATAATGCGGGATTTTGTGATGAAATACAACAAAAATGCGCTTTATCACAAGAACTGGGGCGAATGGACGCTAATTAGCAGGAATAGACGGGATATTTTTTTTATATGTTCTGGAGACGGGAACTTCTTTATCAATGGTTTTCAGGACTAACAAGAGGCCATGATGATTGGAGGTAGCCTTTTCAATATAAGATATATTCACGATAAATGCCCTGTGGCAACGTATGATCGTCGGATAAACCTTAAGTACATTTTCCATTTGTTGTATAGTTGTCCGAAGCATTCTCCGTGATACTTTTTCATCTTCCCAAAAATGAATATCCACATAATTTCCGGAAGCTTCTATGTATAAAATATTTTCCGGATTCAGCACTAATTGCTCTTTTGTTTTGCCTGATAAGGTGATTATTTTATCCGATTTATCCATCTTTTGGAGGAATAACTGTTTATTCATCGCGTCTTTTTCTCTTAGCTGAAAACTCAACTCTATGCTTTTGATAAAAAAATAAACTACTGTAGTAATGACAGCACCTAATGTGAAGTTATAAGTAAACGTGATCGCCAAGTTATAAAAGAATGAATGTGCTTTATGCATAAGCAAGAGAAAATGAGGGCCATACTTTTGTATGCAAATTTGTTCAATGAATATATTTCCGGACGTTATTAATATAATATCAACCAAGGCGCTCAAGAGGTATTTCCAAATAGCCCATTCATCTTCTTTTAGCGCTAAGGGCATAAATATCAATACCCAATAGCTGCAGACCGTTGTCACAAACATATAGTTTATAAAAAAAACAATATGATTTTGCTGATAAATGGGAGACTCGTTTAATATCAGAAAACCAAACAAGGTGAAACAAACACAAAACTCTACCAACAAAATGATTCTCCATTTTTGACGGAAGGGTGGACAAGGCTGTTTTAAAAATTGAATAATCATTTTTGACATTTAGTTTGATAATATATTTATGATGTTGTGCCTGTTAATATTTTGATATTTGAATATACAAAAGTAGCTACAATTTTATTCATACGCAATCATTTGACTAAATATAACTATTATTCGCTCCCGTTAAACGAAAAACAGTCACTATTTGAGAAAACTTGTTTTCTTTTGGAGCAAAAATTAGCCCGGAAACACTATCCCGGGCTATCACAACATAACATATAACCCTTAATAACGGGTTAGATAATCATTTCACAATGACTTTTTTCATCATATCTTTATTTTCTATTTCGTTTTTTTACTTGCATTCAATATGTATATACTTTCAATTCATTTAATGTAATATATATTTGCAACAAAAGTACGCAATGAATACCTGTGAATAACGAAAACTGGGACATAATACCAAAAACAGTGACGAAAAGCCTCAAAAAAACGCTTTGTCACAGAAAAAAGGGGTGAGCGGTTTTTGGGAAAAACTATTATTCGTTCTACATTCAGCAAAAACGGGTGTGATTTCCGCCATGAAACGGAAAAATAGTCGTGAAATAATCAGTATTTTAATTTTTTATCCCGTACTTTTATCTGATAGGTTGCCGATATATTATTCCATATTCATTCGTCTACATTCTCCAAATAGCTTACGTCAAAATCCCAGTCCCACTGATCATAATAAAGGTTGCCGCCTTTCCATTCCAATTCGCCCCGCTGGAAATCCATGATGTCGCTACGGGGAAAGATTTTGGCGGGATACAGTGGCAGCGAATAGTCGCTGTTGACGACCCAGCGATACGCATCCGTGCCGTTGGTATAGAAATACCGAACATCGTCGTCCGTGGCAAAATGATTGACTCCGAACGATTCATCCATCGGTATCCAACCGAGGCCTTCGATGTAATATTCGCTCCAATCGTGCATATTCGTGCTGTTGGGGTGCATCATGAATCCGCTTTGCCAGCGTGCGGGAATCCCGTTGTAACGTGCCAGGGTGACAAACAGCAACGTCACCAGGCCACAATCGCCGTGTCCCTGCGTCATGACATATTCCGGAATGCTGTCAATCGTGGAATAGTCTCTCGAACTCGCCCAGGGATAGGTTTTGTCGATATAGACAATGAGCCGTTTGATCTTTTCATAGAGCTGTGTTTCGTCGCCGATGATACGTTGAGACAACTCCCGGATGGAGTTGCTGAAGACGATGTGCGGCGGGCGTTCGGCGGTATACGCGCGATAAAGTTCGCTGCCGGTGTCGTAGGGTTGAAGTTCCTGCGCGTCGAGATGAAACCATTCGGGCGCCGAGCGATACGAAAAGGCGAGACTGAACGTAAGCGGTTCGCCTTTCCGAGCCGTCTTTTCCATGTATATCGTGCGATGGGCGTAAGACGGAGGCGAGAGGATGTATCGGTCGTCGCTTACGGAGAGCAACCGGATGTCGGTTTGCCGACGGCAGTCGTCGCGGGCATAGGGCAACCAGCAGCGGACAACCTCGCCGTCGGGCACGGCATCCGGTTTGAGCGTCACGGAGTATGTCACCGTCATGGAGACCGGCGCGGCTTGCGTCTGTCCGTTTGCACGCAGGCTTGCTACCACCTTGGGCAGATGCTTCTCCAGCGTCGTTTCCTTTCGGTTGGCGGGCGGTTGGTCGGCTGCACGTTTGCAAGCGGCGGCTGCGCTGTCGATGAGGAACAGGTTGGAGGCGCTGTTGTGAAAGTATCGCTTTTCGCCGTCGATCATCATACATTCCAACGATTTGGCCGCCTCCCATTGCGCCAATTGCTTGTTGCCGGCTTCGGGATAATATTTCCGGATATATTCGAGTACTTCGGCTTTGTCTCTGTCGAAATCCATCCTGATCCGGCGCATTTTTTCCTTCCGCCAGGAGAGTTCGTATATCTGCTCTCCGGACAGTTGGTTGCCGGCAATGCAGGCATCAATCAGGCGTGAAGCCTCGGTAAAGTTGCCGGCATTTTCTGCACGGTCGATTTGCGCCGGACTGACGGAGGTGGAAGACGTGGGCGAACAGCCGCAAAGCAAATACAATGCGACGGACAAAAGGCTGGAGGCGAAAAGGGTGCGTTGTGCACCTCGTTGATTATATTTTTTCACAGGGCGACAAATTTATAGTTTATGTATTCCAATACCGGGCAAATCGTTGAGGGTCAGTTTGCCATCGACGACCGTTGTTCCGGCGTAGAGGTCGTTACTGATCAGGAGGTTTCCGTCCAGGTCTGCCCAATCTACGGCGGGCGAGAGTTGGGCGGCGGCAGAGATGGCGCACGAGGTTTCGGTCATGCAACCGATCATGACACTCATACCGGCTGCGCGGGCAACGGTCAGTATTTTGTGCGCTTCGCGCATTCCGGTACATTTCATTAGCTTGATGTTGACGCCGGTAAAGGCGCCCTTGAGCTTCGACACATCCGTGAGGCGCTGAAAGGATTCGTCGGCGAAGATAGGCAGCGGGCTGCGTTCCGTAATCCAGGCGATGTCGTCGAGCCTGTGTTTCGACATGGGCTGTTCAATCATCACGATTCCCCGCTCGTACAGCCAGTGAATCATGTCGAGTGCATAATGCTTGTCTTTCCAGCCCTGGTTGGCGTCGATGGCAATGGGTTTGTCCGTGACGGTACGTATGGCGTCGATGATTTCCTTGTCGTTGTCACGTCCCAGTTTAACCTTGAGGATGTTGTATAGCGGCGCGGCTTCGCGTGTCTTTTGCTTGACGACTTCGGCCGTGTCGATGCCGATCGTAAACGTCGTGGAGGGCGCTTTCGACTTGTCCAGTCCCCATATCCTGTGCCAGGGCTGTCCCATGATTTTCCCCGTCAGGTCGTGGAGCGCAATGTCTATCGCTGCCTTTGCGGCGGTATTGTTTTCCGCGATCCTGTCGACGTATTCCAATATGTCTTCCAGTTCGAAGGGACTGTTGAAAGCGCCGAGGTCTACTTTCTTGAGAAACTCGATGACCGAGGCTTGCGTTTCGCCCAGATAAGGTGGAAGGGAAGCTTCGCCGTAGCCGGTGAGGCCGTCGTACGTAATTTCGGTGAGTACGACGGGCGTCGTCGTACGTGATGAATTGGCGATGGTAAACACGTGGCGCAACTGCAAGTCATACGGACGGTATGCAAGTTTCAGTTTGCCTTTGCCGGTCGGTTGCGCGGACTTGACGGTTTGTGCCGGCAGGGAATGTGGGGCGATAGCCGCCAAGCCGGCGCCGAGTGTCGAAAGCATTGTCTGCTTCAGGAAATGTCGTCTGGAATGTGTCATATTATATATATGTAATGAATATGGTTTCTTATGCTTACTCTTGTTCCCGGTAAAGGGGGTTTTGGTCAATGCGCCAGATGCCTTCGGCGCCGACGGCTCCGATTACTCTTGCGGCGCGGATAAATTCGCGCGTATTGTGTTCGTCGTAATTGGCGCGGGTCGAATCGAGGCTACCGACTCTGACGTATCCGATGGAATGGATAAACTCACGGTCGCCCATGTAGATTCCGACATGGCGCACACGCTCCTTCTTACCGTCCTGCTCCTTGACGCCGAAGAACATCAGATCGCCGGGGCGAAGTTGGTCATAGCCTTCGCTGATGTCGACCGGGATACCGGTTTTGGCCTGCTGCGATGCGTCGCGACGCAGGATAACGCCGTGCATCAGGAAGACCGTCTTCGAGAATCCGCTGCAATCGACGGCTTTTGTCGAGGTGCCGCCCCAGCTGTAAGGCACACCGCGTAGCGTGAGGGCTTTCCGAATGATGCTCTCTTCCGTGAGCGAGACGGACGACAGCCATTCGTCGTAGTGCACGGCTTGACTTTTGGAGACGTAAGCCCGGCGTCCGTCCGGATAGGCTACCTTGTAGAAGGCTCCTTCTTCGCCCTCGTATCTCAGCAGGTTGCCGAAGACGAGGTCTGAGACGTGCCGGCCGGCATCCGCGCTTTCGTAAGCAAAGCCATAGATGTCCGTGAAAATAATTTTCCGTGCCGCAGTCCACTGGTTGAAAGCCTCCTTAGACATGCACACGAAGGAGCTTCCAGTGATCCAGGCAATGTATCCTTCGGCGCTTTTGATGCGCCACCAGTCGTCGTGCTGCAACACCTGTACGGGCGCACCGAGCAGCAGTTGCGTACCCATTTCGGCCGCGTAGTCCGCTCCCATCCGCACATTGGCAACGGAAACATTGACTACGCCGTAACGCACGTCATCGCCCAGCGCCGGGTCGGGCAGCAGAATGATGCTGTCGTTCACCGCCCGGCCATACGTATCGTGAAGTTGTTGCAGCAGCTTCATCCGGGCTTCGTCAACGGTAGTTACGCCTTTGACGGTCAAGCGTCCGTTGTTGTCGACAAGGCGGATGTCGTAGACTTCGTCGCGCACGTCCGGCGCATATTGCCGGCGTACCTCCTTCACGATGTTGTTCAGTTCGGCCACCGCCTTCTCATTCAGTTGCCCGCAAGCCATCGGAATAAGGAGAAGAAGGGAAAAAAACATGCCGGCGTTTCGTTTTATTTTCTGATAGTTCATGATTGAATCCAACGAAAAAAAGAAAGCCACCCCCTTTTGAGAACGGCTTCTTTTTTCACATTATTTTCTGTAATTACTTCACATAGTCTGCTTTGTTCAAAAAGTCAAAGCTCTGTTGTACGCTGGCTACCGGATCATTGTTCGTATATTGTTCAACTTCCACATACCAGTCTTTGATGTTATTGGCATACATCCGGTCGAAAATCGGTTTGAAATCAATTTCTCCGCTGGCGCCGATTTCTTTTTCGTCTTTGATATGAATCGCTTTGAATTGATTCGGCCGGGCGGTCAGATAGGCAATCGGGTCTCCACCGCCTTTGATCAACCAATAGACATCCATTTCAAATGTCACATGGTTCGGACTTACGTTATCCAGCAGGAAGTCGTAAATCAGCCGGTCTTCTATCTTCCGAAATTCAAAGTTGTGATTGTGATAACCGAAAGCGATACTTGCAGCGGCGGTCTTATATCCTACCGCGGTGAAATAATCGCAATACAGTTTCAAATCGTCCAATGTCGTTTGGTCGGTCACCGGCATAGAGGGCTGAATCATATATTTCACGCCTAATTCATTATGCGCTTCAATGGCTTGATCCCACCAATTCATTACTTCGGCTTCTTTTTCTTTCGTAAAAGATTGTCCAAGATGGGCGCTCGTACACTTCATTCCCAGATCGGTCACTAATTTCTTAAATTCGGCCGGCGCCAATCCGTAAATCTTACCCTCATGATAACTGGCGGTTTCAAGGTTTTTATATCCCATTTTAGCCACCGTTTCCAATACGACCTGAATCCCTTCTTCTTTCACCATATCACGAAGTGAATAAAGTTGAAGTCCGATATTCTTCGCTGCCGCTGCGGAAGTCGTTTTTCCTCCGCTGCACGAAGTCAACAACCGAGGCATAACTACGCCTCCTGCAAGTACAATAGATACTTGTTTAATAAAATCTCGTCTGTTTTGCATACTGTTTGTTTTTAAAGTTCGTTATTTTTCCGACAAATGTAATATATAATTGTAACATAACAATCTCTTTTACTCAAAAGGCGAAAATAATTTGTCATTTTTCTAATGTAAACGATCTCCGTCCGATCAAATGGCCGTCTGCAAAAATATCTGCCCGGTAGGTTCCCGGCGAAAGATATTCTTCCACATTCCAATACATTACGACCGATACTTCTTCGCCTTCATATTCGATGGTTTTCATCATCGAGTACATGATTTCCTTGTTTTCAAAAGCAAAAACGCCGGAATTGGGCTTTTTCAGGATGTCGTCGTCCGGCTTCATCAGACGCACGAACAATGCTTTTTCGCCGACCGGGGCGGTAATATTTTTGGCAATATGGAAGGTCAGTACTAATTGCGCGATCTTGTCGATCCGCTTGGCGTCCTTTCCGCGCGAGGTGACCGGTTTGACCTGGATCGCCGTAGCTTCCAGACGGCTGGCCAGCGAGACACGCTCGGTCAGTTTCTCTTTTTCTTTGGTCAACTGGGCGGCGGTTGAACTGGCTTGCTGGTATTTCCGGACTACTTGCTGGTTTTCTTTCTTTAATTGCTGGTTTTCTGCATTCAGCGAGTCGATCTGGTTGACATAATTCCGCATGATTTTACGCAGGGTAGCCAATTCTTTTTTCAGTTCGTTGATTCGCCGGGCGTTCGTTGCTTTTACGGTGCGCAATTCTTCCATCAAACGTTGCACCCGCATTTGTTCGGTCGTCAACAGGGCAACCAGCGAATCATTTCCTACTTTGAATTTCTGTCCCTCATACTGGAATGACAATTCTTCATATTCATCCAGCAGGGATTCCTTCTCCAGCGCAAAAGTTTCGACCATGTCCGACATTTGCTGTTCCTGCCGGAAAATGTAGTATGCCAGCACGCTAATCAGCGCGATTACACCGATTATCGCCATGATAATCAATGTTTTTTTTTGAATCTTTTTTTCTTCGGCATCCATAATTCATTACAGATAATATAGAATTTGCGCACAAAGGTAAGTAAACAATTCAAAGATTCCAATGATTCCATGATTCAAAAATTCCATGATTCAAAAATTCTTTCTTATCTTTGCGCCACTCATAATTACAGGACGTTATTCATGCACGAAAAAATTATTATTCTTGATTTCGGTTCGCAAACGACCCAATTAATAGGCCGTAGAATCAGAGAATTAAATACCTATTGCGAAATTTTGCCGTACAACCGGTTCCCGGAAGGTGATCCGGATGTCAAAGGGGTGATCCTTTCCGGCAGCCCCTATTCCACCAATGATACCCATGCTTTCCGGACAGACTTGAGCCGTATACGGAAAAAATATCCGGTGTTGGGAATCTGCTACGGCGCTCAACTGATGGCGAATGTTTCGGGCGGAACAGTGGAATCTGCCGGGACACGCGAATATGGCCGGGCGCATCTGACTGTTGTCGACGATACAGACCCGCTGTTGCAGGGCGTTCGTGCCGGCACGCAGGTCTGGATGTCGCACGGCGATACTATTACCCGGTTGCCGGCGGCCTTTCGGGTCGTGGCAAGTACGGACGATGTGGCTGCGGCGGCTTATCGTGTGCAGGACGAGTACACATGGGGGGTGCAGTTTCATCCGGAAGTGTTTCATACGGAAGACGGCGCCCATATGCTGGACAATTTTCTCCATATCTGCGGCTGTAAGAAGGATTGGACGCCGGCATCCTTTATTGAATCGGCCATTGCCGGCCTGAAGCGTCAACTGGGCGACGACAAAGTCATCCTGGCGTTATCCGGAGGAGTGGATTCGTCGGTCACGGCCGTACTGCTTCACAAAGCAATCGGTAAAAACCTGACCTGTATTTTTGTGGATCACGGACTGTTGCGCAAGAATGAATTTGAGCATGTGCTGAAGGATTACGAACATTTAGGCTTAAACGTGATCGGCATCAATGCGAAAGATACTTTTTATCGCCGCTTGGCCGGCGTAACCGAACCGGAAGAAAAACGCAAAATCATCGGGAAGGGTTTCATTGATGTATTTGAAGAAGAGGCCAACAAACTGCCCGGCGTGAAGTGGCTGGGACAGGGAACGATCTATCCGGATGTGATTGAATCGCTTTCGATCACGGGCACGGTGATCAAGAGCCATCACAACGTGGGCGGACTGCCGGAGAAGATGCATCTGAAACTGGTTGAGCCGCTCCGGTCGCTGTTTAAGGACGAAGTGCGCCGGGTGGGCACGGAGTTGGGCATGATGCCTCACCTGATCCGGCGTCATCCGTTTCCGGGGCCGGGTCTGGGCATCCGGATACTCGGCGACGTTACGCCGGAAAAGGTGCGTATCCTGCAAGAGGCCGACGATATTTATATCTCGCTGATGCGTGCGTGGGGATTGTATGATCAGGTCTGGCAGGCGGGTACGATGCTGCTGCCGGTGCGGTCGGTCGGAGTGATGGGCGACGAACGGACGTACGAATATACCGTGGCCTTGCGCGCTGTCACCTCGACCGATGCCATGACGGCCGACTGGGCGCAGTTACCGTATGACTTCCTGGCAAAAGTGTCGAACGAAATCATCAATAAAGTCAAGGGCGTTAACCGCGTCGTATACGACATCAGTTCCAAACCTCCCGCTACAATCGAATGGGAATAGGGTACGTTTTTGATGAATAATCATCAATGAATCTTTGCCCTTATCTTCCCCGGTTCGGCGTAGCGAAGACATTACGCCGAACCGGGGTCGCTTTGAATACTCCTGTAAATACGTCCGCATTCGTATGATTCCGCTTACCATCCAAACAATGAAGGCACGGAGAAATACATCCCCGTGCCTCCTGCCAATATTGTCTGAACTGTGATTTTAATATGATTTGAATGATTGATATGATTAAGAAGAATCATATCTATCAAATCATAACTCTTAATTCAATAAGCCGCTTTCACTGTCCGGTTTCCGTTCACGACGATATACACCCCGTGTCCGTGCAGCGAGATACGCTGTTCGTTGGCCGTGGCTTTACCCTTGTAGACGAGCTGACCCTGCATATTATATAATGTAAGGGATTCGCCCGGAATCAGACCGCTTATCGTCAGACCGCCGTCCGCGGCGTAGGCGCGCAAGGCGGTCGAGGCAACCTCTTCCGTGGCCGTCGGCGCCACCGTGTACGTGATCTCGGCCGTGACCGGCGTCAGACCGTCGGCGGTAGCCGTCAGTACGGCCGTGTACGTGCCGGAAGCGAGGCCGGAGCGCGTCGTGAAGACGATGTCCGCTTCGCCGCCCACCGTCAGACTGCCCGGAGCAAGCGTCGCGAGCGTGAACACGTTCGCCTGACTGCCCGTGAGAGTCAGTGTCAGGGCGCCCGTGGCTATGTTACCCGTGTTCAGGAGGCGGACGGTCGTTTCGCCCAACTGTACGATCTCGATATTCTTCACCGGCATGGCCGCGTAGGGCATGGCGATGATCACACCCGATACCTCGGCCGTCTCCAGTCCGGCGGCGCCCTGCGTCAGGGTGACCGTGAAGCGGAAACTGCCGTTCGTACCTGTCGGGATGGCTGCCGTACCGGCCGTGGCGGGCGTGAGGGCTTTCATGGTCACGACGGCGTCCGTGACGGAGGCCGCGCGGAACTGAATGCCGGAAGACTGTCCGAACAGGACGCCGAGCGTGTTGACGAGCCATGCCTTCACTGTTGCATCCGTGTTGGCCGTGGCCTGTGCGATGCGGTACATACCATTTTCGATGGCCGCTTTCGCTGCGTTCACGGCATCGAGGTCGAGTTGCGCCTGCGTCTT
>JAITPV010000019.1 GCA_031289275.1 Tannerella sp.
TGTAGCATTGGAACGGATAACCGGTATCAATCAAAAACTGTTGCATCATTATTCGTCCGGATTGAAAAAGCCCCGCGAAGCACAAAAGAAAAAGATTGAAACGGCATTACACCGTTTAGATGAAGAATTATTGGCTGTGAAACTGTAGTACGGTGGTGCGGAAGGTCGGAACGGGAAAGTCAAAGTCTTTGAAAATAGAATTTTGGCTTCAGTTGCAGGAAAAGACCATGAAACCGAAATCAAGCGAAAGAAAGAGAATATCAACCTTTCGACACTGAAAGAGAAATCAAAAGCGTTGTGCGACAAATTTCCAAAGCACGAATATGTTACCAGGCGCTTTCGATGGACGATATGTAAAAACGGATCGAAAAGATTGGCAACGGACGCCGTGAGTTCGTCGCCGTTGCCGAATCTTGTCAATGTTTACATCGGTGCATTCGGCGCTTTTCCCGGCACGGGGGCTATGCCTTCCCTATAGTCGGGAATCGGACCTAATGCGTAGGTCTCCGGGCCGTAGCGCAGGTTGGACGATCTGATTTCTTCCCATGTGATGGCTTTGCCGGTGTAGGCGGCTTCGCGTCCGAGGATGGCAACGAGTGTCGAATACGCCAGGTCTTCGGCCTGATTGATTTTCTTGTTCAGCCGGATGGATTCTACCAGGTGAATGTGCTCCTGATTGTAATGATTCTTCTCCGGATGCGCTTCGTAGTCGTATGCCCAGATGACATTTCCGTTATAGTCTTCCAGATGAACGCCGTCTTTGGTGGTGAAAATGCCTTTTGTTCCATACACTTGTTCGGAAATATTATTCTCGCAATCGTCGATCTGGCGAGCGGTGGCAAGCATCTTTTGATTGTTTTCGTAGTAGTAGTCCACGCTGAAGAAATCAAAAATATCACCGGTGAGGCGTTGTGCCCGTCCTCCGAATCCGGCAGCGCGGACGGGAAGTACTCCCATAAACCAGGTGACGATGTCAATGTTGTGAATGGCCTGGTCTAAGATATGGTCGCCGCTCAGCCATTTAATATTAAACCAGTTGCGGATGTTGTATTCCATATCGCTCCATTCGGGACGTTTGCGTTTGTTCCACCATGCGCCCTGATCCCAGTGCGCCGAACCGGAAATGATGTCGCCGATAGCGCCGTTCCGCACTTGCACGTAGGCCTCCCAATAGGCTTTGGAGTGGCGGCGTTGGTTGCCGGTGACGACGGTAAGTCCTTTTGTCGTTGCGATTTTGGCGGCGGCAATGACTGTACGGATACCGGTCGGGTCAACCGCGCAAGGTTTTTCCATGAAGACATGCTTGCCTGCATCTACGGCAGCCTTGAACTGTTCCGGGCGGAAGTGAGTAGGCGTGCAGAGCAATACCAGGTCAATGTCGTCCATAGCCAACACTTTTTTGTAGGCGTCAAAACCGAGAAAACAGTTTGCGTCTGCTACTTCGTTGTTGAACTTTTCTTTTAAAATCTGCCTGCAGGTGGCCTGTCTGTCGGGAAATATATCTGCCAGCGCGATAATGGACACGTTAGGGCCAGCCGAAAGGAATTGAGTAGCAGCGCCCGTGCCGCGGTCGCCGCAGCCAACCAAAGCGGCTTTCACAGGCTTTCCGTCGGGCGCAATATCTACGAAAGAATACATGCCCAATTCTTCGGGCGTGTACGTTTTGGAGGCCACCGTCTGGCCATTACTACTACAGGAGCTAAGCGCCACAGGCACAACTCCCAATGGAATACCGGCGCCGATAAGAGCCGTGTTTGCTAAGAAATTTCGTCGTTTCATATTTGTAAATTTAGTTTTTTTAAATTGGTGGCAAATGTACGAAAAAGAAATCAGTTAGCAACAATTATAATAAAAGAAATTGCATGTGTCGACTTTTTAGGTATTTTCTAAAATACTTTGCAAAGCATAACGAATCCCATCCCGCAGGAATTGCAAATCCGAATGGGCGGGAAGCGAACCGGCAAAAAAGAATATTATCATGGAAATTAAGCCATATTAAGCCGATAATGCGCATGCGATCCTAAGGGAATCCCAAGAGGATACTAAGGGGATCGCAAGGCATAAGCAGGTACGATCAAACAGTAAAAAAACAAAAGCAGCTCATTTATACAACATTCCGAATTGCCACAGCGGAATGACGTTGGCGTATCCGTTTTCGATATTGTCGTTCACAAAAAATTCTTTCGCTACGTGCTGAAACTGCCCCCATGCAGCGCCTGTTGCTGAAAATCAGCCACGGTTTAAAGCTGCGTCAGAGTACGGGATTTCTGAACAGTCTTTTCAAGTTGACGGAAAAAAGCGACCTTCCGGTACCCGATTATACGACCCTGTGCCGTCGTCAACGAAGCCTGCCGGTACATGTAAGTGAACGGTTGAATCGGGGTGAACGGTTAGATATGGGGATAGATTCCACCGGATTGAAAGTCTGCGGGGAAGGAGAATGGAAAGTACGCAAACACGGTTACAGCAAGTACCATACATGGCGTAAACTCCATATTTGTATTGATTTGAATACTCGGGAGATTCTTTCCGTCCGGTTGACGGAAAACGGAGAAGACGATGCCTGTGCAGCCATAAAGATGTTGCAGGGCAAAACCGGTAAAATAAAACGGTTTACAGGGGATGGAGCCTGTGACAGGTTCGGATTGAAAGAGGTCTTGGGAAAAGATATTGAACAGGTTATCCCGCCACCTAAAAACGCAGTGATCCAAAAAGGGAAAAGGGACAGTCCCCTTCCCGGTTATTTGATTCAGCGGAATGAAGCGGTGG
>JAITPV010000048.1 GCA_031289275.1 Tannerella sp.
TCCCGCATCAACAAATATGTACAGTCGGCGACCTTGAACGGACAAGCGCTCGC
The DNA here is from genome assembly GCA_031289275.1 of Tannerella sp. Taxonomy (GTDB): domain Bacteria; phylum Bacteroidota; class Bacteroidia; order Bacteroidales; family Tannerellaceae; genus Tannerella. The sequence continues at coordinate 54 of JAITPV010000048.1, forward strand.
ATCGTTCCGCTTTCCGGCAAAGGAATTGCTGAAAGGCGGCACACTGAAACTGAAAATGGGCGACAAACCAAACAAGGAATGGGGAACCGAACATTAGCATCAAAGATCGATTGTCAATCCAATCGGGCGGAAAATGGGGTGGAAGGTATGATCATTCCTCCAGATGATATTTTATCAATCCCGGCATGGGCGCTGAAAGAATATGCACCGTTTCCATGCCAAATTCCTGCGCGATCTCCGTCAATCGGTCTTTAAATATCCAACCGACGGTGCCTACGCTATTGAATGTATAATTCGTATAATCCGGATACAAGCAGACGATGTTCCTGAAGAAATCGCGGAATGAATCGCGGATAATGCGTTGTTCGAGATACTCGTGTCCGGCAAGTTCGCCTGTGAGGAAACGGGTGAACGAGGCGCAATAACGGTTGGGGGTGTTGTGGGAATAGATGCGGGTAATCAGTTCGTCGTTGCTCAGGCGGTAAGTCTCCCGGAATATTTTCCGTACATCAGCAGGCATATAGCCGCGTATATAATCGCCTATCAAACGCTTCCCCATATATCCGCCGCTACCTTCGTCACCGAGCATGAAACCCAGCGAATCCACATAATGCGTTGTTTCCTTCCCATTGTAGATACAGGAATTGGCGCCGGTTCCCAGAATTGCGGCAAAACCGCGGTTCCTGCCCAGCAATGCGCGGGCGGCTCCCAGTAAATCCATCGCGGCGTCGACCTTTGCCCGCGGGAAAACTGACCCTACGGCTGTTTCTATCACGCTATATTTGTCCTCATAGACGCCTGCGCCGTAGAACGCTACTTTCCGCACCGCTTCCCTGTCAAAATCCGGCGGGAGATTCGGCTCCAACAGCCCGCCAAGTTTAGCGGCGCCCTTATAACAAGGGTTGTAGCCTTCCGTTTCAAAGGCGGTCGTCTTTCCGTTTTCGTCCACCAAACACCAAGCTGTCTTTGTGGAACCACTGTCTGCTATGACCAACATGATTATACGTTATTTGAGGGTTTCTTTTAATATGCCTTGTTCTTGAAGGTACGCTTCGGCTTTCTTGACGCTGCCTGTTTGCACGATGGCGGCTTTGACAAAATCGTAATCTGTCAGTGCGCTGTTGCGTTCCATCATCATCTTCACGGAACGGTCAACTACCTTATTATTTATCAGCCTTACATGAACCATTTTGTTGTCTTCCACCCGCCCGAGGCGAATCATCAGCGTGGTGCTTATCATATCGAACAGCATTTTCTGCGCGGTGCCGCATTTCATACGGGTGCTGCCGGTGACAAATTCGGGGCCGGTAATCACTTCTACCGGGTAATCGGCTTCGGCGGCAATCGGCGAATTGGGATTGCCGACGATACAGCCGCAGAGGACGCCGAGCGCACGACATGTTTTCATTCCGGCAAGCACAAAAGGCGTCGTTCCGCTTGCGGAGACGCCAATAACGAAATCGTCGGACGTGACGCCGAACGCCTGTATCTGATTCAGGGCATCCTGCGGCTCGTCTTCCGCTTCTTCTCGCGCCAGCACCAGATTTTCCTCGCCTCCCGAAAGGATAACGTTGATGATTCCCTTCTCAATACCGTACGTATTCGGAAGTTCTATCTTGTCGAGTACCGACAGGCGTCCGCCGGCGCCGCATCCTATGTAGAACAGGCGTCCGCCGGCTTTTAACCGATGCTCCGCAGCGCCGATCAGCCTGCCTATGTCCGGAAGTTTCTTTTGAATGGCTGACGCCACGGTTTGGTCTTCGCTGTTGATGTGGGTGATCAGTTCATCTACCGACATCTTTTCCAAATGATTGTATTTGGATGGTTGCTCTGTAATTATCTCTGTCATATTCTTTATTAAGACGTTAAATTTAACGGCTGTGCAAACGTACATGAAAATAGTGAGATTTACAAGTGTGAGAAAGAGAAATCGTTTTTTACAGAGGATAGATACAGGATAAATACGGAAATGTTATATCTTTGCGAAAAATATTTAACGTCATGCAATGACGGCAACAACGAAAACTAAATTTTATATCGTATGAAACAAAGATTGATCACTTTATTACTCGCGTTGGGAATGGTATCGTCCCTCTGCGCACAGGAAGGAATGGTACATGAAACGTCCGCTTCCTACATTTATCCGAAAGAACCGGAAGTATTAAAACAATTAGACCGGTGGCAGGATTTGAAATTCGGCATGCTTATTCACTGGGGGCTTTATGCTCAGTTGGGCTGTGTCGAATCATGGAATCTCTGTTCCGAAGACTGGATTTTCCGCGGGAAAGCCACTACTTACGAAACCTACAAACGGGACTACTGGGCAACCATCGACAAGTTCAATCCCGACCGTTTTGATCCCTCGTCATGGGCAAAAGCCGGCAAACAGGCCGGAATGAACTACGTAGTTTTCACCACCAAACATCATGACGGCTTCTGTCTGTTCGACACGAAACAAACCGATTTCTCCATTGCCCACGGCGCTTTCAAGAACGATCCCCGACGCAACGCGGCCAGGGAAGTTTTCAACGCCTTCAGGCAAGAAAATTACATGATCGGCGCCTATTTCTCCAAACCCGACTGGCATTCGCAGGATTACTGGTGGGACTATTTCGCTACGCCCGACCGGCATGTGAATTACGACATCAAAAAATATCCCGAAAGATGGAATAAATTCAAAGAATACACCTATAACCAGATTGAAGAGCTGGTAAACGGCGATTACGGGAAAATAGACATTCTGTGGTTGGACGGTGGCTGGGTGCGTCCGCCCAAACAAGACATCGACATGCCGAAAATCGCCCGTATGGCGCGGAAGTATCAGCCGGGGCTTTTAATCGTTGACCGCACGGTGCACGGTGAATATGAAAATTACCGGACGCCCGAACAGACGGTCTCCAAAGTGCAACAGGAGACGCCCTGGGAAAGTTGCATCACCTTGGGATACAGTTGGGGCTTTGTGCCGGGAGATAAATATAAATCCCCGGCCAAAGTGATTCATAAATTAGTTGAGATTACGGCCAAAGGCGGAAACCTCCTGTTGGGCATCGGGCCGAAACCGGACGGGACGCTTCCGGACGAAGTCGTCGAACGGCTCCAAAACATCGGCGAATGGCTGCAAAAAAACGGCGATGCCATCTACAATACCCGCATTACGCCCGATTTCAATGACGGGGACACGTGGTTCACCCAAAGCAAGGACGGGAAGACAGTCTACGCCATAGCATGTCTGAAAGAAGGGGAAAAAATACCGGCCAAAATCAGCTGGAAGGGAAACGAACCTGCCCGCGGCAGCAAACTCATTTGCCTGCAAACCGGGAAAGCGGTGCGATGGAAGAAAACCGACGAAGGGATTGAAGTCAGCCTGCCGGCCAATTTGCCTGCCGACCTGCCTGCGATTGCTTTTGGAATCACACGGTAACAAAATAAAACCGGTTGACCGGTAGCTGTGGAAAAACAAAAAAAACGCTCGTGAAATAATAGTTCTCACGAGCGTTTTTAATCAATTATTCTCCGGCCTCAGCTTGCGCACAACGGCGCCGGTGCGCCACATTTCGCTTTCGCGCAACGCTTGCAGCTCCGTTTCCAAGCCGGCGCGATAGTCGGGTTTGCTGTTCGCGTCGATCGAACGCTGCGCTTCGTTGCCCGCAGCCACCTCCCGGTACAACTGTTCAAAGACGGGCTTCGTAGCATCGTGAAAAGGCGTCATCCAGTCCAACGCGCCGCGCTGAGCGGTCGTCGAACAGTTGGCATACATCCAGTCCATCCCGTTTTCGGCAAAAAGAGGCATCAGCGATTGCGTCAGTTCCTCGACCGTCTCGTTGAAAGCCTCCGACGGGCTGTGTCCATTCTCGCGCAAGGTCTCATATTGAGCCAGCAACAGTCCCTGGATAGCGCCCATGAGGGTGCCGCGTTCGCCGGTCAGGTCGGAATAAACTTCGCGCTTGAACGTCGTCTCGAACAGATAGCCCGATCCGACGCCGATACCCAGCGCAACGACACGTTCCAACGCCCGCCCCGTCGCATCCTGGAAAATGGCGTACGATGAATTTAACCCCCTTCCCTGAAGGAACATCCGGCGCAGCGATGTGCCCGAACCTTTCGGCGCAACCAGGATCACATCCACGTCTGCGGACGGAATAATGCCCGTCCGTTCCTTATACGTGATGCCGAAACCGTGCGAGAAATAAAGCGCCTTGCCCGGCGTCAGATACGGTTGAATGCGCGGCCATACCTCTATCTGCGCCGCGTCCGAAAGTAGATACTGGATGATCGTTGCGCGTTCGCACGCCTCCTCAATCTCAAACAGGGTCTCGCCCGGCACCCATCCGTCGGCCACCGCCTTGTCCCACGTCTTGCCGCCTTTGCGCTGGCCGACAATCACATTGAAACCGTTGTCGCGCAAATTCATACTCTGGCCCGGGCCTTGTACGCCATAACCGATCACGGCGATGGTCTCGTCCATCAATACTTCCCTGGCCTTTTCCAGAGAAAATTCTTCGCGGGTAACAACGTTTTCGTTTACTCCGCCAAAATTCATTATTGCCATATTTTTTACTGCTTAGTTATAATTTCGCGACAAAGTTAGATGAAATTTCCAACACGAAGGCGTTTCAGTCAGTCGTTTTTTTTTATTTCGCCCGCTTTTGTCGGAAATTTCATACTTTACTTACGGAATAATAACGGATTCTATTTCGCTCCAGTCGCCTTTCACGCCACGGTTGTTTTCCATCCGTGCGGCAAAGTAGAAATGCCTGCCGCGCTGCTCGCCCTCGAAGGTCAGGTGCAACGGCGAGGTGGTCGAGAAGTAGCTCAGCGGCAGTTGCGACCAGTTGACGGGCGCCTCGTCAAGCGTACCGCCACGCAGTTCGTAACCCTGTATGCCGTAGGGTTTCGCATGTCCGGTTTCGCCGGCAACACGGAAATAAAATTCAACCACACCAGGCGACGGGGTCTTGGTGACGATTTCAAGTACATCCGTCGGAGCGGGCACGGGTTCGCGATGACCGTCGGGGCGTTTGGGCATGCCCATCGCTACGAGGTCGATGTCGGTCACTAACGGATTATTTTTCAGCACACCGGTGTATAGTTGCCGGTATACGGGAATGAAGGCCTTTTCGGCCTCTTCCAGCGCCGTAATTTTCATCGGCGTACGTGTCGCAGGATCGATCCATTCGTTAAATGCGTTTGAAAAGACCAGATGTTTCGGATCAAATTCATCGGTGATCCATATGCCGATATTTCCGTCTAATCCCATACGAGTTTTGTTCTCTTTTTCATTCATATAGGTGAACGTTTGTTTGGCCTGATTGTACAGGCCCTGGTGGTTGTGATTCAACCAGTCACTTCTTTCTGCCATACTACTTTATGTATTAAAAATTAGAAAATAATTTGTTGTATTATTCGATTTGTTTATCTCATTATTCGATTTATTTACGACCCGCACGCCATTATTTACGACCCGCACGGTTTTCGGGTCGTAAATTTTCTCATGCGGGTCGTAAATATTTCCGTGCGGGTCGTAAATTTTCTCGTGCGGGTCGTAAATATTTCCATGCGGGTCGTAAATTTTCTCGTGCGGGTCGTAAATATTTCCGTGCGGGTCGCAAATTTTCTCGTGCGGGTCGCAAATATTTTCATGCGGGTCGTAAATTTTCTCGTGCGGGTCGTAAATATTTTCATCCGGAGAGTACATATTCCTGTTTGGAGAATAAATATTCCTGTTGAGAAGGTACCCGATTTTATTTTTACGGGTGTTTATTTTTAATTGATCGACCATTTTTTGTTTCGGATGTATAACAGGCACAAAAATAGGCGGAAAGAATGATTTGTTATGCTCCCAAACAAGAAGATTATAAATATATAACTTGATTTTATTGATTATTATGAAATGAGGGGTGATAAATAGGCGTGCATTTCAAATGTAAACCTGACTAACGGGGCTGAAATACAAATAACTGCTTATCCACTTGGATCAAGTGAAATGCCTGAAAGGCATTATTTTCATAACCGCAGGTCGCTGACCTGCGGAGGAAAGACGGTACAACACCACTGCCTGAAAGGCAGGACTATC
>JAITPV010000091.1 GCA_031289275.1 Tannerella sp.
GTATTTTGGTGAATAAAAAAGGGGTGATTGTTGATTATGGGTTTCATGTTCGCCCCAAAATGCTGCGTGAAAAAATCGACTTGCTATTAAAGCAAGACAATCTATTGAAATAGCCCCCTGTCTCTCTTTTCTCCGCAGGTCAGCGACCTGCGATTATGAAAAGATGGATGCCCTTTCTCAATACAGCTGCCGTCACTGCGCCAAGTCTATCGGTTGTATGGGCGATTGCGGGTCAAGCCCGCAATGACGAGGCAGGGTCGGATGTGATGTGTGGACATTCGTTTTCTTATCCCCTTTGGTCAAGTATCTTTGTCCTGAAAGGACTGATTTTCATAACTGCAGGTCAACGATCTGCGGTCATCGTAACAAGGGTATAGCTGTCTGATCGGTAATCCGCAGCTGCAAATCGGCAATCCGTAGCTACATATCGGCAATATGTAGCTACATATCGGAAATAAGTAGCTACACATTGGCAATAAGTAGCTACACATTGGAAATATGTAGCTACATATCAGAAATAAGTAGCTACACATTGGAAATATGTAGCTACATATCGGAAATAAGTAGCTACACATTAGAAATAAGTAGCTACACATTGGAAATAAGTAGCTACATATCGGAAATAAGTAGCTACACATTGGAAATAAGTAGCTACACATTGGAAATAAGTAGCTACATATCGGCAATATGTAGCTACACATTAGAAATATGTAGCTACATATCGGCAATAAGTAGCTACACATTGACAATAAGTAGCTACGAAAATGCAAAAAACAAGCCTTATTCGCGCTTCGGATATGATTTTACAGGGGTACACCTGTGGGTACGCCCCTTTTTTCACAAAGGACAGCCTTGAATCAAAAACGACCTTTTGAAAATACACCCAAAGGGGAATGTCATTAACGCATGTGGAAAAAAATCGTATCTTTGTGCGCAGTTTAAATGAGAATGAGATAATAAATTATATAAATCAATTAATTATATCCACGATGAATAACGTATATAAATTCTTTTTGATGGCGCTTCTTTGCCAGCCGGGCATCTTGTCGGCAACCGATTTTAAGTTTAACTCCAACGGGAAGTTCAAAATTATGCAAGTCACGGACACCCATATTGTGGCCGATTCGGAACATTCCGGCGTGACGGTCGAAATGCTGCATCAGGTACTGGATGCCGAACAACCCGATCTGGTGATTTTTACCGGCGACGTGGTTACCGGCAAGCCCTATAAGGCCGGATTTGACCTGGTGATCGAACCGGTTGTCAGTCGTAAAATCCCCTGGGCGCTGGTATTCGGCAACCATGACAACGAGCAGGATTTGGCCTACGAACCGATGGCGGCCTTCATACAATCCTATCCTTACAATGTCGGCCGGATGACGAAACTGAAAAATGTCACCGGTTATGGAAATTACATCCTTGAAATTAAGGATCAAAGCGGCAAGAAAACGCAGGCCGTATTGTACTGCATGGATTCGCACGCTTACAGTACTCAGAAGCCCACGGTAGACGGTTACGGCTGGTTTGCGTTCGATCAGGTAGCCTGGTATCGTCAACAAAGCGAGAAATATACGGCGGCCAATCAGGGTGAACCCTTGCCGGCGCTGGCCTTCTTCCACATTCCGTTACCCGAATATCGCGCGGTGTATACCGAACAGGGACATCCCATGACCGGCTCGCAGTTGGAAAACGTCTGTTCGCCGGAAATCAATACGGGCATGTTCGGCGCCATGCTCGAAAAAGGCGATGTCATGGGGACATTTGTCGGACACGATCATGTGAATGATTACATTTTTAACTGTTACGGGATCGCGTTGACCTACGGCCGTTTCTCCGGCAGTCAAAATACCTACGGCGACCTGAAAAACGGCGTCCGGATCATCGAACTTACCGAAGGCCAACACGGATTTGACACCTGGATTCGGCTGGATGACGAAATTGTGATCAATCAGGTCAGATTCCCGGACGATGTGCCCATGAAGAAGCGGTAGCGGTCAGCGGTCTTTGTCCTGTCCGGTCATGCTCCCACGATTTTTACGACGCTGCGTCCATTGGCCGTTTTCAAGACGCGGATTTGTGTCGCAATGCGTTCCGTCATTTCGGCGACGTGGGAGATGACGCCGATTTTGCGACCCTGCGTCTGAAGGCGTTCCAGTGCATCCATGGCGGTGCGTAGCGTGTCGACGTCAAGCGCGCCGAAGCCTTCGTCGATAAAGAGGGATTCGATTTTCATCCGGTTGGAAGACAGGGACGACAGTCCCAACGCCAATGCCAGCGAAAGCAGAAACGATTCGCCGCCCGAGAGGGAGTGCACGGTACGGATTTCGCCCAACATGTCCAAATCGGCCACCTGCAAGGCCAATGTATTCGGAATGCGTTGCAATTCATAACGCGAAGCAAGTTCCTGCAAATGTTTGTTGGCATACGTCAAGAGGGCGTCGAGCGTGTAGCCCTGCGCAATTTCCTTGAACTTCGAGCCGGTGGCCGAACCTAACAGGTCATTCAGTTTCTTCCAGTTATCCGACCGCGTGCCTTTGTCGTCCAGTTCTTTTTCGTAAGCCCGGATGCGTTCTTTTCCTTTCCGGTGATTGAGCAAGGCAAGGTCGATTTCGATCATCCGCGTGGTGTTTTGTTCCAAATGATGGTTTTTCGCCAACTGTTGCTCCAGTAAAACGGCTTTGGTTTCGGTTTCGTCGGATGGTTTCAGGGCGATGCGAAGATGTTGAGACAGGTTGCTGTTCCGCTCGTGTAAGGTCGCTCCGGCCGACGTTTCCTGTTCCTTCAGTCCGTTCAGGAATTGCTTTTCGGCATGTACCCATTGCGGGTCTTTGGAGAGGATTCCGGCCAGTTGCTGTTCCGTAATCCCCCCCTGTTTGCCGGCAATCCATCGGTCAATCTCCTGTTGCAACCCTCCGCCGTCGGTCTTTAAGCGGGAGGTTTCGGCGGTGATCTGGGTGATGATGCCCTTGAGCAACTCCTGTTGGGCGGTAAAGGTTTTTTCATCCTCAACGGCCTGTTTCATCTTTCCGGCAAGCGCCTTTTTCCTGTTTGCATACGCAACGGCCAATTTGTCAACGGATTTTCCGCCCAGTAACGTTGCTCTTTCCTTTTGCAAATCCGCTAAAACAGCTACCGCCTCCGCTTTTTTCTTTTCCTTTGCCGCCACCTGGTTCCGGGCTTCCGTCGCATTGGATTGCTCGCTTTGCAAAAGGGAATTGCGCGTGTTGATGATGCCTTCCAGCCGATGGGTCTCTTCCGTATTTTTTGTCCACAGGGCGGCCATCTGCCGGAGTTTGGCTTGCAAGCTGTTTTTTTCAAAATCCTCTTTCCATGCAGGCCATTCCAGCAGGTAACCGGCGACTTTTTGCATCGCACCGGCCGATTGAGCGGCGTAGTTTTCAGCCAGCGTCGCCAAACGGGTGATCTCGGCTTTCCTGTCGTTGATCGCGTGCGTCAGTTTGGCGATTCCGTCCGCCGCTTGTTGTTTGGCCTTATTCAATTCTTTTTCGTGCAGGCTCTGTTCGCCGGTCACACGCTGCGCCGGATGGTGCAAACTGCCGCATACGGGGCACGGTTCGCCGTCTTTCAGTTTGTCCCGCCATACGGCAATCTCGGCCGGGAGCAGTTGGTTCAGCCGTTCCGATTCAGCGGTGTATTTGGCTTGTAGACCGACTTCTGTTTCGAGAAGCGTTTCATTTTCCTTTTGAAGATTCCGGTTGCGGAGGCTCTGTTGCCCGGCAGTCTGACTTTCGTCGAGTAGCGAGATAATCAAATCTTTTTGAGGAATGACCGACCGGTAAACGTGGTGCGCTTCGAACCAGGAGGCAAGCCGGACGGTTTCCGCCCGTGCGGTTTCAAGTTCGCCGGTGATTTTGCGGATTTGGGTGTCAATCCGTTCCTTAGCGGTTTGCGCCGCTCCGTATTCTTTGGCCGCCTCTTCGACATTCGTTCGAGCGCCGGTGATGCGGACATCCAGCGCGCGCGCTTGAATAGCCACCGGTTCGATGGCTGCAATCTCACGGTCGAGCGCCTCCTGTTCCTTCTCCAACGCGGCATGGACTTGGACGGCCTGTTGAAGCGTCCGGGCATTGGCGTCCCGTTCAAGCGCTTTCTTTTGCAGATGCGTAAGACTTTCTTCCAACTGTTTTTTGACGCCTTGCAACTTCATGAATGTATCCCGTATTTCCTGCACATTTTCAATTTGGGCAATGAAATCGTAACGGGGTTTGGCTTCTGCAAGGGTATTCCGTATGCCGGCCAGGTGTTTTTCCGCCTGAATAATGCCTTTACAAATAGCCTCCTTATCATCCAGCCATTTTATTTTAACGGCGAAAACGTTTACTTCCGCCTTTAATAAAGCCAACTCCGCCTCTACTTTCGTTTTCTCGGAAAGATACGCCGCTATCTGTTCCTCCGAAAGGAGTTCGATGTCCCGGATGCGTTCTTTGAGCATCAGGTATTCCTGTTCGGCCTGTTTTGTTTTCTCGTAAATCAATACCGAAATACGGGAATACACATCCGTACCGGTTAATTTTTCAAGCAATTCCGCTTTTTCGGATTGTTTTGCTTTCAGGAACGTGGCAAAATCGCCTTGTGCAAGCAAGACGGCGCGTGTAAACTGGTCGAATGTCAAACCGATCAGTTCCGTGATCCGGCTCAACAGCTCCGTCTTCCGTCCCGGCGCTTCATTGCCCGAAGATAAATTCAGCAACCGGATTTCCGAACTTTGCAACGAGCCGTCCACTTTGCCGCGCGCCCGTTTGACCGACCAGGTCGAACGAAATTTCTCCCCGCCCAGCGACTGGAAGTCTACTTCCGCATATCCGTCGCTTGTGCCGCGGCGCAAAATGGTGCGGCTATCTTTTTGATTGATGGTTTTATCTCTGACGTCGAGGATGGAAACATTATTTTCCACCGCCCGGCTCATGCGGGGCGTATCGTCGAATAGCGCCAGGCACAAGGCGTCCAGCAAGGTGGATTTGCCGGAGCCGGTATTGCCCGTAATAGCAAAAATACCTGCCGACAACAACGGTTCTGTCGTGAAGTCCAATGCAAATTCACCTTCCAGTGATGCAAGATTTTTTCCTCTGATGGATAATATTTTCATGAGTGATATTCATTTTTTCAAATCTACTTCCCGAACGACGGTTTGCAAGAGCTGCCGCATGGCCTCCGGCATGGCTTCTCCGCCAAACCGACGCCTGAAAATGTCCGTTGCCATATCCATCGGGTTGATGGTTTGCCATTCTTCGTAAGTAATTGTTTTCGATTCGTTTTTTATTTTCGGCGTGACGGCGGCGATACGTGCCGGACGCACGGATTTACCTTTCAGGGCTTCCTCAATCTGATGCCGGAGCGAAGGCTCCGGTTCCGTGATCAACACTTTGACCTCCAAATAAGGAGAATGTGGCGTTATTTCTCCGTCGGGAAGCAAAGCGATCTGTTCCAGCGTTTCGGACAGGGGCGCGGAAATACGTAACAGTTTGACGGGAGCCTCAAACACCAAACGTTCTATCGTTGTCCGGCATTCCGTCAGTTCCACTAACGTAACGCCCTGCTTGTAGTCCTTTTCAGCGAAAGACATCGGCAGGGGCGAACCGGCATAGCGTACATTCTCCCGGCCGGAAACCCGTTGGGCGCGATGTAAATGTCCCAGCGCCACGTAAGCAATTTCCGGAGGGAAGGCATCCGGCGAGACACATTCCAGCCCGCCGATAATGGTTCGTTCCGAGCGGTCATTTTCAGATATTTCAGAGCCGGTGGCCTGCAAATGTCCCATGACAATGACGGGTTTTGTTTTGTCCGGCACCATCCCGTATAAAGTTTGATACATTTTCCCAACGCCCTGCACATAATTTTCCGCTTCGGGATAATCGCCTTGCCTGAGATAAGGCACGGCAAGACACCACGCCGCCACTTCCGCGCCATCCAACAGGGGTACTATCAAATGACGGTAATCAATGCCTCCTTCGTTTGTCCTCTTCACGGTTCCGCGAACGGTGACATGCATCTCTTCCAACAGCGGATCGGGCGCTTCGAGCCGGGCTGCCGAATCATGGTTTCCGGCAATAATCACGATTTGCAGTTGCGGATTTCCGGACGTCACCTCATGCAGGAACTTATAGAATATCCGTTGGGATTCGGCAGCAGGATTGGGGTTGTCGAACACATCGCCCGCAATCAGCAAAACATCAATATCCGGCGCCTTGACTTGTGTTGCAAGCCAGGCTAAAAACTGTTGATGTTCAGCTTTGCGGTCATACTCAAAAAACGTTTGACCCAAGTGCCAGTCGGCCGTGTGAAGAAGTTTCATTTTTTTTCTTTTTGAGATTTGGGAAAATGCAAATATAGAAACTTTTTTACAATAATCCGTCCTCTGTTTTTTGTTGGGTGCATTTCAAATGGTTGCCTTGCATCATATCTCCGGAGAATGAATGACTCATCCCCTTTCATATTAACGCAAACAGGGCTTGTTTTTTGTACATTCGTAGCCACATTACCTGCTGTTGCGTTTATTTTTCAAAAAAAAGCCTGGTTGTTTTTATTTTTAGGAAAATAGTATTATATTTGAGGCGAATTTAAAATCATGCCGAATAATTAAGAAGTATAATCGTGCGTCTGAAGAAAAAACATGAATTTAATATCAATGTGTATATAGTGAATTTAATTACAAAAAAAACGAAGTTATGAACAAAACAGAATTTGTCAATGCGGTAGCCGCAAAAGCCGGCTTCAGCAAAGTAAGTGGGAAGAAAGCAATAAAAGCAGTGATTGAAACAATCTCCGAAGAGGTTGAAAAAGGTGGAAAAGTGAATATAATCGGATTCGGTTCTTTTTACGTGACGACCAAAGCGGCACGTAAGGGGATTAATCCGGCCACACAACAAGTCATCCAGATTCCGGCCCGTAAGGTTGTGAAATTTAAAGTGGGTGCCGACTTGGCCAAAGTCGTAAAGTAAGGGCGTTTTCCTGTCCGTTCGATGTGTCAAACAAAACCGTGAGCAATGCGAATGGTTTTTTTGACACACTTTTTTTTGAATAACCACAGCAGATCATCAAAAATGCGTATATTTGAGGGCAAAAAAATCAAGATAACACGTCACACGGATGTATTGCGACTATTACGGGTCTTTCTGTTAAAGAAAAAGAAGGAACTATCAGAAAGAAAAAGAGCGTATAATAATATCGTATTTAAAACAAGGTATTTATGAATCATATCGAACACATGTATTCCGGACAGGAATCCGGAGAAACGCGCAGGAGTTTTTTGCGTAAGGCAAGCCTTCTCGGAATCGGAGGATTGGCAGGAACGATTGGCGGTCAAGCAACGGCGTCCACGCGAAAGGCCGGAAAAAAGTTCAAACCAATTAAATTCGGCATCATAGCCGACCTTCATCTTGGCTTAGCACCCGACGCGGGTGAACGATTAGACGCTTTCCTGAAAAAAGTCAGGGATGAAAAACCTGATTTTATCATCAGTTTGGGCGATTTTATTCATGACCTTCATGCACCCGAATATCAGGAATGTGCCCGGCGATTCAAAAATGTCGCTTGTCCGGCCTACCATGTTTTGGGAAATCACGAGCACGATTCCAATACGAAAAAAGAAGCGGCTGATTTCCTGAAAATGCCTGCACCCTATTATTCCTGCGATGTCGGAGAATACCATTGCGTGGTTTTGGACGGAAATTATATTTATTCCGACAATCAATTTACCGGCTATGAAAAAGGGGATTATTTCAACTTCGGCGATAAAACCGGTTATATCAACGACGAACAATGCGAATGGCTTATGGCCGACCTGAAGGCGACCCCATTGCCGACATTCCTGTTCTCACACCAGAGTTTGCTGCATGACAACGGGATTCCCAACAAAGCTTACATCAAACGGATTCTTGAACAGGAAAACGAACGTGCCGGATTCAACAAAGTGCTGGCTTGTTTCAACGGCCACATGCACCAGGATTTTTACGGCTGCATCAACAACATTCACTATTTCAGCATCAACAGCGCTTCTTACTTCTGGCATAATGAAAAGATACCGGGGCGTTATCCGGATTTACACGCTGAATTATGTGAAAGTTGTTTGGATAGTATGGCCATATACAAAGACCCTTTGTTCTGTTTTGTGGAGGTCAGCGCTTCCGGACATCTTTCGTTAAACGGCATGATGAGTGAATGGATCGCAGCTATTCCCGAAGCTATCGTCTCCGACAGTGTCCGCTACGGAAGGGAAATGCTGCCTTATATCGCAGACCGTCGGGTTGTTTTGAAATAAAATCCGGCGGATAAAGTTGCACAATGATGTCTTTTCAGGGCGGATGGTTCCGGAAGGCAGGACAGGATTCCATGATGTTCACTGTGGATGAATTGATGACAAAATATATCACGAGCGATACATGGGATTATTTCTGTCCGGACAATCTCATTTACAAAGGTCATAATCTAACCGTTTTGTACGACAGGGACGGAAGTAAATACAAAAAAGGAAAGGGACTGATGCTGTTTTGTAGATGGGAAATTGAAAGAGAAAAGAAAAGATGTGGAAATAATAAATGTGAAATTTAAATAGTGAGTTATTATGGCAGAAAGTAAAACAAATAAATTCATCATGAATAGAAAACAAGTATTATTCGTGTGCTGCATTTTTGTTGCATGGTTTAGCTGTGCAGACGTCGTGAACGGGCAAATCCCGCTGCCGTCGCCCGCTCAGTTGCATTGGCAACAAAAAGAGCGGATGATGTTCCTGTGTCTTGATCCGGCGACGTGGCAAGGTCGTGAATACGATGATCATTCCTGTCCGATCGAACAAATACATCTTTCGGCAATCAATACCGACCAGTGGTGCGAAGTCGCCCGGTCATGGGGAGCGAAAACCATCCTGTTCGTTGCAAAACATACCGGCGGATTTTGCTGGTGGCAGACGCAGACATCGGAGTACAGCATCCGGAATACGCCCTGGAAAAACGGAAAGGGAGATGTTTTGAAAGATTTGTCCGAATCCTGCCGGAAATACGGCTTGGAACTGGGCATTTACGTCTATCCCGGCGACGACCTTTGGGGCGCCGGCATCGGGAGCGGCGGCATCACGAAAGACCCTGACAAACAGGAAGCCTACAATAAGGTTTTCCGGCAACAAATGACGGAAGTGTTGACGCAATACGGGTCGGTACGGGAAGTCTGGTTCGACGGGAGTTGTCATATTTCTGTCGCCGACCTCTTGCAGAAATATGCGCCGGATGCCGTTATTTTCCAAGGCCCGTCAGCCACTTTGCGATGGGTAGGTAATGAAGACGGTATCGCACCCGACCCGAACTGGTACACCCTGTCGTCGAAAGACCTGGCGACCGGTGTGGCGACCGCCTTACATTCGGATATGAACGGGGATGCTTATGCCCCGGTAGAAGTGGATGTGCCTTTGCTTAAACATGGCGGGCACAAGTGGTTCTGGGCGCCGGGAACGGATTCTCTCCTTTTGACGGACGAAGAACTGATGACACTTTACTACAAGTCCGTCGGGCGGGGTTCTGTCTTGCTGCTGAACGCCACGCCGGATACGTCGGGATTGATTCCGGCCTCACATGTGGCGCGTTATAAAGCCTTTGGCGAAGAACTCGCCTCCCGGTTCGATGTGCCTGTCAAGCGCGTTTCCGGGCGAGGAGATGTCATTGAATTGACTTTTTCCAAACCAACGGAACTCAATCATACCATTATACAGGAAGATTTATCGAAAGGGCAAAGGGTGATGGAATATGTAACCGAATATTCCACAGACGGCGGCAAGGCGTGGACGGTTCTTTATCGGGGAAGTTCCGTCGGGCACAAGAAGATTGACCGCTTCCCCACCGTCCGGGCGCGGAAGATGCGCGTTCGTTTCACCAAGAGCAAGGCCACGCCTGAAATCGTTAAGTTCGCGGTTTACGATGTGAAAAGCGCCTTGCTGGATATGAATAACGAAAGCGGCGAGCAGGCTGTCGTAATCGGGAATTGGGAAGGGACGACTTTCGACGAAACGGAATGGAAGGAATTAACTCTTGACCTGACCCCTTATGTGACAAAAATAGGACAATATGAAATTCATTTTCAGATGTTGATTCATGATTCCGGACGACGATCGTCTGACGATCCGGATGATCTGGAGTTTAAAGATTTGCGACTTGAGATGTACGGTCAGGACAGGAGGATTGATTTGGAACAGGTAAACCGGACTACTTTCCGGATAGTCCGCTCGCAGCAGACACTGGATGAATTTAAAACCATTCTGCGGATGCAGGTTAAGCGCAAATCGCACAGGTCTTCGGGCGATATTGTTATCCGGAGGATTACTTATTGATATAGCATTTAAAATAGATGAATATGAGAAATTTATATAGTGCGATTTTAGTAGTATTATTATTCGTGTGCTGCATTTTTGTTGCATGGTCTTGCCGTAATCCGGATATTGTCAAACCCACGCAGGAGCAAACGGCGTGGGCAGACGCCGAAATCGGCGTATTGATCGATTTGGATATAATAACATTTGCGCCGGATTATAGCCTCAGCAAATTGGGAACACCCCCCGATGCAGCCATATTCAACCCGACCGCCCTGAATACAGACCAATGGTTGGAGGCAGCACAGAAATTAGGCGCGACGTATGCCGTATTAGTAGCAAAACATAGCAGCGGATTCAGCTTGTGGCCGACGAAAGCCCATGACTACAGCGTGAAAAACTCGCCGTGGAAAGACGGGAAAGGCGATATCGTCGAAGACTTTATCGCTTCCTGCAGGAAGTACAACATCAAACCGGGCATTTATGCCAGCACACCGACCAATGGGTATTTACATGTGGTCAATTCGAGAGTTAAACCCGGTTCGCCTGTCACGCAGGAAGAATACAACAGGATTGTCGAACAACAACTGATCGAGTTATGGAGTAACTACGGTGAATTGTTTGAGATATGGTTCGACGGTGGTGTGCTAAGCAAAAAGGAAGGTGGGACCGACGCACTTTTATTAGTAAAGAAATTGCAACCCGACGCTATTGCCTTTCAGGGGCCTTACGGTCACCCGAATCTGGTTCGCTGGGTAGGAAACGAAGAAGGCGTAGCGCCCTACCCTTGCTGGGCGACGGCCGATTCGACGACCAATGCCGACGGCACGGTCGTGGTCAACGGACTCAATGGCGAACCCTTTGCGCCGTATTGGTGTCCGGGCGAATCGGACTTTACCCTCCGTTGGAACCGTTCTTTTCAGGGCGGATGGTTCTGGAAAGAAGGACAGGATTCTATGATGTTCACCGTGGATGAATTGATGACGAAATACATCACGAGTGTCGGGCGGAATACGAACATGTTGCTTGGCGTCGTTATCGACGACAAAGGGCTTGTTCCCGAAGCCGACGTAACGAGGATAGAAGCATTCGGCAAGACTATCCAAGCGCAATACGGTAAACCGTTGCAGCA
>JAITPV010000122.1 GCA_031289275.1 Tannerella sp.
GCACACCCTCCAGTACACACCGGAACGGGTGAAGACGGATACCGTTTTAACGATGTCGTCGGGGTATGTGTTCGACATGCTGGGCGCGGTGTTCTTTCTCCGGACACTGGATTGGAAACATCTGAAGAACGGCGATATTTTTCCGTCGACAGTCGTGGCCGGACGCGATCAGGTGAAGATCAGCTACCGGTATCAGGGTGTGGCTGTCATGGAGAACGATCATGTCAGCTACCGCACGCATCATTTTTTCATCGACATCTACGACCCTGCGTTTTCGCAGAACCGGGCGGCAGCCGAGTTGTGGGTGGGTGACGACGAAAATCATCTGCCGCTCAAAGTACGTTCGAAATTGAAGATCGGTTATGCCGAAGTGTATTATAAAAATTCCGGCAAACTGAAAGCGCCGTTTAGTTGCAAATTAAGAATTAAGAATTGAGAATGATGATTACATCATAGCGAACACGGGGGCACGGGGGCACGGACGGCGGAAATCCGCCCGCCGGTCAGGGCAATGTTCTGCTCGACGGAGAGGCGCCGCCGACGAGACGGACAGACAAAGGGCGACGATTGTCCGGCCTGTAATTTTAAGAAGATTGTTTGTTTCCATAACGGTTTAAGTATGAATTATAAATCATGAATTATAAATTGAGAAGAGACAGCCCTTCGCAAAAATCGCAAAGCTGTTTTCCGGTTGATTTTGTCCTTCCAAAAAATTTTGAAAGCATTTTTCCTGTTGATTTTGCCTTTCCAAAAAATTTTGAAGGTATTTTTCCGATTAATTTCGCCCTTCCAAAAAATTTTGAAAGGTATTTTCCGATTGATTTTGCCCTTCCAAAAAATTTTGAAAGGTATTTTCCGGTTGATTTTGTCCTTCCAAAAAATTTTGAAAGCATTTTTCCTGTTGATTTTGCCTTTCCAAAAAATTTTGAAAGGTATTTTCCGGTTGATTTTGTCCTTCCAAAAAATTTTGAAAGCATTTTTCCGGTTGATTTTGTCCTTTCCGCAATTGCTGAAAGCATTTTTCCGATCGATTTTGCCCTTTCCGCAATTGCTGAAAGCATTTTTCCGGTTGATTTTGTCCTTTCCGCAATTGCTGAAAGCATTTTTCCGGTCGATTTTGCCCTTTCCGCAATTGCTGAAAAGCATTTTTCCGGTTGATTTTGCCCTTTCCGCAATTGCTGAAAGCATTTTTCCAGCCGTTTTCGCCCTTCGCAAAATCCGGCAATCTCCGCGCAGGCCATCTGAAACAAAAACAGGATCTGTTTTTTCAAGCCGAACATTCTTTCCTTCTCTTCTGCCGCCTTCGTGTATGCGGAAAGATTTTTCAGATAGAAGTTGCCTGCCTGCAAATGTTCCTGCATTTCTTTCCTGAATCCGGCCTTAAAAGAATCGTCCGGAACGGACGCTTTGCTGCGGACAGAGATTTTTGTATTATGTAATGAAAGAAGAAACGGCGGGGTGTTCGATTTCGGACAGTGTGTCCGGTTTTGTGAACCGTTTCCGTTGGAATTTTGGAACAAATGCGCCCTTGCCGTCGCTTTCCAATAAAAAACGGCGACAGGAAATGTGGTTTAAGGGTTGCATCCTTGTGCAAATCCGCCTTTTATATAGCGTATTGAAACCTGTGCGTAGACATATATACTCTTTCCGGACGCTTGTCTCCGGATGGGTTTACATAAATTAAGAGGCATATTCCCTGCAAAATATTCCTAAATGATAGGCTTATCCGAAAATTATTATCACCTTTGTGAACTTTTTTCTGAATGAACGAAAACGCACTAAGGAACAAACATGGAGTTATCAGCTCAACAGATAGCGAATTTCCTGAATGGGACAATTGAAGGGAATCCGGATATAACAGTAAGCCATTTTTCAAAAATTGAAGAAGGTAAACCAGGCGCCCTTACTTTTTTGGCTAACCCCAAATACGAAGATTTTATCTACCATACTCAAGCAAGTATCGTTTTGGTAAACAATAATTTTGTCCCCTCGGCGGCGATTTCCGCCACACTGGTGAAAGTGCCGGATTCCTATGTGGCATTAGCCGCCTTGCTGACTTTGGTGGAGCAATCCAAGAGCAAAAAGACAGGGATCGGTTCAACCGCATTCATTGCCGCCTCGGCCACTGTCGGCGAAGACTGTTACGTCGGCGAGATGGCTTATATCGGCGAACAATCCGTGATCGGCAAACATTGCTTTATCTATCCGCACACCTGCATCGGCGACCGGGTAACCGTCGGCGATCATACGATCATCTATCCGCATGTGACGGTGTACGACGATTGCGTCATCGGGCAGAACTGTATCATACATGCCGGCGCCGTGATCGGTTCGGACGGCTTCGGTTTTGCGCCGGACAACGGGAGCTACCGGAAGATTCCGCAGTTGGGCAATGTCGTGCTGGAGGATGAGGTGGAAGTCGGCGCCAATACTACCATTGACCGCGCGGTGATGGAATCAACCATTGTCCGCCGGGGTGTGAAATTAGATAACCTGATTCAGGTAGCGCACAATGTGGAGATCGACAGCGATACGGTCGTGGCGGCGCAAGCCGGCATCGCCGGTTCGACGAAAATCGGCAAGCATTGCATGATCGGCGGACAAGCCGGCCTGATCGGGCACATTCGGATCGCCGACCAGGTGCAGATTGCCGGACAGGCCGGAGTCATGCGGAATATCGACAAACCGGAGTCCATCATCGGCAGCCCGGCGATACCCGTGAAGGATTTCTTCCGTTCCAACATCCTGTTCAACAAATTGCCGGAAATATACCGCACCCTGAACCGGTTGGAGAAAGAAGTGAGTGAATTAAAAAAGAACAACAAATAAATAGCTATGCCAAGACAAAAAACGCTTGCATCCGTATTTTCATTACAAGGCAAAGGATTACATACCGGACTGAATATCCGGATCACCTTCCGTCCGGCGCCCGAAAATTACGGATATAAGATACAACGTACAGACCTCGAAGGACAACCCCTCATTGAAGCATCGGCGGAAAATGTAGTAAATACACAACGCGGAACGGTAATTGCTAAAAACGGCGTCCAGGTCGGAACAATCGAACATGCAATGGCCGCTTTGTATGCGTGGGAAATAGATAATTGCCGGATCGAAGTGGATGCGCCGGAATTTCCGATTCTCGACGGCAGTTCCCGCTTTTTCTCGGAAGAAATCGAGAAAACCGGATTAGTGGAACAAAATGCGGCAAAAGAATATTACATTATACGCCATAAAATTGAAGTCTCGGATGCGGAAACCGGCTCGTCGCTGATTATCCTCCCGGACGACAAGTTCAGCGTCAACGTCCTGATTTCTTATGATTCGCCGGTGCTTTCCAATCAATATGCCGTATTGAACGACCTGAGCGAGTTTGCCACCGGACTGGCGGCCTCGCGGACGTTCGTCTTTGTGCGCGAAGTAAAAGCGCTCCTGCAAAACAACCTGATCAAGGGAGGCGATCTGGATAACGCCATCGTCATTTACGACCAGCGGATTTCTCAGGAAGAATTAGACCGTTTGGCCGACGAGGTAGGACTGCCGCACAAGGATATGAAGGAACTGGGATATGTGAACGACAAGCCGCTCGTCTACAATAACGAACCGGCACGCCACAAACTGATTGACGTGATAGGAGACCTGGCGCTGATCGGGAAGCCGATACGCGGGCATATCATTGCCACCCGTCCGGGACACAAGATCAACA
Source organism: Tannerella sp. (assembly GCA_031289275.1). Classification (GTDB taxonomy): domain Bacteria; phylum Bacteroidota; class Bacteroidia; order Bacteroidales; family Tannerellaceae; genus Tannerella. Next base: position 3,707 of record JAITPV010000122.1, read on the forward strand.
ACCAACTGGCGCGGATGATTCGCAAGGAAGTCAAGCTGAACGAAGTCCAGGCGCCGATCTATCAGCCGGAAACGCCGCCCGTCATGGACATCAACCGCATCCGGGAACTGCTCCCGCACCGGTATCCGTTCCTGCTCGTGGACAAGATCATCGACATTGGGAAAAATCATATTGTCGGAATCAAAAATGTAACCGTCAACGAACCCTTCTTTCAGGGGCATTTCCCGCAGGAACCGGTCATGCCGGGGGTCTTGCTGGTGGAAGCAATGGCGCAAACGGGCGGATTGCTCGTGCTCAACAGCGTAGATGAGCCGGAACGCTATTCGACCTATTTCATGAAAATCGACGGCGTCAAGTTTCGCCAGAAGATCGTTCCCGGAGACACGCTGATCTTCCATCTGGAATTGCTGGCGCCCATACGCAGGGGTATTTCCACCATGAAGGGATATGTCTTCCTCGGTGAAAAGATAGCCTGCGAGGCGGAATTTATGGCACAAATCATTAAAAACAAATAGAGATTATCATTATGCACTCCCCCTTAGCCGTCATTCATCCGGACGCGAAAATCGGAAAGAATGTCATCATTGACCCCTTTGCCGTCATTGAAGAAAAAGTTGTTATCGGAGATAACTGTCGCATCTATTCACATTCGTCCATCCTCGACGGTGCGTTTATCGGAAATAATTGCCAGGTATTTCCGGGCGCCGTGATCGGCGGCGTGCCGCAAGACCTGAAGTTTGCCGGTGAAAAGACCACGGTCGAAATCGGGAACAATACCACCATCCGCGAATGTGTAACCATCAACCGGGGTACTGCCGCCAAAGGGAAGACCATCGTAGGAAACGACTGCCTGATCATGGCTTACTCGCACATAGCGCACGACTGCATCGTGCGCGACCATGTGATTATCGGGAACGCCGCCCAGATCGCCGGCGAAGTGGAAATCGACGACTATGCCATCGTCAGCGGAGGAACGCTGGTGCATCAGTTCACCCGCATCTCCAAACATGTCATGATACAGGGCGGTTCGCGCGTCGGGAAAGACATCCCGCCCTATACGCTGATCGGACGCGACCCGATCGTGTATTGCGGCATCAACATCGTCGGTTTGCGTCGGCGCGGCTTTACGAACGGACAGGTATATCTGATTCAGGATATTTACCGGACGCTCTATACGCGCGGCCTCAACAATACGGATGCCCTCCATTGCATCGAAACGGAATATGAACCGGGGATCGAACGAAACCTGATCCTGGATTTTATCAAATCCTCCAAACGGGGAATTGTCAGAGGCTCTATCGACGAGTAACTTCGGATAATTTCATGCACAAAGCTATTCCTTTTCTTCATCAGGCAGGAGCCAATACGGATTTTCGTCTTCAGGCGTTTCGTCCTCGTCCGTCAGAGAGGGATAAACAGGCGGCTCCGGGCCTGCACGACGAAAATAAAAGGCGAACGCAAGGCCGGTAAGTAATCCCGAAAGATGACCTTCCCACGAAATGGAAGTGTTTTTATACAACGTCGGGAAAAACGCCCAGACAAACCCGCCGTATAAAAACGCTACCAACAAAGCAAACGCCATTTGCCGGGGCACTTTCTTAATGATGCCGCTGGTGAAATGAAAGGCCGCCAGCGCATACGCCAACCCGCTGGCGCCGATATGCACCGAATCGGACTGTCCCATGCACCAGGTCAGCAAGCCGCTGACCGGATACAGGCAGGCCAGAATCCGCCAGCCCGTTTTCCCGAACAAAAGAAATAATCCGAAAATCAACAGAAATAAAGACGGCGTGTTGGAGATCAGATGATCCGCCCCTTCGTGCAGAAAGGGCAGCGTAAGTATCCCGGCAAGCCCCTTCCAATCCGTCGGATAAAGGCCAAACCGTTGCAGCCTGAGCGTAAAGAATCCGTTTGCCAGATGCACGATCCAGGGCAGTGACGTCAGTAGCAGGGCAAGCATCGCGGCATGTCGGGTTTCTTTTTTCTCCTTATCCATGCTGCAAAAGTAGAAACTTTCGTAAATTTGCGCAACAATATAGTATTAATGTATGACGAATGGCACGTTTTGAAGTAACATTATTGGGCTGCGGGTCGGCTACGCCCACGCTGCGCCACATGGCGACGTCGCAGGTGGTAGACTTGCGCGACAAGCTCTATCTGATCGACTGCGGCGAAGGCAGCCAGTTGCAGATGCGCCGGATGCACGTCCGCTTCAACCGCCTGAATCATGTCTTTATTTCCCACCTCCACGGAGACCACTGCTTCGGATTGCCGGGCATGCTTTCGACCCTGGGCATGTTGGGGCGGAGCGGGGAACTGGTGATTCACGGCCCGCAGGCGCTGGAAGATTTCCTGCGTCCCATACTCGCCCTCTTCTGCAAGGACATGCCCTATCCCGTCCGCCTGAACCTGATTGATCCCCGGCAACATGCGCTGGTGATGGAAGACCGGTCGCTATGCGTATATTCGATACCTTTAAAACATCGTATACCCACCTGCGGTTATCTTTTTGTCGAAAAACCTTCCGCACCACATTTGCTGCGGGAGATGGCGGATTTTTACCGGATACCGGTGAAAGCCCTGGCCGAAATCAAACAGGGAGCGGATTACGTGACGCCCGAAGGAGACGTGATTCCGAACAGCCGCCTGACGCGCCCGGCCGAATCGCCGAAGCGATACGCTTTTTGTTCGGATACGGCCTATGCGCCCGGAATCATCCCGTGGATCGAAGGGGTGGATTGTTTATATCACGAAGCGACGTTTATGGAAGCGGACTTGCCGCGTGCGAAGGAAACCTTTCATTCAACCGCCCGGCAGGCCGCCGAAATAGCCCTTCGGGCGCAGGTGAAGCAGTTGGTGATAGGCCATTATTCAGCCCGGTACGAAGACCTTGCGCCGCTTCTGGCCGAAGCGCAAGCCGTTTTTCCCGAAACCATTGCCGGCGAAGAAGGAATGAGGCTCTCCCTGATCGAAAAAAAAGTTTTATGCGATAATTGAAATAGTTTTCGTATTTTTACGGCTGCAAATGAGATACAAACGATCAATGAAATTGAAAGAACAAATAAGAATGAGGATCATAGGGCTACTGTTGCTGGGAAGCCCGTGGCTGTTTGTTCTTCCTGCCCAGGCGCGGGAAGCGTCGCAGGCATTGCCGCCCGTATCCGTTCATGCACCGTCTGCGACCGGTGATACGTTGAAAGCAAGCGTAAATGTAGCAGACAATCATATCATCGTTTCGGACGCTCCGGCCAAAAGCCGACTGGAGATATATAATATTGTCGGCGTCAAAGTGAAAGAGATAGAAATCAAATCTCCGTCCGAAGAATATATCGTATCCCTTCCCCGGGGATATTACATCGTCCGCATCGGGGAGATTATCCGCAAAATCGTTATCCGGTAACTTACCTGTGTGAATTTGCCCCTGTCGATTGACGAGAGGAAATCTACTTGTGTAAATTAGGCACCGGTCTGCCGGAATGGATGATTTACCGTGGAGAATTTTGAGCAAACACTAAATAAACACGTATTCTGATTTCATAAAGCGTCGTTGTCGTCCGCGTTGCCTGCCTCTTTGAACTTCTCGATCGCCATCTTGACGGAGCCGTGTATCAGCAGCAATGCACGCGCCTGCTCGTAGGAAACAGGCAATTCGTCGGTAAGCATTCGCGCTCCGCGGTCGACGAGTTTCCGGTTGGTAAGTTGCATGTTCACCATTTTATTTCCTTTCACGCGCCCCAGCTTAATCATGACGGAGGTAGAAATCATGTTGAGAATCAGTTTTTGCCCCGTCCCGGATTTCATGCGCGAACTGCCGGTCACGTATTCCGGGCCGACGATCATCTCGATGGGAATATCCGCTTCCGCCGCCATCGGCGATCCGGGATTGCTGGAAATAGCCGCCGTAAGAATACCCTGTTGCCGGGCGATCCGTAAAGCGCCGGTCACATAAGGCGTCGCGCCCGAAGCGGCAATCCCCACCACCGTATCTTTGGCGTTGATGTGATGTTGAAGGAGGTCTTTCCATCCCTGTTCGGCGTCGTCTTCCGCATTTTCGACCGGCGACCGGAGCGCAGTGTCTCCTCCGGCAATCAGCCCGATCACGCACGTCGGCGGCATGCCGAAGGTCGGCGGTATCTCGGACGCATCCAGTACGCCCAACCGTCCGCTGGTTCCCGCCCCAATGTAGAATAAGCGTCCGCCCTGTTGCATCCGGGGAACGATCCGCTCCACCAGTTCTTCTATCCGGGGGAGGGCATTTTGTACGGCCGGAATCACTTTCCGGTTTTCCGCGTTCATATCTTCCAATAATTCGCGGGTCGATTTTTTCTCCAAATCGTTATAAAGCGAAGACGCTTCGGTTAGTTTGATAAATGTCATGCACTATTTTCGTTGACTTGTAAACCGCAAAGATACGACATTATTAGGCTATGGGCACACTTATTTAAAGATATTATGCGATGGACGCATAAATTTGTGTTGAAAGTTGCTTTATCTGATTAAAATAATTTATATTTGCAGAAAATATAAATTGCCATAATAATGAAACTTATTGCAGAAAGCACTTCCACGAGGACAGAATGGGCCTTGGTTGAAGGAGATCGCCTCATACAGAGGGTATTTACGGAAGGGATCAATCCCTATTTTCAAACCCGAAAAGAAATCAGCCGGAGCATCAGGCTCAACCTGCCGGAAGTCTATTTCAGGAGAAAGATAAACCGCATCCATTTTTATGGTGCCGGGTGCGCGAGTGAAGAAAAGAGAGATATAGTCAAATCTTCTTTGATTGCCCAGTTTAAAACCATCGTCCACGTCGAAAGCGACCTGCTGGCAGCCGCCCGTGGTCTCTTCAAACGCGATACGGGTATTGCCTGTATCATGGGAACGGGATCAAATTCCTGTTTGTATAACGGCGAGACGATTCTCAAGAATGTAAGTCCGGCCGGATATATTTTAGGCGACGAAGGGAGCGAAGCCGTCTTTGGCAAAATGTTTCTGGCGGATTTGCTGAAAGACCTGGCGCCGGCCGAGTTAGCGAATAGTTTCTATGAGAAATTCGGCATCAATGCGGATGAAATAATGGGAGCCATCTACAATGATCCTTCCCCGAGCCGTTTTCTGGCCGTTGTATCCCGTTTTCTGGCCAATTATCTGGATAATAAATATGTTTATAACATGCTGCTCCGGAATCTGCGCGAATTTTTTACGCGCAACATCTGCCAGTATAATTACAAAGAATACCGAATACGATTTGTCGGCTCGGGCGCCTATGCCTATGCGGAAGTCCTGAAGGGCATCGCGCATGAATTTGGCGCTCAAGTTGACATGATAAAAGAATCGTCCATACCGGGGCTTATTGATTTTCATCTCAAAAATGGGGAAGAATTGTATTGATTCTCTTTCCGGAACAAAAACCCGTTCTACGAGTGAAGTGAAGTCATTCCGTCAACATAACATGCGTAAAATCAACTATTTTTTTATCATGCCGGAATGCTTCCTTCCTCGCAAACGGACGGGCGCTCTTTTGTTGTTTCCAACGAATCGCTGTACACCCAATAATTCCGTTCTTTTGCGGAATCACACGATCTGTTTTCAAAAAATCGCCTACCTTTGCCAACAAACGTGCTTCAAAAGCAAAAATATTCGACAATGAACAGTAAACGGACTATTTTCAAACGAACAATCGGTTTCATAGGCCTGCTTGTTTTTCAGGTAATACACGTATATGCACAGATTAGCGAAGGGGGACTTCCTCCCAGCTTCCGGAACGGGATAACCGTGCGTAGCGCCCTGGAGACGGAACACGTTCCCGTTACCTTTCACGTAGACGACCTGAAGCAAGTTGATGCGTGGCAGGCTGCCCAGGGCGCACCGCCGGCAGTGGCTACCCTGATTGATGTTGCACTCGATCCGGAAAATGCAGGCGCCTGGAGCACGCTTCCGGACGGCGAAAGAATCTGGCAACTGAATCTCCGGGCAGAAGGCGCTCTTGCACTGATGCTCTATTACTCGGATTTTCATATCCCGGAAGGCGGGAAACTTTTTATCTACAATGCGGAAAAGACACAGGTGCTGGGCGCCTATACGCATCGCACCTATCCCTCCGGCGGACGTTTCGCCACCGAGTTTGTGGCCGGCGACGAACTGACGCTGGAATATGTCGCTTCGCCGGACGACGCTACGTTACGCCTTAAAATCGAAGCCGTCGGATACGGATACAATCACTTGACCGTCCGCGAAAACACCGTTTCCTTACGCGCCTCCGCTTCCTGCGAGGTCAATATTAATTGCGAAGAAGGCGATATGTGGCAGCGCCAGAAAAAGGGGGTCTGTCGCACGGTTCAGCGGGTGAACAGCAAAAGCTATCTCTGTTCGGCTTCCCTGCTTAATAATACGGCGCAGGACTTGACGCCGTATATCCTTACGGCGCAACACTGCTCGTCGGACGGCGCCGTCGACGCGACCGAAGAAGAGATGAAACAATGGATGTTCTATTTCCAGTATGAGTTCAGCGAATGCAGCAATCAGTCCGCACTGATGCCCAACAAAACAATGACCGGCTGCACAAGAATAGCTTCGACCGCGACCCATAAAGAATCCGACGGATTACTTCTGCGGATAGATATGGCGATCCCCGAAGAGTATAATGTATACTATAACGGATGGGACAGAAGGGACAAACCGGCGTACTCCGGCGTGGGGATTCATTGTCCGGCGGGAGACTACACCAAGATTTCCACATTCAGGGATCCGGCTATATCCTACACGTTCAGAGCAGACGATAACACTACCGGCGATACGAATGCCCATTGGAATGCTATTTTTGACGAAACCCTGAACGGCCACGGCGTCTCGGAGAAAGGCTCTTCCGGCTCACCGCTGTTCAATGAAAACCAATTAGTGGTCGGCACCCTGACCGGAGGAAATTCTTCCTGTTACTATCCCAACGGCCTTAATCTGTACGGCAAATTGAGTTATCATTGGGACAAATATAAATCCCCGATGGCTCGGTGGCTTGATCCTGTCGATTCCGGAGCAGAAACCTTGAACGGCCGTTATCATGCCGGAGAAATGGTGGCGCCCGTCCACTTGAGTGTGTCCTATCAGCATAAAATCGCACGGTTGACATGGGACATCCCGTCATCCGAAAGTCCGCTTAAATACCGTATCTACGACAATGACATAAAAATAGGTGAAACAATGGCGCAATCCTACACGGACGAAGCGCCGACCGCAGATGTGCATACGTACAGCGTCTCGGCCGTTTATACGGGAGACCGGGAATCCGGACCCGTCCATGCCACCCTTGTCATTCCCGAATACAAAGCGCCGGTCAACGTTTCGGCCGTGCATACGGTTTCACGGAAGATCGCCGTGCTCTGGGATCCGCCCCTCTATGAGCAAACCATTTACTGGGGAGGCGCCCGTGTGATGTACCAAGTCGGTATGGATGATAATACACCGTTTTATTTCGGGCAATTATGGACGAAAGATGAGATTCGGTCATTCCACCGAAAGACCCTTTCCTCCGTGAGATTCATGCCGATAAGGAACAACACATATGAAATTCATATTGTCCAGGGAAACCGGATTTACGACCAGAAAGTCGTCAGTCAGGTCGTCGAAACCACCCTCACCGTCCCGTTAACAACACCTTTTGTCATTGACGGCACACAGGATTTGATCGTGTCTATTTACGCAGCCCAATCTTCCGGCCGGGAAAGTGAATATCCGGCGGCATGTGACGCAGGCCCTGCTATCCGGGGAAAAGGGGATGTCTATTCCTCGGATGCCGAAACCTGGTTTTCGCTTTATGACGAAAACGAGGCGGACAAGAATTTAGACATGAACTTTTTTGTGGCAGCCACAGTCACTTCGGACGAGGGGGATTTACCGACGGAGATTCATGCCGGCGTACAGCAGCAACCCATCGTTTCAAACGCCGGGAGTAATCACCTGCGCATACGCTCGGCCTCCCTTTCATCCGACAAAGTGTCGCTATACAGTTTTGAGCCGGTCGCTTTTCCTGAAATTACGGGTTACGTTATTTATCGTAATCAGGCGAAACTGGCAACCGTCGCTACTTCTCCCCGGCGATATGTGGATTTGAACCCGTTAGTAACCAATTCCTATCAGATAGCTGCCCTGTTCGGCAACGATGAGGGAACGCCAAGCGCTTCCACAGACGTTATTTCGCCCGTAGGCAATATGGATGTGGGAGACGCCGGGATAGCCCTGTATCCGGGGAGCTTTGGCGCTCAGGTAGAGATAAAGGGGGTAGACCGCATTGCACGGGTGGAAGTGTATGCCGCAGACGGCAAACAGTGTCTGCGGGTGGAAAATCCGGACAAGGTCATTTCTACGCAATCGCTACCGGCCGGCCTCTATTTTTTCAGGATTTATCCGTACAGCGGCACGCCCAAAGTCCTCCGGGGGGTGAAGTTGCAGTAGCGAAAAGCGCCGCGTTCGGGGTTTGAACGCGGCGTCTTTCAAAGCATCCGGTGATGCTTTAATTCCTGGCGGAGCACCTGCGACCGGCCGCAAGTAACGCTGTCCATCAGTTGCCAGAACCGTTCGCCGTGATTCATCTCGACCGTATGGCACAATTCATGCAAAAGGATATAATCCATCAGATGTTCGGGCAAAAGCATCAGCGACAGGGAGAGGCTGATCTGTTTTTGCGACGAACAACTGCCCCACCGTGTTTGGGTCTTCCGGACGGTCACGCCCGCATAATGAAACGAATGCCGCAGGGCAAGGGCTTCCAGACGAGGGGGGAGCGTGCGTATCGCTTCGTGACGGAGCGTTTCTTCAAACAGCGACTGAAGCAACAGCTGAATCCGCTGGTCTTCAAAATTCGTTTCTTCCGGACAAGCCATATGCAACACACCGTCTTTTAAAGTCTTGTAAAAATGAGACCGTGGCACCCGGAATATATGCACCCGGAAAGTATGCGTCTGCAAATCCGTCGCTTCGTTCCATACCGGTCGCTCCGGATTCTTTTGAAGCATGTGGGTCAGGCGTTCCCGCTTGTCCTCTATGAAAGCGCGCATATCGCGTTCGTTACCCCACGAAGGAAGGGTTCCTATCACCTGTCCGTCCTTGACGCGCAATGAATAATGCTGCGCCCGCGGATGACTGCGAAGGATGATTGTTCCTAATTCACCTCCGTTGATTGTTTTTTCCATTTCGACGGCAAAAATACGATTTTGCTGCAAACGATGCAAACGGATTCAAAGAATCAGAATTGTTTTTCCTATCTTTGCGCTCCATATAAACAAAATATCAGATTTTATGTCATACTTATTTTCAAATCAATTACCCTATAAAGTGGCAGATCTCCGGTTAGCGGATTTTGGACGCAAAGAGATCGAAATTGCCGAGCACGAAATGCCCGGACTCATGGCATTACGCACGAAATATGCCGGACAGCAACCGCTGAAAGGGGCGCGTATCACCGGTTCGTTGCATATGACCATCCAAACGGCCGTATTGATCGAAACCTTGGTGCATCTTGGCGCCGATGTGCGCTGGGCCAGTTGTAACATCTTCTCGACGCAAGACCATGCCGCGGCGGCTATTGCAGCGGCAGGCGTGCCGGTGTTTGCCTGGAAAGGCGAGAGCCTGGAGGAATATTGGTGGTGTACGGATCAGGCATTGCGGTTTCCGGAAGGACAAGGCCCCAACCTGATCGTAGACGACGGGGGAGACGCCTCGCTGCTGTTTCACTGGGGATACAAGGCCGAAAAGGATCCGGAATCCATCCGCCGGCAAGGCCACAATCACGAAGAACAAGTCATTCTGGATACGCTGAAACAAATCCTGGACGAAGACCCGCAACGCTGGAGCCGGATGCTGGCCGGAATGAAAGGTATTTCGGAAGAAACGACGACCGGCGTTCACCGGTTATATCAAATGATGGAACGCGGCGAACTGCTTGTGCCCGCCATCAATGTGAACGATTCCGTGACGAAGTCGAAATTCGATAACCTGTACGGTTGCCGCGAATCGCTGGCCGACGGCATCAAACGGGCGACCGACGTAATGATTGCCGGCAAGGTGGTCGTCGTTGCCGGTTATGGCGACGTGGGGAAAGGCTGTGCCCATTCGATGCGCTCCTATGGCGCCCGTGTGATTGTCACGGAGATCGACCCGATCTGTGCCTTGCAGGCTGCGATGGAAGGCTTTGAAGTGACCGTCATGGAAGAAGCCGTAAAGGAAGGCAACGTCTTTGTCACCACCACCGGCAACCGGGACATCATTACCATCGACCACATGAAGGTCATGCGCGACCAGGCCATTGTATGCAACATCGGCCATTTTGACAACGAAATCCAGGTAGAAAAACTGGTCGGCTTCACGGGTATCCAACACACGAACATCAAACCTCAGGTAGACAAGTATACTTTCCCCGACGGACGGTCGATCTTCTTGCTGGCCGAGGGGCGTTTGGTGAACCTGGGTTGCGCTACCGGCCATCCCTCGTTCGTGATGAGCAATTCCTTTACCAACCAGACGCTGGCGCAGATCGACCTGTGGCAAAAAGACTACCAAGTGGGTGTTTATCGCCTTCCGAAGCAGTTGGACGAAGAAGTCGCCCGCCTGCATCTCGAACGTATCGGCGTCAAACTGACTGTGCTGTCGCAGGAACAGGCCGGCTATATCGGCGTGCCGGTCGAAGGGCCTTACAAAGCGGAACATTACCGGTATTGAACCGTTTTCCCCGGACTTATAAGGGATGTCATGAAGGAGGTTTCCTTCATGACATCCCTGAAGCAGGCTTCATGACACCCATGAAGCCTGCTTCATAACATCCATGAAGCCTGCTTCATGATATCCATGAAGCCTGCTTCATGATATTCATGAAAACTTGCTCATGATATTCATGAAGCCAACTTACAGAAATCATAAACGCTTGCGTTCGGATATTGTGAACACAGGCGTTTTCTTATGCAACGATCAGGAGGATATGACATTCATGAAGCCTGCTTACAGACACATGAACGCCTGCGTTCAGACATTGTGAACGCAGGCGTATCTTTATGCAACGACCGGAAGGAGGTTTCTATTCGAACTTCGTTTTCAGGCTTTCTTTTTTAAGGCTTGAAAAATCAGCGTTTCCAACTCTTCGGCCAGTTCCGGATTGTCGCTGACACACTGTTTGGCCGCGTCGCGACCCTGTCCGAGCTTGGTATCTCCATAGCTGAACCAGGCGCCGCTTTTTTTGACAATATTCAATTCCACCCCCAAATCAATGATTTCTCCGGAGTGTGAAATGCCTTCGCCGAACATCAAATCAAATTCCGCCTTGCGAAACGGAGGCGCTACTTTGTTTTTCACAACTTTGACGCGCACCTGATTTCCTTTGACGTCTTCGCCGTCTTTTATCTTGCCGATGCCGCGAATGTCTATACGGACAGAGGCATAAAACTTCAAGGCATTGCCGCCGGTGGTCGTCTCGGGATTGCCGAACACCATGCCGATCTTGTCGCGCAACTGGTTGATGAAGATGCAGGTCGTATGGGTCTTGCTGATCGTGGCTGTCAACTTGCGCAAGGCTTGCGACATGAGACGTGCCTGCAACCCCATCTTGCTGTCGCCCATGTCACCTTCTATTTCGGCTTTCGGCGTCAGCGCCGCCACGGAGTCAATCACGACAATGTCTACGGCCGACGAACGGATCAGTTGCTCGGCAATCTCCAATGCCTGTTCGCCGTTGTCGGGCTGCGATATCCAAAGATTTTCGATGTCGACGCCCAGTTTCCCGGCGTAAAAACGGTCGAACGCATGTTCGGCATCAATAAAGGCGGCGATACCACCGGCTTTCTGCGCCTCGGCGATGGCATGAATGGCCAGTGTCGTCTTGCCGGATGATTCCGGGCCGTAGATTTCAATGACACGTCCGCGGGGGTATCCGCCAACGCCCAATGCCACGTTCAGCGCAATGGAACCGGTCGGGATGACGTCGATATCTTCGATCTTACTGTCACCCAACTTCATGATGGAGCCTTTTCCGTAGCTCTTTTCAATTTTGTCCATAGTGGCGCGGAGCGCTTTCAACTTATCCGCATTTGCGGCGGATGTGCCGGTTTCTTCCGGACTTTTTTTGCTTTCTTCTTTTGACATAATAGCTGTTTGTTAATTATTAATTATTGATTCTTTGTGATCATCGCCGGTTGGTTTTATACGCTCGATGATTTCATAGGCTTCGTCAAAACCTATTTTTATGACACGTGCATCTAATGCCCCATCGTAGTAACCGAATAAATGCAGGATTTCGTAGGCGCTGTTTACCTGTTTCAGCAATTTCTTGTCGATCTTGCTCAGGTTTTCGCAATAAAACTCAATCGACTTGCGCCCTTTCGTTTTTCCCACGCCTCGAAGCAGCAGATACGTATCCAATGCAATGAGTACTCCATGATAGGCCGTGCCGCAAGCCGTGCGCACGTATTTCCTGTCACTGAAATAATTATCTTCCTTGCCGGCTTTTTGCAGAGTCTCTTTCGCATTATTCATATAGCGGATCGCCTCGGCGTAATATTTTTGCCTGACTTTTTGCTGTTCTTCTATTGACGACATGATGCTTATTTCTTGAGTATTTGATTGGCATGGTCTTTTGTCTTCACTTCCCCGGGGGCGATGATGTCGTCCACAACGCCGTCCTCGCCGATAAGGAAAGTGGTACGAAGCGTGCCCATGTATTTGCGTCCGTACATGCTTTTTTCTGCCCACACGCCGAAGTGTTCCTGCAACTTGGCCTCCGTATCGGCAATCAGGTTGAAGGGCAGGTTGTGCTGTTCAATGAAACGCTGATGCGACCCGGCGCTGTCCTTGCTTACGCCGAGCACCTCGTAACCGGCCTTTTGCAGGTCGCCATAACCGTCGCGCAAGCTGCATGCTTCCGCCGTACAACCGCTCGTGTTATCTTTCGGATAAAAATAAAGCGCCAGTTTTTTACCCTTGAAGTCGCTTAGCCGGACTTCTTTTCCGTTTTGATCCCGCCCTAATAGTTCGGGAGCCGGGTCTCCTGTTTGTATGGCCATAATTGATACTATTATGATAATTCCGGTTCCTCATTGAATACTTCGTGCCACGGCAGCCCCTGTTCATTCAATTCCTTCATGAACGGATCGGGGTCCAGTTCTTCCACGTTCCATACGCCCGGCTTGTTCCAGATACCTTGCAGGAACATCTTGGCGCCGATCATGGCCGGCACGCCGGTGGTATAACTCACGCCCTGTGCGCCGGTCTCTCTGTACGCCGCCTGATGACTGCAATTATTGTAGACGTAGTAGGTCTGTTCTTTCCCGTTTTTCAGTCCGCGGATCCGGCAACCGATGGACGTCTCGCCGGTATAATGCTCGCCCAGTTCGCCCGGATCGGGCAATACGGCCTTCAGGAACTGAATCGGAACAATCTCTACACCGTTGAACAATACAGGCCGGATACTTGTCATGCCGATGTTCTGCATGACGCGCAGATGCGTCAGATATTCCTGTCCGAAGGTCATCCAGAAACGGGCGCGCCGGAGTGTCGGAAAGTTTTTTGTCAGACTTTCCAGTTCTTCGTGATACATCAGATACGATTCCCGCGGGCCGATGTTCGGGTAGTGGATGGGTTGATGAACAGACAGCGGTTCGGTTTCGCGCCATTCGCCGTCTTCGTAGTAACGCCCCTTCTGGGTGATTTCGCGAATGTTGATTTCGGGATTGAAATTCGTGGCAAAGGCCTTGTGATGGTCGCCGGCATTGCAGTCGACAATATCAAGGTATTGCAGTTCGTCAAAATGATGTTTGGCGGCATACGCAGTGAAAATGCCCGTCACACCCGGATCAAATCCACAACCCAGGATTGCGGTCAGGCCGGCCTTTTCGAAACGATCCCTGTAAGCCCATTGCCAGCTATATTCGTATTTTGCCTCATGAATCGGCTCGTAATTAGCCGTATCCAGATAACTCACGCCAAAGGATAAACAAGCGTCCATGATAGACAAATCCTGATAGGGCAATGCGAGATTCACTACCAAATCCGGATGAAACCGCCGGAACAGAACTAACAGTTCGTCGATTCGGTCGGCATTAACCTGTTCTGTCCGAACCGGTATATTGGTAATATGGGCGACAATTTTATCACATTTGCTTTTCGTCCGGCTTGCCAGCATGAGGTCGGTGAAAACAAGGTTGTTCATCGCCATTTTTTTTACGGCTACCGTGCTGACTCCGCCGGCTCCAATCACTAATACTCTTCCCATTGTGTTTTTGTATAATCCATAAATAAACGCGGTTGTCGATTTTTTTCTTGTCGACAGAGTGACAAATGTACGGTTTTTTTGCGAAATCGGTGCGAAAAATAAGTTTTCTTAGATTGTTTAAAAAACATTATCATTGTGAAGTGCATGATAATCAAAAATCATTACTAATTTTGTTTACTCAATTTTTTATTCGGATGAAGATGGTTCATGACAATATTTATAATGCCTTGCTGAAGGAAATCAGGAAAAGGATTCCTCAAAATTCAAAATTGGTCAATACGCTTGTCGATATCTTGCTAATTGAAAAAGAAGCTGTGTACCGGAGATTACGGGGTGAAGTGCCGTTTACATTTCATGAAATAGCCGTAATAACCAAACATCTGGAAATATCGCTGGATACCATTATTGGTATTGAAGTTCAGAAAAGCAAACCGTTCCAATTAATATTGCCGGATTTTGTGAATCCGCATAAAGAGGATTTGATGATGATAGATACGTTCATTCATTTCATGAAATCCATTATAAGCGATGATGATGCGGAAATGGTCGTGATATCAAACATCTTGCCCCAGGATCTATTCCCCCGGTTTGAGTATTTGAGTAAACTGACTGTTTTCAAGTGGTATTACCATTATTATAATGATAACCAAGTGAAGCCCTTTCATGAGTTTACCGTGCCCGATATTATACGAAACGGGCTGAAGGAACAATATTTGCTGGCCAAAAACATCAAAAAAACACGCTACATATTTGACAACCATTTGTGTGAACACGTCATCAAGGATGTTAACTATTTCAGCAATATCCGGTTGATGGACGCAGAGGATATACAAAAAGTAAAAAAGGAGCTGTTTCAATTTCTTGATTACCTGAAAAATCTAACCGTCAACGGCACTTTTAAAGAAACGGGAAATATTGTATATATCTATGTTTCCGATTTGGACATTCTCACGTCCTATTCGTACATGCGAACGAAAAACATTAAATTCAGTTTGATAAAGGCGTTTCTTTTGACATCGGTCACTTCGATGAATGAAGATACTTTTGAAAAAATGAGAAGTTGGATTCAGTCGGTGATAAAAACCTCCACCTTAATCACCCTGGCCAATGAGAAACAGCGTATTCTCTTTTTTGAACGGCAATGGGAAATAGTAAACTCCTTGTGACAACCCTGTTTTAGGGTATGACTTGTATCGAGAGGATGCGAATGTCTTTTTTCGGCCGGTCGTAAGCATCTTTCGGTTGGTTGGCAATGGCATCCAGCACCTCGAAGCCTTCCGTCAGTTCGCCGAAGATGGTATATTGTCCGTCCAGATGCGGGCATCCGCCGATGGTTGTATAGGCTTCGCGCTGTTCCGGCGTAAAAATCAGATGTCCCGGAGTGGCGCGTACGACCGAGTCAATTTGGGCGTTGATCGCGGTAATCCGTTGATTAAAGGTTTTCTTATCCGTATTTCTGAGCGAATCCATTTCGGTTTTTACGGGATAGTAAAATTCGTCCAACGCCTTCTTGCGGGCTTTTTGGTTTGCGGCCAATTCCAGCGTATCCAATTCGCCGGAACGATATATTTTTCCCTGTACAATAAAGAATTGCGACATGTCCGATTTCCGTTTCGGATTGATGCTGATGTCCTGCCGGGGAGCCGCCAGAACGCCTTTCTTGTGAAAATACGTGTGACTAACTTCCGGCAGGATTTCGGAATTGCGGTCTCCGAAACCGGTACGCGCTCCCGGCGGCGCATTTTTTGAGTCGGAAGAACCGCCCTGTATCATAAATCCGGAAATGACACGTGTAAACAAGGTGCCATTGAATTGTCCCTGCCGTACTTTCGCCGTAAAGACACGCACGTGATTGGGCACATCGTCATACAATTTCACTTTCATCGTCCCCACATTGGTCTTGATTTCAACAAGGGTTTCCGCCCGTAGCACAGCTATGGACAGCAGTATACAACCGATAATTCCTGCAATTCGTTTCATCTTTTTGAATTTGCTTGCAAAGGTACGGGAAATATGGTATAAAATTCCCAATCTCTGATTTTTTCCGTATCCTGTTAATTCTCAATCACGAGTGTTCGGAAGATTTTCGCATCAAAAAAAGATCAAACCGTCAAACCTTATTTAATAATTTGAGGGGTGTTGATAAGTCGGGTGTCGGGCTTGCAAAAAAAGGCTACTTATCAACAAAAAAACATTAGGGTATTGATAATTAATTTATTATATGCTTTCAAGAGTCATGACGGCTAAAAGGCGGTTCGGTATGGAACTCAATGACATGATCCTGCAGCTCATTGTCATTTTCTGTGGTGGTAGCCCCGACCTGTTTTTTAAAACCGGTTGAAAAAAAAACGCCAAAACTCAACCTCTATAAATTTATGTTTTTCAATAACCGCATACCTTATGACTGATTTTATCTTCCGAACACTCGTGATTGCAAATCCTTATATTCCGTCCATTCGGATTGCAAAGCCGAATGGACGGCGTTATTCTCCGTGCCTCCGTTGCGTTACGCTCTTTTTTACCCCTAAATCTCCTGCCCCTAAATCCCCTAAAGGGGACTTTGGCTGTGTCGTCACGGTAGCCCCGAATGGCGCATTGAATTTTGAATCATTGAATTTTTGAATACGAAGAAAAAAGTTTCCCGAATATTTTCAGATGATTATATTTTTCCCGTTCTTTGTCTTTTATATTCATTAATCGCAATCAAAATAAATTTTTAACATGATAAAAAAAGTAATCTGTTTATGTTTCATCGCAGGACTGTTGTTGACGGCTTGCGATCAAAAAGCAGCGGTAGAAAAAGCGGCGATAGAAGTTCGTCACCTGCTTTGTGAAGGACTGTACAATCCGTTAGGGATTGACCGGACGGCGCCCCGGCTGAGTTGGGAAATTGCTTCCGACCTCCGGAATGTCCGGCAAACCGGATACCACATCCTCGTTGCCTCCTCGCCGGAGAAACTCAATGCCGGCGAAGGCGATTTGTGGGATTCCAAGCCGGTGCAATCCGACGAATCCATCCACATCCCTTACGGCGGCGTTGCGTTGACAAGCCGGGCGGGATGTTTCTGGAAAGTGAAAGTGACCACCAACCGGGGCGACACCGAATGGAGCGAACCGGCGGTGTGGACGACAGGGCTTATGCAACCCTCCGACTGGAAAGCGCAGTGGACGGGATGGGACAAATACGCTCCCCAGGACGTCCCGGAAGGCCGGACAAGGCTGGCGGCACGCTATTTCAGAAAGGAATTTCGGACGGAAAAAAAGAAAATAAAGAATGCCTGCATGTACATCTCCGGCCTGGGACTTTATGAAGCCTACATCAACGCCGCCAAGATCGGCGAACAGGTCTTGGCGCCCACGCCGACGGACTATTCAAAGACCGTCAAATACAACACCTTCGATGTGACCGACAAGATCACGGCCGGCGCCAATGCCATCGGCGTCGTCCTGGGCAACGGACGCTTCTTCGGCATGAGGCAGCCGGGCAACCGTCATTTCGGATTTCCGAAAATGATCCTTCAACTGGAAATCACTTATGCGGACGGCAGCACGCAGACGGTCGTCAGCGACGACTCGTGGCAAGTGACCGCCGAAGGCCCTATACGCGCCAATAACGAGTTCGACGGCGAGGAATACGACGCGCGCATGGAACTGGTCGGCTGGAACCGAAGCGGCTACGACGCCGCTGCCTGGGCGCAGGCCGAACATGTAGAAGCGCCGGGCGGCGTGCCGGAAGCGCAACTGAACCGGAACATCAAGGTCATGGAGACTATCCGGCCTGTCGGCATCAAAGAGCTACAACCCGGCGTCTACATCCTCGACATGGGGCAGAACATGGTCGGCTGGCTGCGGATGAACGTTAACGGCAAGGCGGGCGACGAGGTGCAACTGCGCTTCTCCGAACTCGTGAAAGACGACGGTTCCATCTACACCGACAATCTGCGCGGCGCCTTAGTGACCGACAAGTACATCCTCAAAGGAGGCGCGGCGGAAGCGTGGGAGCCGTCGTTTACCTACCACGGGTTCCGTTTTGTGGAAATCGTCGGATTCCCGGGTACGCCCACCGTCAATGACTTTGAAGGTCGGGTGGTTTATGACGAAATGGAAATGACCGGGACGTTTCTCTGCTCCGACAGTACCATCAATCAGATATACAGGAATGCGTACTGGGGCATACGGGGCAATTACCGCGGCATGCCGACCGACTGTCCGCAGCGCGACGAACGGATGGGCTGGCTGGGCGACCGGGCGGTCGGTTCGCATGGCGAAAGTTTTATCTTTAACAACCAGTTGCTGTATGCCAAATGGCTGGACGATATCGAACAGGCGCAGCGCGAAGACGGCAGCATCCCCGACGTAGCGCCCAATTACTGGAGCATCTATTCGGACAACATGACCTGGCCCGGCGCCTACGTGATTATCGCCAACATGCTGTACGAACAATACGGCAACAAGGAACCCCTCTCCAAACATTACGATTCCATGAAAAAATGGATCGACTACATGCGCGAGAAATATCTGGTAAATCACATTCTGATCAAGGACACCTACGGCGACTGGTGCATGCCGCCCGAATCGCCGGAATTGATTCACTCCCAAGACCCGGCGCGCAAAACCGACGGCGCCGTCCTGAGCACCACGTTTTATTACCGGATGCTGCATCTGCTGGAACGGTTTGCCGTACTGCTCGACAAGCCGGACGACGCCACGGCCTTCGCCCTGGAAGCCGAAGTCGTCAAAAACGCCTTCAATAAAAAGTATTTCAACCGGACGACGAAGCAATACGGCAACAATACCGTTACGGCCAACCTCCTGCCGCTGTGTTACGGCATGACGCCCGACGAATACGGAGAAGCGGTTTTCGCAAACATCGTCGACAAAACGATGGGCGAATTTAACGGCCATGTAAGCACCGGTCTGGTCGGCATCCAGTGGCTGATGCGCGGACTTACCGAATACGGACGCCCGGACATCGCCATGAAAATCGCCACCAACCGCACCTATCCGAGTTGGGGATATATGATTGAGAACGGAGCCACCACCATCTGGGAACTCTGGAACGGCAACACGGCAGACCCGGCCATGAATTCCGCCAACCACGTCATGTTGCTGGGCGACCTGATCGTCTGGTACTACGAAAACCTCGCCGGCATCAAAAACGCACCGGGCAGCGCCGGATTCAAGCAAATCGAGATGAAACCGTACGTCGACGGGCTGAACGAGGTCAAGGCTTATTATCAGTCGGCGCACGGGCGGATAGGTAGCGAGCGGATAAAGAAAGACAACCGTACCCACTGGCATATTTCCATCCCCGGCAATACGTCCGCCATTGTCTATGTCCCGACGGCCGACAAGGACGGCATTACGGAAGAGGGTGCAAATTTTGCACTGGCGGAAGGGGTTAAGTTCCTTGAGACAAAAGACGGTTTCACCGTGTATGAAATAGGCTCGGGCGATTATCGGATCGAATATCCGTGAACAATGAAGTGAACAGTGAACAGTGGATTCCACTGTTCACTGTTTAAATACCATGCTTATGAAAAGGGGGAAGTTTCTTTGTTTTTTATTGACGGTCGGTTGTATGCTTGCCGAGGCGCGTGATAACGTTCGTGCGCCTGACGCCCGCGCACTGAGTATGGGCGGGAATGGCGCGACGCATACTCCGCTTTTGAATCCGGCCTTACTGGCTTTGAAGGAGCGGAAAGAACTGCGCGTCGATTATTACAACCGCTATGCCATGCAAGAACTGGCTACCATCAGCGGTGGTTTTTGCTTCCCGAACGAAATCCTTCCTGTCGGTTTACATGTGGCGTCTTTCGGTTACGATGAATACCGTGAAAGCCTGTTCCGTTTTTCGACGGGGAAACGGCTGAACGCATACTGGAGCTTGGGCGTAAGCGTGCAGTATGTGTTATTGCAATCGGAATTGTTTGAGGCGGACATGTCGCGCCTGTCTACGGACATCGGCGCCACGTTTCGCCCTGTCGAGAACTGGTTGATAACCATGTCCCTGGTCAACATTCCTTCCTTTTCATTGAACGGCGAAAATGGCAGGAGTGAGTTGATCGCCCCCTATTCGATAGAGATGGGTATGAATTGGCAGGTGATAAACACGCTGTTGATAACCGGTGGCGCAGCGCATGACAAAGAGACGCCGTGGAAGGCTTCTCTGGGAATGGAATACCTTCCCTACACCCATTTCCATTTCCGTGCCGGAGTAAGGACATCGCCTTTCTGTCCGTCGTTGGGCTTCGGATATCTTTTGGCCGGGCTAACCACCGACATTGTCCTGATTTATCACCCGGTATTGGGGCTAAGTAGCGGAGTGGGAATGGCCTATACCTTTTAAAAACAAAGATCATCAAAAGCCATACCATAAACCGATTTTCGGTAATATTGTTCACAAGTTTGTTGCTATGCCGTTATCATGCGGCCGGTCAAACGATTCAGCCGGTCGATAAATGGGTAGAATACATCGAAGAGCTGTCGGAAGACCTGGACAACGAAGAACAGAAAGAAACGTTGTATGCCGATATGTCCTATCTGACGGAACATCCGCTGAACCTGAACACCACGGATGCGGAAGGCTTTCGCCGGCTACCCTTCCTGTCCGACGCGCAGATCGACGCCATCATCGCCTACCGGCAACGTTACGGCAACATGGCGACGATCTATGAGTTGAAAAATATCGAGGCGCTGGACTGGTCTGTCATCGAACTGTTGACACCGTTTGTTTATGCGGGCGAAACCGACTCCCGGCGACCGCTTACCCTCCGGAACATGCTGAAATACGGCTCGAACGAATGGGTGATGCGCTACGACCGCAGCGTGCAGAAAAAACAGGGATACCTGCCTCAGCCGGACAGTATTCTGCAACAGTACCCGAACCGAAAATATCTGGGAGAACCGTTTTACCATGCGATTCGTTATTCATACACGTTCGACGAACGTGTGCAGGCCGGCTTCGTCGCCGAAAAAGACGCGGGAGAACCTTTCTGGAACCGTTACCATAAAGGGTATGATTATTATTCCGTCCATGTGTTGCTGCGGGATATGGGTTGGCTGAAAACGCTGGTTGTCGGCGATTATAAAGTTTCGTTCGGACAAGGCCTGGCGCTGAGCCATGATTTCATGCCCGGGCGGAGCGCCTTCTTAACGCAGGCGGAACGACGCACTCATGGCTTCCGGCGGCATTATTCAACGAACGAGACGGATTTTTTCCGGGGAGTAGCCTCTACGGTGCGATGGAAGGTGTGGGATATGAGCCTTTTTTATTCTTCCCGGCAATTGGATGCCACGGTCAATGATACTTATATTACGTCGTTCAAGACCGACGGATTACACCGTTTGGCGAGCGACCGGGAAAAGAATCGGGAGGTGACGGCGCAGACGTATGGCGGAAATATCCGCTATGCAACGCCACAGGTCGTCATCGGCCTGACGGCGTTGACCTATCGGTACGGGAATCTGGCGGTGGAACCGGAACCGGCGCTTTATAACCGGTTCTATTTCCGTGGAACGCAAAATGCCAATGTCAGTGTGGATTACTTGTTTAAAAACAAACAAATGAAATTGTTCGGCGAAACGGCGATTTCCAAAAACGGCGCATGGGCGACGCTGAATGCCCTGCAATGGACGCCGGCTTCGTATATTTCCGGATTGATCCTGTATCGTTCCTATGCGCGTGACTACCATGCGTATTATGGAAATGCTTTTGCACAAAATACAACCGTGCAGAATGAGCAGGGCTTGTACTTGGGTATGCAGTTGACGCCGGCGGCACACTGGAAACTCTCCGGTTATGCGGATTTTTTCCGTTTTCCCTGGCTGAAATACGGTGTGGACGCCCCTTCTTCGGGCTTTGAATACATGGCGCAGGCGGAGTATTCGCAAATGAACCGGTTTTCGATGTATCTCCGTTACCGCCACCGGCAAAAGGAGTCGAACCTCAGCGTCGAAGATCAGCCGGAAGTAGTGGTATTGCCCTACAACCAGCACCGTATCCGGTGGCAGGCGACGTACAGCCCGTTGAAAGAACTGCTGTTGCGCACGGCGGCCGAGGCCTCGGTCTATCTGGAAGAACAGGGGCTGGAAAGCCGGGGTTGGATCGTGTCGCAAAGCGCAGCCTGGAAACCGTCCCGGATTCCCTTGCAGGCCGATCTTTATCTGGCCGGCTTCCGGACGGACGATTATTATAGCCGCTTCAGTTCCTATGAGAAAAAACTGCCGTATGTGTATAATACGCCTTTTTTGTATGGAAAAGGAACGCGCGTGTCGGCCGTCGTTCGCTATTTCCTGATGGAAAAGCTGTCCGTATCGGTCAAACTCGGATGGACGCATGCCTTTGCGGAAGAGACCATCGGAAGCGGTCTGGAAACCATTAACGGCCCCAACCGGACGGATGTAAACCTGATGATGCAATGGAAATTTTAACCCGCTTTTACAGGGGTGCATTTCAAATTATCGCACTCGTCACTGCGCCCCCTTCCTCACCCCTCTGCCCCTGATCCCTTAAAGGAGACTTTCGCCGAATCACCAAAGTCCCCTTTAGGAGATTTAGGGGTTCTTGTCAAATACGACAATTTGATATACACCCGAGAAGAACCGGATTTATATCCGCAAAGAGTCGTGTTGGGATGGATGTCCTTTCTCAGCACAGCTACCGTCACTGCGCCAAGTCTATCGGTTGTATGGGCGATTGCGGGTCAAGCCCGCAATGACGAGGCTGGGATGAAATTGTCGCTGCTTCATGCTGCTCTTCCACGTTTCTAACCGGGGGAAAAAAAGACAAAATGGGTGGTTTA
>JAITPV010000139.1 GCA_031289275.1 Tannerella sp.
CCAATCCAAGGAATATGGCCGTAACGAGAAGCGAAATAAAAGCCTGCACCTTGAGCTTCAGCACCAGAAACAGCAATAGCCCGATGCCCGCCGCCAAGATTACGAGAAGTAGATAGTCCGGCATAACAAGTTTATTGGGGGTGATTAAAGTCCCACGATCGTAACTGTTTTTCCGTCGACCGCTTCTTTTCGCAGATAGATTTTATCTTCCCATGAGGCGTCAGTACTGCGGTTGAAGAGGGCGAGCCAGCCTTCGGCGCTGCCGTAAGTGTCCATGTAACGGGCGGTTTGATGGAGACCCTCTTGCAGGGATTTTTCTCCCCGCCACAGTTTGAGTTCGATCGGGTATTTCCGGTTTTCATACACGATACAAATGTCGAGCCGGCCCGTTCCTGCCGCCATTTCGCGGATAATCTGTCCGCCGCCGTTGATGACACGTTGAAGGAAGGCCATCAGAATCAAGTGGGGAGCGGCTTCCTTGTATTCGTAACGTTCCAGCCATATCTCACTGTTTTCGCGCCAGAACTGCTGGAAATCGCGCATCAGATAATCCATGTCAATCTGTCCGGCTTGCAGATAACGGGGCATTTGATAGGGGTACTTCGCGTCTTGCAACTCTTCCTGGGTGAACGAAGACAGTTTACGGATAATTACTTCCGCGTAAATCGGATTGGCCGGCTCCACTACCGAATTGACGACACGAATCAACCCCAAATCCCGAGTATAAAGGAAATCGTCCGATTCCTTGTTTATAAAGCTATTTCCCAAAATCACAGGTTCTATCACACGGCGTACCCGGTTTTCATTCAGTCGCTCAAGCAGGCTGTCGATATGTGTCGGGCGATTAAGGATAATGGTCCGGATCGCCTCCTTGACCATTGCGGCAGTAACAGGCTGGGTGTAATCCAACTGTAACATTTTTTGAATCACTTCGCGGGCAATCGCATTCACTAACCAGGGCTGCCCCTGCGTCTGCTCCCAAACCAACTCAATGGCATCTTCTTCAAACTTCTGTCCCGTATCATCCATATGTTGCCGATAGAGTTGGGTGATTTCTTCTTTGGTGAAATTTTTCAGGGTAAAAGACTCCGTAACGATATTGAACGGGCTGGCGCTGCCCGGCGATTCGCTATCGGGACGAATTTTGACTTTGAAATCGCGGATATTACGCATACCCACCAAGGCTAATGAATGAACAAAAGGCATCATGCTGCGCATATTGTATCCTATTCTCAGTTGCCTCAAAAATGAAATCAAAGTGTTTTCGCTTAAACAATCGGCCTCGTCAAAGAAAATGACCACGGGTTTGTCCAACGATGCACAATAATCGCTCAGCAATGAACACAAAACATTGTTATAATCGTCATAGTTAGCGTTCGAGGCAAAATTTTCCGCATTGGGCAATTTAGAGTGTTTTATGAAGAATTGCACACTCCGTACAACAGCCGGTATCCCATCTTTCGGGTCTATTATGTTTTGTACGCTTTCTAACGAGCAATACAGCGCATAATACTTCCCTGCGGCGTTCAACCGGTTTGTCAAATCCTGCAAATAGGTAGTCTTCCCGCTCTGGCGCGCCGCGTGAATCACAAAATATTGCCGCATCTCAATCAACTGCTCTACACCTTTCAAACGGGTGGAAGCGTCTATCATATAATGCTCTGCCTTATCGCAAGGGCCTGCTATATTAAAGTATCTCATATTCGAATGATTTAAACACTACAAAGATAAAATAAAGAATCATTTTTTTTCGCCTCAACTCGTCTTTTTCGCAAAAAATATCACTTTCGCGTGATAAAAAATATCCCGTTCTCAATTCACCTTCATTGAAATCTGCCCGACCGCCTCTGGGGCACATCTTCCGTTTTACGTTTGGCCACCCGGTAAATATCGTCTTTGTCTCGTGGGCGCAGGTAATCGTACCAATAGAATCCTTTCAGCGTTTTTTGTTCCGGCTGAAGGTCGGGTACCGGCGTCAACTTCATCTGAGGCTCCGGCCAGACAATCAGTCTTTCCATTTTATTTTCTTTCAACCAAATCCGGAGGTGGCTGCTTTTGGATTCATTCATTCCCACCATCGTTCCGTCGTCTTCCACAGGATAATAAATCGTCTCCACACTGCCGTCCATCTCAATCAAATACACGGCGCCTCCCTCGAACCAGGCTTTCAGGTCATTTCCTTTCAACTGGTTATAGGAGGAAGAGTCCAACTGCTGGATGGCAAAGGCATACCGGATGACGTGCACGTAATCAATCGTGCTGTCCTTCATATACACCAGGATCGTATCGCCGGAAAGCTGGTATTGTTCGTTCCATAACACCGGATCGGTATACATGTACAGGATGGAATCTTTGGTGTTGAATTGCATGGAATCGCAAACGCCCTGTATATCCTTCCGGTAGAAACGGACGTTATACCAGGCTTTGATCTCGTGGGCGGTCGAATCGATGGGTATCACTTCAAACTTGTCGGCATGGGCGTATAAGGTGTCTCCCTGCGAATATTCCATGCAGCGGGCGCTGTCGGTTGCATAGGCGTATTCCGTTTTTTCTTCGGAGTAGCCGTATTGCCCTTCGAGGATGACTTTCTGCGCCGTATCCTGCATGACGATGTTCCCGAAGGCCTCTCCGATGCCGGTATCCCGGTTGTAGAGAATGGAATCTCCTGTCAAAATCTTATTCCCCGAAAGGATTTGCGAACGGTCCATAAGCAGGGATTTGTTTTCGGCCGTGTTATACCAGCCTCTCGAAGTGTGGACGGTTCCGCTGTCCGAGACAATCACCGAAGGGCCTAATATGACGGCGATTTTCGTATCGGTATAGTAATGCAGGGTGTCCGAAAACAAGGTGAAATCCGGATTTTCAAGTTGTACGTCGTCATTGAAAACGGCTTGTTTCGTTCCGGGGGAATAGCGTCCGTAGCGGGAAGACAGTTCATTTTGCGCGTCAACAATCATGCCTCCCTCGAAATAATATCCGAGGTTGGCTGCCCGGTCGTAATTCAGGCTGTCGGTGAAAAGCGTCACAATCGAACTGTCCGACTGGATATTTTCCATCCGCACGTTTTCGCGCACCCTGGCTAATTGTGTGTTGCCGTCATAGAAAAGGTAATTGCCATAGACAAACAGCGTATCCCCCTGTTCCATGCGTACCGTTCCGAAGGCTTCCAGCGAACTGCTTTGTTCGTAGAAATACGCGCTGTCGCAATACATGAACGAACTGTCGTGACGGAAACATACATTCCCGGTAAACACCTGCATGTCGGCGTTTATGTTCTTGTCAAACGCCTGCATGTCCGCATGTTCCAAATAGACTTTCGTCGGGGCAGGAACCGTTTCGTTCGGTTGCTGCGAAAATACCCGGCCTACGGAAACAAGCAACCAAACAAGCAGATGTACAGACTTGGGGACAGTCATTATTCTCTCACCCAGCCGGAATACTGGAAGTCGCAACCACGCCATCCTTCTGCAATACGGACATAGGTTGTTTTTTGTTTCTTGGTGATCCATTCACGCAGTACATCTTCTCTTTTACGATCTTCGACCAGCGTTTTCAGCGCTTGATAATCATCCGCCAGATTGGCTTTATGGCTTCCTGTTCTTGTTCGCAGTTTAACAATGGCAATCACTTCTTTCTGCTTTTCTGTGATCATGCGGAAAGGTTTGGATATTTCGCCTACCTGCATCAGGTCTACTACTTTGCCCACATCCTGGGGCAGTTCTTCCATTTCAAATTTGGGCGTTCCGGCATGAGGGCCTTCATAGTTCTGATTAACCATCAATCCTTTATTATTCCGCGTATCCTTATCGTAAGAAAGATAGGTGGCCGCTTCTTCAAACGACAATTTGTTGGCCATGATATCCGTATAGAGCGAATCCATACGGACGGAAGCCTCATTGAGTTCCTTGTCCGACACCTTGGGACGCAACAAAATATGGCGGCAATTAATACGGTCTCCCCGTTTTTCGATCAATTGAATGATATGAAAGCCATATTCTGTTTCCACAATGTTGGACACTCTTTTGGGATCGGTCAGATTGAATGCCACATTGGCAAATTCGGGCAACAGGCTGGTTTTGCCCGTAAACCCCATTTCCCCACCGTGCGCGGCCGATCCGGGGTCTTCGGAATACATCAGCGCCAGGGTCGAAAATTCCATTTTCCCGCTATTGACCTGTTCCGTAAAGTCTCGCAGACGTTCTTTGATGGCGTCCGTTTCTTCAAAAGGGATTTTCGGTTCCAGGGTGATGATTTGCACTTCGACGGTGGCAGGAATCATCGGCAGGCTATCCTGCGATATGTTCCGGTAATAGTGACGCACTTCCGACGGCGTTAACTTGATGTCGCCCACTAAATGCTGCTGCATCTTCATCACAATCTGTTGCTCACGTACTATTGTTTTACGTTCTTCCTTGATTTGCGACAATTTTTTATTGAAATATTCTTCCAATTTTTCTCTTGTGCCAATCTGGTTGGTCACAGTGTTTATCCACTGGTCTACGGTGCGGATCACCTGACCTTCTTCTACATCTATACTGTCGATTTTGGCCTGATTCAGGTATAACTTCTGGATGGCGATTTGTTCGGGAATGATACAGTAAGGGTCTCCTTCGAACCGCCGGCCTTCGTTTTGCATGTACAGCCGTTGCGATTCTACATCCGAACGCAGAATGGCTTCGTCGCCTACAATCCATACAATTTCGTCCACCACATTATCCTGTCCTGCGGCAATGCCCAGGCTACAGGCCCATAAAAAGAATATCCATGCTTGCTTCATTTTGTTTTACGCTTTATTCTTGATTTGTATAAAATTTCACCTGTCCTTTCCGGACTGCATTCCGGTAAAGTTCTTCTTCAATCTCTTTCAGAAAATCCACTTTTCTTTTGTTAATGATCAATTCCTGGATTTGAGGAATCACATATTCGTAAGGGGCTGTACTCCCGGAAAGCACGTATTCGGAAATGTTCAGCAGATAACAGTACACACTGTCTGTGACTTCTACCGATTGCTTTGTTTTCAGATGCTGTGCCGTATTCGGAAGTTGAACCGGCATTTTGTCCAGAATTTCGTCAAAATCTACCCACCGGTCATAAAAATAGTCGTAAATGACGGCGTTTTGAATACTGAATTTCTCAATGTCTTCCACCACATTCCGGTCATTCGAGCGATATTTTTTCCGCATCTCGTCCAGTCCGGGCGTATCGGCCGGAACTTTTAAAAACAATCCCTTGATCAGATGATTATTCAACACGAATTTTTTCGCGTTTTCCTGATAGTAATTTATTTTCTCTTCTTCGGAAATTTCGGCGGACAAACGGCTCCGAATCAGATGTTCCTGATAACGATGCCTGAGTAATGAGCGCCGGTATTCTTCTACCAAACGGTCGATATCTTCTTCGTTATTTCCTATATTCCGCTTGGCCGCGTCAAAAGTCAAAATGTCTTTTACCCATTTCTTGACATAACTTTCGGCCATCAAGAGACTGTCTGCATGTGGCGTTCCCTCCGGAATAAGTTTTTCCACTTCGCTCCGGGTTAACGAAAATGCGTTTACCTCTACCAATACTTCCGCATTTTTAGTCACTGTCGGCCGACAAGCATTCAGCAAACACACGGCGACAAAGAAGAAAACGATTGTTCGCGTCATTTCCGGTTAATTTACTTTTTGGAAATGGGATTGATATATTTCCTGATATTCTTCAATACTTTCCGGTTAACCTCGGTTTCAAACTTTTCATTCAATTCTTTAATCCATTCTTCTTCCAGGCGTGCCTGATCTTCCAACGGTTTATCCCATACCCGGTTGTTGCTTACCTCAAACAACAAAATGCCATCGTGATATTCTTTCACCAACTGGTGAAATTCCGGATGTTGTTCTTCTATACCTCTTTTATCCAATTCCGTGACTATGTCGCGAATAAACAGACGATATACTTCACTCAGGAAATCGCCGGAGTATGTTTTTGTCGAAAACGGGTAACGATTGAGATATTCGGCAAATTCATTTTGCGGAAAATCTATTCCGTTCAGGTGCATCAGGGTTTTCGTCAATTTGCTTGCCTGATCATAAAAGGCGGTATCGGTCGGAAAATAATCGTCGCAAAGACGTTGCAAATCATCGTAGGCCTCCTGATAAAAAACGTAGCCGTACTTTTTCTTTTCACGCTCGTCAAAACTTTTATACAAGTCAAAATTCCGTTCTCCCTGTTTCATCGTCATATATATTCCGCGTTCCATTTCTTCAAAAGGCACACGTTCTTTCCGGTTCAACAGTTTGATGATATGGTATCCGTAACGGGTACGCACCGGTTCTGCGATTTCGCCCGGAATCATTAATGTAAAAGCAGCTTGTTCAAAGGGTTTCACCATATCTCCCAAACCAAAAGACGGCAATAGGCCACCATTGGGACCGGATTTGTCGTCCGAAGAATAGGTTTTTGCCAGCGTGGCAAAATCTTCTCCGCTTTTTGCTTTTTCGTATACCTCATTTATCCGGTCCATAAATAATTTATTTCGCTCGTCTTCGTCAAGTCCGCTCTCTTCGGGAGGTGGAACGATCAATATGTGTGCAACCTGTATTTTTCCGGGGTTCGTAATCTTCTTGTTTACCCGCATCAGATGAAATCCCTTGGCAGTACGTACCGGCGACGAAACGACCCCTATCGGCAGGGAATAGGCCACATCCTCAAAGGCTTTCAATGTTTGCAGCGGATACAGGTAATCGAGGTTTTCATAGATAACACCCGATTTTTCATCTGCGGCCAACGCTTGTCCCACCGCAGTAAAATCTTCTCCCGCCATGATTTGTTGATACGCTTCATAGGCCTTGTTATAAAAGGCTACCGTATCTTTCGAGACGGTTTGAGGGGGCATGAGGAACAGAATGTGACTGACCGATAATATATCTTTGTTTTTTTCATACACTTCGCGCAAGGCCTTCGTTTCTCCTTCTTTGTCCGAGAGATAACTGGCTTTCAGTTGTGCACTGTAATTAGCCAGTTCATCTTCAAACGCGCGTGATTTGTGAATTCCCAAAGATTCGGCTTCCGTTACTTTCAGTTTGAAATTTTTAAACAGCGTCACATAGTTTTCCAACGATTTCTTATTCAAAAGATCTACGCTACTATCCTTTTGTGCGAGAAAAAGAAACTCCGAAAGCGGGATTTCTTTTCCGGCAACAGTCATTACTACAGGATCTTTTTTCTCTTGTGAATAAGCAAAATAAAAATTAAATCCTAAAATTACAAATACAAAAATCTTTTTCATTCCTTTCATTTCTTAGTTTATTATAAATATGAGTCTCATCCACGTTATATAACACACAAATAAGGGTTTTATTATATAGTTGCCCCAAAAAATCAATTTGCCAATTCGGACAGGAATTTAATACGGATCAAACGAATTTCTTCTTCCGTATATTCACTCCCCAATTCTTTAATGGCTTTTTCCAAACCATCGGTTTCCGATTCATTGAAATAGTCGTAAATATCTGCAATATGATCTTCATCCATGGCTTCGTTGATAAAATAATCAATATTAATCCGCGTTCCCGAATAGACAATGGCTTCAATCTCGTCTAACAATTCATTAAATTCAAGCCCTTTGGAGACTGCTATATCGTCTAAGGCAACCTTGCGGTCAATGCTTTGCACAATCCACACCTTGAGTTTGGATTTATTGGCAACGGTGCGGACGCGCAAGTCTTCGGGACGCTCTATTTCGTTTTCTTCTACGTATTTTTTGATGATCGTTACAAATTCGGGGCCGTAACGTTTCGCTTTCCCGGCGCCAACGCCCGGAATATTCTGTAATTCTTCCAGCGTCACCGGATACGTTGTCGCCATAGCTTCCAGGGAAGGGTCCTGGAAAATAACGAAGGGCGGCACTTCCATCTGCTTGGAGAGTTTTTTGCGTAAATCCTTCATTATGGAGTACAATGCCGGATCTACCGCGCAGGAACCACCACCGCGTAACGGCGTTTCATGATTCTCGTCGTCGTCAAATTCATTATCTTTCACGATTTTGAAAGAAACAGGCTTTTTTATGAAGGCTTTTCCCTTGGGGGTAATCTTCAACAACCCGTAATTTTCAATGTCTTTGGCCAAATAACCGGCAATCTGCGCCTGACGAATCACGGCATTCCAGATTTTTTCATTTTCGTCCTGACCGGATCCGAAAACCTCCAGTTCATTGTGTTTATACGATAATATATCCGACGTTTCAACTCCCATCAACAAGTGGATGATGTAATCGGTTTTATATTTTTCTTTCAATACCTCAATCGCTTCCAGTACGGTCAGCAATAACTCTTTCGACTCGAACAGCTTCTTGGGATTCAGACAATTATCGCAATTCCCGCAATTATCTTCCGTATAATTTTCCCCGAAATAATGGAGCAATACTTTCCGGCGGCATACGGCTGTTTCGGAATAGGCGGCTGTTTCAAGCAGCAGTTGCCTGCCTATTTCTTGCTCAACGATTGGTTTTCCTTGCAGGAATTTTTCCAGTTTTTGCAGGTCTTTATTGGCATAGAAGGCAATGCAACGCCCCTCGCCTCCATCACGCCCGGCGCGACCGGTTTCCTGATAATATCCTTCCAGACTTTTGGGAATATCGTAATGGATGACATAACGCACATCCGGTTTGTCGATTCCCATGCCAAATGCGATCGTTGCAACAATCACGTCCGTTTCCTCCATCAGGAAAGCGTCCTGATTCGTCGAGCGCAACTGCGATTCCATTCCGGCATGATAGGCCAACGCCTTGATGCCATTGGCGCACAAGATGTTGGTAAAATCCTCTACCTTCTTGCGGCTCAGGCAGTAGACAATGCCGGATTTGCCTTCGTTGTTTTTGATATACTTGATGATTTCGCGGTCTATATCAACACCTTTCGAACGAACTTCGTAATAAAGGTTCGGCCGGTTGAAGGAGGATTTGAAAACCGTTGCGTCCATCATTCCCAGGTTTTTCTGTATGTCGTGTTGCACTTTGGGTGTAGCCGTAGCCGTCAACGCTATCAGCGGACGCTTTCCTATTTCATTGATAATCGGACGGATTCGTCGATATTCCGGGCGGAAGTCGTGTCCCCATTCCGAAATGCAATGCGCCTCGTCTACGGCATAAAACGAAATGTTCACTTGTCGCAGAAATTCTACATTCTCTTCTTTTGTCAATGATTCGGGCGCTACATATAATAATTTTGTCCGGCCGGATAAAATATCTTGTTTCACCATATCAATGGCCGCTTTGTTCAACGATGAATTGATAAAATGAGCGATACCGTCTTCTTCGCTGAAGTTACGCATGGCGTCCACCTGATTTTTCATCAATGCGATTAGGGGTGAAATCACTAATGCCGTTCCTTGCATAACCAGTGAGGGTAATTGATAACACAGTGATTTCCCTCCGCCGGTCGGCATCAACACAAGGGTATCTTTTCCGGCAAGCACGTTTGTAACAATGGCTTTTTGATTTCCCTTGAACTTATCGAAACCGAAATGAAATTTTAAGGCTTCCGTTATATTATGCTCCTTCTTCTTTGTCATAATTAGACCATACTCTTTAATATTATGCTATTTGTAACCGGTTTATATCTGCTCCTTCAAATTTATCTTTCGCATAATCCAATGTAACAGACAGTTTTTTTGTATTTCCGGATGGCATCTGATACATGGCATCCATCATGATAGCCTCGACGATCGAGCGGAGTCCGCGCGCTCCTAATTTAAGTTCGACCGCTTTGTCTACTACGTATTCATAGACTTCTTCGTCAAAAGAGAGTGTGATCTGATCCATTTCAAACAGTTTGACGTATTGTTTGATGATCGAATTTTTGGGTTCCGTCAAGATCCGGCGGAGCGCCGTACGATCCAATGGCTTCAGATAGGTCAGGATCGGCAAACGACCGATTATTTCAGGAATCATGCCGAATGATTTCAGATCGGTGGGCGTAATGTATTTCAACATGTTTTCGCGGTCGACGACAGAGGTATCTTTGCTTGCCACATAGCCTACAACGCGGGTATTCAGCCGTTGGGCGATTTTTTTCTCAATGCCGTCGAATGCTCCGCCGCAAATAAAGAGGATGTTGCGTGTGTCTACCGGGATCATCCGTTGTTCGGGATGTTTGCGTCCGCCTTGGGGCGGCACATTCACAACCGCGCCTTCCAGCAATTTCAGCAATCCTTGTTGAACGCCTTCCCCGCTTACGTCGCGTGTGATGGACGGGTTATCCCCTTTGCGGGCAATCTTGTCTATCTCATCAATAAACACGATGCCCCGTTGCGCAGCTTCCACGTCATAGTCGGCCGCTTGCAACAAACGGGTCAGGATGCTTTCGATGTCTTCGCCCACATAGCCGGCTTCCGTCAATACGGTTGCATCCACAATACTGAACGGCACATGCAGTTTTTTGGCAATGGTACGCGCCAGCAAGGTTTTGCCCGTACCGGTTGCGCCAACCATAATGATGTTGGATTTTTCGATCTCTACATCATCTGTTGTTACTTTCTGAATCAGCCGTTTGTAATGATTATAAACGGAAACCGACAGATAACGTTTCGCTTCGTCCTGACCAATGACATACTGGTCTAAAAACGCTTTGATGTCCGCCGGCTTCGGCAATTCTTTCTTGTTCGGCAAGAAAGAGTGCGCTCCTGCTTTTGTGGTATTTTCTGCAACAATGTTGTATGCCTGTTGGGCGCATTCATCACAAATGGCTCCGGAAAGTCCGGTAATCAACAGACGGACTGCCGTTCGTTTTTTTCCGCAAAAAACACATGATTCACCTATTTTTGTCATAGTTCCATTCTTATTTCCGTATCATTACTTCATCAATCATTCCGTATTCTTTTGCTTCCGTGGCGCTCATCCAATAATCGCGGTCACTGTCTTTTTCTATCTGCTCATACGGTTTGCCGGAATGTTCGGAAAGGATCGTATATAATTCTTCTTTCACCTTAATAATCTGGCGTACGGTAATTTCCATGTCCGAGGCCTGTCCCTGCATACCTCCCAGCGGCTGGTGGATCATCACTCGTGCATGTTTCAGGCCGAAACGTTTGCCTTTTTCTCCGGCTACTAATAAAACAGAGGCCATCGAAGCGGCAATCCCCGTACAGATCGTCGACACTTTACTTCCGATAAATTGCATGGTATCGTATATCCCCAATCCGGCGTATACGGATCCGCCGGGTGAGTTGATATAGATTGAAATGTCCTTGCCCGGATCGCTTGAGTCCAAGTAAAGCAGTTGCGCCTGAATCACATTGGCCGTGTATTCATCAATCTGCGTTCCTAAAAATATAATCCGGTCCATCATCAACCGCGAAAATACGTCCATTTGGGCTACGTTCAACTGGCGTTCTTCAATAATGGTCGGCGAGATCCAGTTGCTGGTGATATTCATGTAACTTTCCAGCGTCGTATGGTTCATACCCAAATGCTTAGTCGCATATTTTTCAAAATCATTCATGTGCTTACGTTTTAAATAATGTCTATAATTTTCCCGTTTGATACAAGGGAACGCCTATTCCTTCCCGTTCTTCGGGAAAACAAAGTTATAAATAAATTTCTAAAAGGAACAAACGAATCAGGCGAATAATTTTTCAAATTCTTCCAAAGAGACTTCTTTTGTCGTTACATCCGTCTTTTCTTTCACCCATGTCATCAATTTTTGTTCGGTAACGCGGTTTACTATATTCTCCACAGATTCTGCGTTTTTCAATACATCTTTCGCATAACCGGCCAGCGTCTCTTCCGGCACGAAATACATGCCGTATTGTGCCAACTGCGATTTCGCCAGTTGTTTGGCATAATTTTCGAGGTCTGCCTCTTCGGGTTTCAGGTTATTGGCTTCGATGATTTGACTTGAGACCAAATTGAATTTCAGGTCTTCCAGCATTTGGGGATAGTTTTTTTCGACTATTTCCGGCGTAGAGTTTTCGTTTGTCGCTGCTAACCCGCGTTTCAGGATGTCGTCGGCAAACTGAACGGCTCCGGCTTTTTGGATCAACAGGGTGCGTATATCCATCAAAAATTTGTATTCGCTTTGCGGCTGGAGTTGTTCGATTAGCAGGTCTTTTACCTTTTCCCTGAATGTTTCTTCGCTCGTTACATTGTCTTTGCCAAACAGTTCGTCAAACAATTTCTGATTCAGTTCAGCCTCTTTGTGACGTGTGATCTCCTTCACTTCAAAACGAAAATCGCTCGTAATGTCTGCGACCGTCTCTTTGTCTATGCTCAGAAAAGAGGCTATCTCCGCGGCTGCACCCTGATAGGCTTCCTGCACGTTGAATACAATCACGTCGCCCAATTTGGCGCCGATGAACTTCGCCTGTTCTTTTTCATCCTTTATATAGGCAGGCATCAAAACGGCATTTTCTACCAGGATTCCTTCTTCTTTGATGTTTCCGTCTTCCAACTCAACGACAACGCCTTTGACCATGTCTGTGGCTTCAATGTCGTCGACAGCGTCATACGTGCCGGAATTTTTGCGATAAGCATTGATTTGCTTATTCAGCATTTCGTCATCTACACTGACTTGATAGTAGGTCAATTTATCCTGTTTTGTCAAATTGACGTTGATGTCCGGATACAGGGCGATGTCAAAACATATCTCGAAACTTTTCTTCGTTTCGAAATCAACCGGCTGTTCTTCCTTTCTGGCAGGTATCGGCTGACCGATTATCTTTATATCATTGTCGCGGATGTATCCGGACAATTTTTCCGAAACAATATTGTTTATTTCTTCGGCCAAAACGTACTTTCCGTACATTTTTTTGATTATACCCATCGGAACCATTCCTTTGCGGAATCCGGGTACGGTTGCTTTCTGACGATACTGGCGCAAATTTTTTTCTACCTGCGCTTCGTAATCATTCTCCTCAATTTCTAATTTAATAATGCCGCTTGTGGCATCATTATTCTCATGTGAAATGTTCATTATTACTGATCTATATTAAATATTAGTGCTTAGTCCGAAAATTTGAACCGACAAAATTAGAGTTATAATTTCAATCTCGCAAATATAAATCACATGATTATCTACAATAAATGATAAATTTCTCCTACAATCCTTGTTTATTCAGATTTTATCCATTTCTTTGCACGCTGAAAGGAGTTATATATTTCGAATGGAACTAACAATTGTCTTTTATTTCTTCCGATAGCGTGGATTTATCTTTCAATGTTACGAACTTCCGGTTTTTTCTTGCTTTCAATTAGTAACAATTTTATTTTTTTTATTTTATGAACATTTACATTGGTAATTTGAACTATCGAGTTCGAGAAGACAATTTGAGAGGAGTATTGGAAGAGTATGGCGACGTCGATTCCATTAAAGTAATCAAGGATCGTGATACGGGTCGTTCCAAAGGCTATGCATTCGCAGAAATGCCGAATGACGACGAAGCCAGGGAAGCTATCTCCGGATTGAATGAAACGGATTTTGAAGGACGTCAATTAGTATTAAAAGAAGCATTACCGAAAAAGTAATATGCATTTGTTTTAAGAATCCGATAACTTCTGCTTTTACGGCAGAAGTTATTTTTTTTACTACCGACCGTAAAAAATAAAACAACGTTATGTCTGTTGTGTCTCCTGAGTTGTGGAACTCATGTTGTGAACTCTTGACAAGGGGTTGCAACCCCTTGTTTTTTGATTTTCGTTTCATCCGAATTGTCCATCAGCGGTTTTGATCTCCGCAGATTTTTTTATATTACGTGCCACGTCTGAAGATTTTCATGTACATTTGTAGCATTAAAATCAAAAAAACAAACCCGTATCCGAATGAAAACGAAATTATACTTTTTCGCCGGCGCCTTTCTTTTGATGGGAATCGTGCTTCTGAACACCTCTTTCTGGAACTGGGATTCAAGCAACTGGGATTATATTCCCGTGTATATGAAACGTGCGGATCTCGAAAATTCCG
>JAITPV010000145.1 GCA_031289275.1 Tannerella sp.
AATTCCTAATTCTCAATTCAACATCACCTGCCCCCCCGTAACCGGAATCGCCTGCCCCGTTTCGCAAGTCTGCTCTATCAGGTATAACGCCGCTTTGGTAACATCCTCCGGACTTGTGCCTTTTCGCATCGGCACTTGGTTCATGTAAAACCGGCGGACATCTTCGATTGTTTTTGCACCGGGCACTTTACCGGCTTGGAGATACTGTAAAAACAATCCGTTTTCGGGATTTGACCACAAGGGTCCTTCGTAGAAATTACCCGGACAGATAGCGTTAACCTTTATTCCGAACGGCGCCAATTCCAATGCGAACGACTGAGTAAGCCCGATGCCGCCGAATTTTCCGCCGGCATAAGCAAAATTCGCTTTAGACCCGCGTAAACCGGATTTGGAATTTATCTGGATGATGTCTCCGTAGTTTCCGGGCGCATATTTGTTCTGCAACTTCATGACTCGCGAAGCTGCTTGAGTGCAGTAAAAGTAAGCGTTGTAGTTGATTTTCGTCACAAACTCGAATGTTTCGGGCGTCATTTCTTCCAATCCGCCCGCCCGCAACACGCCGGCATTACTGATAAATACGTCGAGACCGCCGAAATGACAGACTGTTTCGTGAATCAGTCGGCGAAGGCTTTCCGCGTCCGACACATTTGTTTTGATAAAAATTGCGCGGTTACTTTTGGCTTCACTATTGAGACTTTCAGCCGTAGCGACGCCAACCGTTTCATTCAGGTCAGCCACTACGATATTTGCACCTTCTTTTATCAGGCAACGGGCAATACCTTCGCCGAAACCCTGCGCTGCGCCGGTTACGATAATTGTCTTGTTTTCGACCCGTCCGGATGCTGCGCCGGCGCTCACTTTGCGGCGGTAGTTCTCAACTTCCCAATTGTCGATAAAATCAATCTGCGCCCGTGTCATCGGATGTTCTCCTCCGAAAGATTGTGCGATTTCGGCTATTTTCATCATGTCTTCGTAAACGTCGAGAATGGTGTCGCATCCGGCGGCATTGTCGCCAACGGCAACCAATCCGATACCTTTTATCAGCATAACTTTCGGCGTGTATCCATTCTCACGGACGTATCCTTCGATGGCTTTTCCGGCTTCAGCGAGCAGAGCGTCGGGATTTTCAATTCCGGCGTCTATATAGATGTATTTCGATTTACAATACACAATAACGTCGGGCGAGAAAGGCACGGAAACTTTTGCAAACTCTTTTTCGGAGGAAGCAAATCCTGCAATCCGCCGGTTGTTACGTATTTTCAAGGTTTTAAGTCCTTGTTTGCCGAGCATCATCCGAATAGCGGGAATAATTTCCTGCGCACAGTCGGGAATATCCACCGATTCCGTTTCCAAAGATACGGATGCAGCCTGTTCGATTGTTCTAATTACTCGTGTATAAATAGCTTCCACTTCTTCGATGCTGTCGGCGCCAACAAAGATTCCATGATTTTGAAGCAACAAAACAGAAGGTTCTTTTCCATAAGCTTTGCGGTAAGCCACAATCTTGTTTTCTACTTCTTTGAAAAGCGTATAACCCGGATCGGTATATGGAATGTAAACCGCTTCGTCGCCAAACAAACGCGCTGTTTCGGTTGCTGCGTTCTGTCCGCACATCAAGCCGTTGACAACTGTCGGATGCAGATGTACGACAAAACCGGCTTTCATAGCGTTGTGCATGGATGTTTCGACCGACGGGCGGCGGTCTTTCGTCAAACAAGCGACAGCAAGATCGTTTTTCACTTCCTCTTCGCGAATGGCGGTGTCGTTGCTGTATGTTTTCTCCGAAATAACATTTAGTTTCTTCCGGTCGAGCACGGCAAAACCGTTTTCGGTAATCGTCGCCAAAGCGCTTCCGCTGGCTTTCACCCACAACGTTTCATCGTTTTTGTATGATGTATTCCCGCCTCCGGCAATGACATAACGACTATCGCAGCCATACATGCGAGAAATGGCAATTAGTTGTTCGATTTCTTTCATTTTATATTATTGTATCTTCAAATTTTCAGTTAAAACTCTCCAATCACTTTCCGAATCACTTCATTTCCCAACCGAATATACTCATCTCTTTTCGAAATATCCGCCAAGCCCGAAGCATTAACATATCCTGTTTTACCGTTACGGATAAGTTCTTGATGGGCAGCGACAATACACACGCCTTCATAATTGATTTGTTTCAACTTAGCGGTCAGTGGTTTGCCACCGCGAGCAAAAAGTTCGACAGGTTCCATGGCGGGAGTATTGTGTTCGGAACCGAAAGTGACAACAAAGCCATTATCGTACAAGTATCCGGCGTATTTCTCCAAAACTTCCACGCTGTTGCGAGTTGTTATGAATTCTACGGAATAAATGCCGCGCTGTTTCAGTATCTCCGCTGTTTGTACAATATCTTGTTCAAAATCGGTAAATCCGCCTTTGGCATCATCGGCAAGGAAAGGATAAGTAGGGATACCACCTGCCGCAAGGATGATTTGACGAACCTTTTCCATAGGTAGAAAGGCATTCGGGTCTTCGGGAACAAAAGCCGCACCGCCTGCTTTCAGGAGGTTTCCGCGGATTTCATTTTCAACGGCAGCATGATTTTCTATATTTGATTTCAGCGTTTTGCCGCCGAACAGACTTTCGAAAAATGATGTGATAGCAGTTTCCCGATTGTTCAAATGATTATAAACAGCAATACGCAAAGCTTTTGCCAAATGACGTTCTCGAACAGAACCTTTTGTCAAATCCTTTTTAATTTGGTCGAAATCAAGTTGAAAACCTGCATTGTACGACGCAAGCGCTTCATTCAGTTTACCGCACATCATTTTCACCTGTTCGTCGGACTCTTTGCGTACGTCAGCCAATTCCGAAGCATACGGTTCAAGAAGATTTGGCGGACACTTCAATCCTTTTCCACTCAGATAAGTGCGACCGGGATTATTCGGGTCGTTCACCCGAACGCCTTTTGACTGATCTTCTTCCTGAAGACTGATAAACTCAATGTTAAACAATGGAAAAAGTTTGCGTTTCAGCGCTTCATCACGCCATTCCACATAACCTTCCATCGAATAAAAATCATTGATTCCAACGATTTTTACGTTCTCGCCGGCTGCTCTGTCCAACGCATCCGTCAGTTGTTCAAAAGCGCTGAACGAATACGGAGTATGCAGGTGAGCGTTTACATTCGGATAATTTTTAAAATCCTGTTGCATGATCAGATTCCGTTTTTTGCACGTCGGATTTGTTCCGCCGGAGTAAAGTTATGTGTCGGCACGTACCCTTTAAGCGGCACAATTTTTTCATGAATAAT
>JAITPV010000146.1 GCA_031289275.1 Tannerella sp.
ACAATAATTGTATCGAATACGGGGAAAAAGCAAGGGGTTGAAACCCCTTGTCGGGAACGGCGGCGACGACCCGAAAAGAAGTAAGAATGCAGAATGAATTGGATTTTTTGAATATAAAAACAAACCGCTCCGCAAGGGGCACAAAACAAAAAGAAAGATGAAAAAAGTAGAATTGAAAACAAAAAAGGGATCACTGAAACGTGCATCCATCCTGATGGCGCTGATACTTGTGGCGCCGGTGTTATTGACCAATTGCGGGTCTAAAAAGGCCGCTTCGGCCTCCTACGGCGACCCGCAAAGTAGCGAATACGCATTGACCGGCGACTGTGCGCTGCTGCACATTTACCGGCCGGGCGCCATGGCGGGCGCATTGATAAAATACGATTTGAAGCTGGGCGGAGAAACGGTTTTTCGCGCGACGAACAAAAGTAAAACGACCGTCAGGGTGACACGCGAAGGCGCGCATACCTTGTCGGCACGGACGGAAGCGGCGACCGAACTTCCCATAGATATTCAATTCGGCAACGAATATTACATTCGCTGCGGGCTGAGAATGGGTATCGCCATCGGACGGCCCAAAATAGAAATCGTGGACAGTCGAACAGGGAAAGCCGAGTTCGGCAAGATTCCCGCGAGTAAAAAGTAAGTTTAGAAAATTATAAACTGCTCCGCAAGGGGCACAAAACAGAAAGAAAGATGAAAAAAGTAGAATTTAAAAACAGGAAAGTCGCCTTGAAAGGCGCAGTGACAACAGTTGCGAGTGTAATTATGCTGTTGGCAGTATTTACCGACAGTCCGGCAAGGGAACCGTTGAGGCCATCGGCAAAGCAAACAGCAGGTGTTCCGGTATATTCGGACATACAATCCTCCGGAGATGATTTTCCGGCGGCTTACGCCGGATATGAAAAAGTCAGGCCGGAGGATAATAAAATAGGCTTCAGCATTACCGGTTTTTCCGTGGAAGAAGGCGAGATTCATGTTGAGTGGAAAAGTTCCAGTGAGGTAATAATGCGTCCCGGAAGGAACCATCAATTGATTGCAGCCTTGTTGCATTTTGTAGATCCTGATGATTTTGCAAACAGGAAAGGCGGTTTGGAATGTTCATTTCAGGGAGATATCGGTTCACATGACAAGATGTCGTTTTCGCTGGATAAAATGCCCGGCGGACTGCTGATTTATTTTGAGGGAATGGACAATCGTTCCGGGGAAGAATATGTTACTGCTCCGATGTTTTTTATGGCGACAACGGAAAATGGCGGAAAACTGATTGATACGGCGCCTCGCTATGCGGGGGAACTGTTTCACGACATACCCCGCCTGTTTGAAAAAGAAAAATAGCATAATCAAACACCTTCGGTTCGGCGTAGCGTCTTTCGCTGCGTCGAGCCGGGGCACAAAAAGAAAGAGAATAATTAATGTACAAAACAAATTACAGGAGGAAAGAGAAATGAATATAAAATGTTTATTCAGGCATAAATGGAATGGATGGCGATGTAAAGAAGGACATACTTTCGAACCGGCAAAAGGCAAGTGTATAACAATTTGTGCCGTTTGTGGCAAGAAGGAAGGTGATCATGATTTTCATGCAGTGGGCGGCCAATATGGATCCGTGGGGTCAAGTCAAATGTTCCAGAATTATGTTTGTTCAAAATGCGGTCGCAAACACAGCATAAAAGTTTCAGATACGATTGGTCCCTATATAGGACCGGCTCTCAAACTTGCTTCACTTTTAAAAATCGGGCCCGAAGAAGAATTGAACCGGATAATTTAACAGGAAGTGCAGTACGTGAAGCAAGGCAGGAGCCTTGCTTCCAACACGACGAAGTCTGGAGACTTCGCCGAACCGGGAAAAAAGCAAGGGGTTGAAACCCCTTGTCGGGAACGGCGGCGACGACCCGAAAAGAAGTAAGAATGCAGAATGAATTGGATTTTTTGAATATAAAATTAAACCGCTCCGCAAGGGGCATGAAACAGTAAGTAAAATGAAATGGCATTTAAAATGTTTTAGACAGTACGCTGATTTCAGCGGAAGAGCGAGAAGAAAAAAGTTTTGGATGTTTGTCCTGTTTAATTTTATTGCCTTGATGGTATTTTGCGCCTGTTCAAAAGGGAAAAGGGAGCCGGAATTTACCGCAACGGCTGTGGCTTCCGGACAAATCAGACTTCCCTGCGGGTTGGTCATCGGTGGAAAAGAGTGTTTTGCTGTTGCTGTAGAATATGATCTGAATTACGCTGATGCGGACGGCTATAGACGCTATCATAAGTCCGATTTTTTGGTAGAAGGAGACAACCCGGTTATTCAGGCGAATAT
Organism: Tannerella sp.; assembly: GCA_031289275.1. Taxonomy (GTDB): domain Bacteria; phylum Bacteroidota; class Bacteroidia; order Bacteroidales; family Tannerellaceae; genus Tannerella. The sequence goes on from JAITPV010000146.1 coordinate 2,312, forward strand.
TGGGACTACTGTCAGTTTCGAAAGAGTTGGAAATGTTGACCCATATATATTTTATCTTGTTCCGTGGCAATATCAAGATGCTGATTTGCGCCTTGTCTTTACGAAATTCGTTCCCGGGATTTATTCAATAGACATGCCTTCAATAGATATGTCTTCAATAGACATGTCTCGTTTGCATGACAGCGCACCTTTGGATATTATTACAGCCACAAGCCCTGAAGAAACACTTCAAACAGGTCGAACCACAGGTATTATTTGGATCACAGTTTTTCTTCTTTCTCTTACAGGTGCGATCCTGTGCCATCGAAAACATATTCCAACCAAAAAAGAACACGCCGGTTTAGGTTGTTTGATGGTTCTATTGGAGTTGATTGCAATAGTGTCCGGCTTGGCCGTTGCCATAGGCTTACGTGCAGGTCTCCTTTTCGATGAACGCGATTATGCAATGGCGTGGTATTCCAGGGTAAATCTTGCCGTGAAAAATACGCTTGTACAGAATCAGGGTGTTTTTTTACCGCAATCAAAGGAAACCGGTGATTCGATTTTTATGGAAGATGGCGTAGTATTAATGACTAACGGTGACATGGGAAGCGGGGCGTCTGACGGGAACATGGACAATATGGATAAAGGTGAATATACGTTTTTCAAAGGTTTTACAGACAGGCTCAAAAGGAAAGACTCTGCTGCACTGAATTTGGCAAGGCGTTTTCTATCCGATCCGATGGATTGTGAAACAATTATACTTGTGTCATATAAGAGTATTTTTTCACACCAATACAATAGGTATGTCAACGGCGTACATGTCGAGATACTATCATATACCCGTACATCCGCCGACATAATGTTCTATGATTTGAGAC
>JAITPV010000162.1 GCA_031289275.1 Tannerella sp.
AATACGGTTTCCCCATGTGGGGAAAGTACTTTTCAGGGATGAAATACGGTTTCCCCATGTGGGGAAAGTACTTTTCAGGGATGAAATACGGTTTCCCCATGTGGGGAAAGTACTTTTCAGGGATGAAATATGGTTTCCCCATATGGGGAAAGTACTTTTCAGGGATGAAATACGGTTTCCCCATGTGGGGAAAGTACTTTTCAGGGATGAAATATGGTTTCTCCGAACGGAGACGAGTGAACGGCCGCACGGTATTCCGCAGTACAGACGTGGCGCGCCGCGTCTCTACAACGGATGAACGCGGCCGCACGGTAGACCGTGCGGCCGCCGTCCATTGTATGGGCGATTGCGGGTCAAAGCCCGCAATGACGAGGCACGGACGGCGGAAATCCGTTCAACCTCGTCATTGCGGGCTTGACCCGCAATCGCCTATAAAGGAATGGAGAATTAAGAAAACAAGGATTATCAGAAATGTAATCCTCATTCTCAATTCTCCATTCAAACGATTCTTACGAATTGGAAGTCCGGTTCTTCCATTTCGGTGAGAAAGGTTTCGATATGCCGTTTTTTCTTATCTTCCAGGATTTCGTCGATAGCAATCAGGATCCCCGTTTCTTCCACATCGCCAAACTCGCGGTTGATGGCCGTACCGAATACCCGCATCTTGGGCGAAAGGCTCATGTAGGCATTCACTAACGGCGGGACGTTGATTCTTAATTTGCGTACCTCCTGGTTCAACACCCGGTAGTTGTCCTTGAAATTATCATGACAGAAAAGCGTTTGCATCCTGTCCGTATCCATATCCGTTATCAGCGGATGAATCGGTTTGACAAGCCCTTCCGGATCCGGGAAGTGCAGGTTCAGGAAATACAGGATCATGTTTCGCGCCTCCATATCGTAGGTGTTGTACATGGTTACTTTTCCGTAGAAATATTTCAGTGTCGGTTCTGCGACGGTCAACGCGCCCAACCCGTCCCACAAGTTATCCAGAATAAAAATTCCCTTGGGGCTTCCCAACGTCGCCTGGTAATCCAGCGTCACAAACGAGCGTCCCAGTTCCACGGTATAGGGCAAATAATCTTTCAGGAAACTGTCCGAAAAGTCGAACAAATGTGCCGTAGCAAGCGCCGGTTTCCCGTCGCTGCCGATCTTTACCTCCGATCCGCAAAGGAAACGATAGCCGCCCAGGATTTGTTCTTCCTGCGGACTCCATACGATCAACTGTCGGTACGCTCCCTCCATCGTGTCAAATTCATCCATATCTACGGACTGCCCCGTTCCTCCGCCGTAATAGCGAAAGGCCACTTCGCGGAGGCGGCCGATTTCCAACATGGTTTGCGGGGAATCTGCCGCCGTAACGATGTATATCTCATTTTCAGACTTGTTTGTTCTTCTAAGTCTTTTCTCCGGCGTCAGTTCCCTTTTCAGGACTGCCCGGTCAATAGGTTGGATAATATCTTCCATGATACTATATTATTTTGTTTGCATTTAATGAATATACTTTTTGTTTCACCCATTTCGCCCATTCGACCGGTTTCTTGCTGCGGTCAAAAGTTTGCCACGGGATCGGTTCTCCTATATGGATACGATATGACTGATGTTTGCTTTTGATCATTTCGTCCGGCAAATATAGCATTTCAATATTTATTTTTATGTGTAGACGCTTGCGAATATTCGCCAAACGGTAAAAAAAATCGGAATTTCGCCCTTCAAAACGGATCGGCACAATGTCGCGATGGTATTCGACGGCTTTTTGAATGAATGATTTTTTCCATTCGAGGTCTCGAATTTGTCCCTTTTGCCTCCGGGAACAAAGTCCGGCCGGAAAAGTGAGGATTTGATGATCCGACCGGAAAGCGGCATCCATCCGGAGTATCGCCTGTTTACTTTGCGAACCGTGTTTGTTGACCGGGACAAAAATGGATTTCAGGTTAGGAATGAACAGTAAAAGGTCGTTCACCAGATAATAGATTTTCGCGTCATACTGTTCGCCCAGAACGGCGGCCAGGCAAATGCCGTCCAATCCTCCCAGCGGATGATTGGCGGCAAAGATATACGGCCGTCCGTCCTGCGGCAAATGTTCCTTGCCGTTCAGTTGCAGTGTTATGTCAAAATCCTTGACTAAGGCTTGCATAAATGCCACGCCGTCCAAATGCTGATGCCTGTCCAGTATCTCATTCAATTCATCCTGATGAATCATCCGGCTAAGATAATGGATCAGGAAGGGAGGTATTTTTTTTGCCATTCCGGGTGCTTTCTGACGTAGCGCCTCCTTAACGTCAATCAGTTTTTTTACCATCGTTTTTTATTGTCGGCTGCAAAGATAAGGAACTGTCGGAAAATACACACTACTTGCCGGAGACTTTATTGCACGGAACAGGGACTTCCTGTTTATAACGGCGTCGTTGAATGTTAAAAATACCGTTTGCCCGGAAAATAATTGAGAAAATAGCCGCTCAATAACCCAATCGTTATTATATTCGCATTGTCAAAAAAACAAGTTGTTTTGGAGTAGTGAATGAAAATAATGAGCTAAAAGCTCTCATGGAACACGAGAAGAACAATCTTCGATTCTATGCCCTTTTCTATGCCGAACTGGAAGAAAAGACAGGAAAAAGGGAGCTTGAAAAGCAAATTGACAAGCATCTGGACAGATTGATTGATTTGCTGAAGCTGAAAGAATAACAACCGCCCCGGAGGTGGCTAAACAATTAATTACAATTAATATGAATGCAATAGCAGAAATAGAACAGCTAAAGGCTGAATTTTTCAAATTAACGGACGAGAATGACTTACAGGCTTTCAAAAAAAGAGTTTTGGATGATTTTGATGCAAAGCCCGAACAGGAAAAACAGGCCTTTTACGATGCCTTTATGAAAGGCGCCGAAGAGGCGTGCGACAAAGCGGAAACGCTCATTAACTACGTGAATGTAAAAAGGAAATTGAATAAGGTTTCGGATATAATACCTCTGTCGTACCTATCGGAAACATATTTCGGGAAAAGCCGGTCATGGCTTTCGCAACGCCTGAACGGGAATCCGGTCGATGGATCGTCGGCATCCCTTACGGACAAAGAAATGAAGATACTTTCGGATGCGCTGAATGATATTAGTGACAAGTTGAAGGAAGTAGCTCGTTCAATAGCTTGAATGGGATTGTCTTTTTCACACACTGCCCGGTATCTGCGCCCTGCCCCGGTTTAATCCAGCAGGCCGAAATGTTTCAGGGCGTTATATATGCCGTCATCATCGACGGAATCGGTTACGTAGTCGGCACAGGCTTTCACTTCTTCCGAAGCATTTCCCATCCCCACGCCAATCGTTACATGTTTGAGCATCGGAATGTCATTCCCTCCGTCGCCAAAAGCCATTGTTTCGTTAAGGCCAATATTTTCATACGCCAATAACTTGTCGATACCGGTTTGTTTATTTATTCCGCGCACGTTAATGTCGGCAAAGACCGGCGTCCAGCGGTTGGATGCGCAATGAACGAGTACGTTCCGCACCAGATGCCGCACCTTGTCGTCGTCTACATAGGCGCATAACTGGTAGATGTTCTTTTGCGCCGCCGCCAAGGGTTCCAGCACACGCGGAGGCGGGACGTTGATGTGTTGCGCCATTGACGTGACGGTCGAATCCACATAGTTGATTGTGATCTCATCGTCCGACATATAGGCCACCGGGAAGGGATCCTTTTCCAGATGAAACGCCAGGGCTTGCAGATCCTGTTCCGGAATGGGGCAGGCATAGAAAAGTTCCCGTTTTGTGTTGACGCAATATGCGCCGTTACAGGTAATATAACCGTCGAAAGGGATGCCGTCGAGCACGTTGATCATCGGCAACATCCTCCCCGTCGCAACAAACACCTTAATCCCGTTCGCCCGCAAGGCGTCAAGCGCCTTTACGGTCGACGGCGGCACGCAGTGAGTCCGGAAACTGACCAAGGTGCCGTCTATATCAAAAAAAACAGCCTTTATCCGTTTCATGGCTTATTTCCCGTCCCGGTAATCGAAGAACTTGATCAATTTCCGGCTTGTCGGCGGAGATTGTTTTTGCGCAATCAGTTCGACCGGTTCAAAAATAATATCCGGAGCCACCCGTATCTTGGAACGGAACAAATCCTTAATTTGTTTGATGAAAGCCTCGCTGTTGTTGGGGCTTCCGACGCGGATGCTGAGGCTGTCCGTTCCAATCGTATTCGTATAGACTTCTACAATGTAGTTTTTCACATCCGGGATGTTGTCCAGTATATCATACAGTGCCATCGGATACAGCGTTGTGCCTTTGTATTTAATCATTTGCCCCTTGCGTCCGATGATAGGGCCGATGCGCAACGAATTTCGTCCGCAGGCGCAGGGTTCATTGAAATGACGGCACAGGTCGCCGGTTTTAAACCGGATCACGGGCATGCCTTCTACTCCCAGCGTCGTGACGGTAATTTCTCCCGTAGCGCCGGCGGGCACGGGACGGTTGTTATCATCCAGAAACTCCACGATCGTCAAATCCGGTTTGTGATGCGCCCCGCATTGCTTTTCACACTCCATAAAGGAGGATTGCATCTCGGTGGAGGCATAGTTCGTATACAGGGCGAGTTCCGGCCATAAGGCATGAATCTTTTCCCCCAATATATTATATGTATGATCGTTGGTTCGCAAACTTTCGCCCACGCAAACCGCCCTTTTCAGTGATGAATGACGGTAGTCAAAGCCTCGTGCGTTTGCAAATTCGATCAGTTTGAGTATGAATGACGGAACGCACACGCAGACGGTCGGATGGATTCGCTGTATCACGTTCCATTGCAATTCCGGTATTCCGTTCCCCACGCGGATAATGCCCGCTCCGTATCTGAAACTGCCCAGCAAACTGGCTACGCCGGCCATGAAACACCGGTCGTTCGTCACCATTAGCTGGAGAATATCATCGTGTCGGCAGCCGCAAATTTCATACGAAAGGTATTCGCTCAGCGCCAGACGCTCCAGGTCGGATTGCGTAACGGCAAAGGTAACGGGTTCACCCAGTGTGCCCGAAGTTGTTACATAATCAAGCACTTTCATGGCGGGTACACAGAGAAAATCCATGTTGTGAAGTTGCAAATCCTGTTTAGTTGTTACCGGGAGTCGCTGCAAATCTTCGATGCGCTTGATTTGCGTAATATCCAGGCGCTCTTTTTCGAACAACGCCCTGTAATACGGCGAGTGCGTATGGGCATAGGTCAATGCCTGTGCCAGTTTGATTTCCTGAAAAGACTGTATCTGATTCTGTGGGAGATATTGAAAGTCTTCACTTTTCATGTTCTGTAAAATTAGTTGTTCTATTCTATTCTTTACCGGATGGCAAACGAATCGGCATCTTTCCACACGGGGAATTTGATTCGCAACAATTCCAGCGCGATCTTTTCCAACCGACAAGTTTGTATGGTTTCTACCTCTTCGCCGGCATCCAGCAATTTGTCTCCTCGGGGTGAATACACGCATGATCCGCCGTGATAGGCTACTCCTTGTCCGTCTGTACCGATGCGGTTGACGCCGCAGACATAGGCCATGTTTTCCAATGCCCGTGCAGGCAATAGCGCATCCCATACCGTCTTGCGCGATTTCGCCCAGTTGGCCGCATAAATAAGCACGTCATACGCATTCCCCGTATTTCGGCTCCATACCGGGAAGCGCAGGTCGTAACACGTCATCAGGCAGATGTTCCAGCCCCGGTAAGAAACGATCAGCCGTTTGTTTCCCGCCTCCAGATACTGGTCTTCGCCCCCCATCCGGAACAAATGGCGTTTGTCGGTGTAATATTCATTTCCTTCGGGAGTGACGAAGAAAATGCGATTGTAATATTTCCCGTTTTCGATAGCCATGAAACTGCCGGTAATCGCAGTCTTGCAACTTGCCGCCCATCGTTTCAGCGCAATAAGGGTCTCGCCGGTCATCGTGTCCGCCAATTCCGGGTTGTGTGCCGACCCGGTGGTAAACAATTCCGGCAAGACGGCCACGTCGGTCTCACCGCTTACCCGACGGAGCAGGGCTTCGTAGCGGGTTAAGTTTTCGTTGCGGTCTTCCCAGGCCACATCGGACTGCATAATACTTATGCGTAACACATATTCATTCATAGGCTGTTGTTTTAAAATCGTTCCTGATGACGTCCCCGCATTCCCTGATAATAAGACCGGATCGTGCGAATATCTTCATCGGCATTCCCGGTCGGATAGAACGTGGTGCCGATACCCAGTTTTTTCTTTCCGTAGTCAATATAAGCGACTTGGATAGGCACTTTTGCTTTCAGGGCAATATAATAGAACCCTTTTTTCCATTCATGTACTTTTTTGCGCGTCCCTTCCGGCGTGACTACCAGCCGGAACGAATCGCGCCGGGCAAATTCTTTCGCTAACAGTTCCGTCATGGATGTGTTTCTTTTACGGTCTATCGGAATACCTCCCAGGCCTTTGAAGATAAAGCTCAACGGTGGGAAAAACCATTCTTTCTTGATCAGGAAACTGGCACGCCAGCCTACTATTGCGTAAAATAATTGTCCGATGACAAAATCAATATTGCTTGTATGAGGCGCCAGGCAAATCACGCACTTGGGCATATCTTCTCCCGACGATCCGACCGTCCAACCCATCCGGCTGAGCAGCCATTTAGAAAATCCTTTTTTCAACTTCATAATTACACGATAATAAAAAGATTTGAGCGTTTCTCACAAGACCTTGAATTGGTATCCTTGTTTGAGCAGCCATTCAAGAGATTGCGGCAAGGCTTCTTTCATCCGGTCGACGGCCTTCAATGAATCATGGAAAACGATGATCGACCCGTTGCGCGTATATTTTTTCACAACGTTAAAAACTCCTTGCGACGTCATGTGCGGGCTGTAGTCCCGCGTTACCACGTCCCACATCACAATCCGGTATTTTTTCTTCAACCCGGACAGCTGGGGATAACGCATATGTCCGTGCGGCGGACGGAACAAATCGCTCCGGATCCACTCCGCCGCTTTCTCCACGTTGGCCAGATAGTTTTTCGACCGGAAACGGATGCCTTGGATATGATTATGCGTATGATTTCCCACGCGGTGCCCACGCTCCCGAATCATCCGGTAAATTTCCGGATATTTGCGCACATTGTCTCCTACGCAAAAGAAGGTCGCTTTCAGATGAAAGGTATCCAGCAAATCCAATACCCACGGCGTTACCTCCGGAACGGGGCCGTCGTCAAAAGTCAGATAAACGCACTTTTCCTTTCCGGGCTGCCGCCATACAGCTCCACTAAAAATCACTCTGTAAACCCAGGGAGGTTGCTCAATAAACATATTTATTTATTGGCTGCCGCCGCTTGTGAATACGCCGCCCGATAGTTATTATATTCATCGCGGAAAGCCTTCCCAAAGTCGGGATTGTCTCTAAGTCCTACGATCAGTATGTTTTGCATGATGTTCATCTGCGTACTCAATTCTCTTTGTACTCCGGCCAACTGATTGGGCGTCAATTTCAGGAACCACCGGATACTGCGCATGGAATGATCGGCAATGCTGTTCAGAACTTGTTCGCCTTTCACCTTTTCTCCCATCTTCAGATACAATTCTCCGATTATAAAGGCGCTGTAATCGCACGGCACATTTTCGGGGGGGAGCACTTGCATACATTTATCCAATACCGCCAGCGCCTTGTCCCTTTTACCTTCTTGAAGCAGCGCCTCCGCCAATTCCCCAAAGATGGCAACCCGGTAAGTTTTGCACATCCGCATCACCGTCTCGTCCAGATACAGGCCGGGATTGTCCACGCCGCCCCACCGGAATTTGTTCATCACATTGTCATACATTTTTTCCGTGTCAATCGTACGGCCACCCGCTTCCTGATTCGTATTTACCGGAGTGATCCGGTAAGCCATTCCTGTTTTTTGAAAGTATGGATTCAGACGGACAAACTGGCTGGATTCGACCGTAATGGCATAATACATCGGACGCTCCCAGTTGTTGGTGTAGAGCATGTCTAAAATCGTGAGCGCTTCCTTGCCCAACGACCTTTTCTCGGACAAGTCTATCGTCATTTCTTTCAACAAAAGGGCAGTATCGTCCGGACTGATCGCCCCGTTCCGCATGACAGCGGCAGAGTCGACTTTGAAAACAAGGCTTTCCGACGGGATATAATCCAGTTCCTGAGCAATACCGGGAATGCGTTTGTATTTCGGGTCGTCGCTCCGCACAAATTCCAGCGCTGTTCCCAGCTCCATCTGTTTGATCCGGTTGAAGACATAGGCATAATCACGCTTGCCTTGAATGTATTGCGCCCGTGTCCACGTGATCGGTAAGGCATCCGACCCGTAAGCCTGGCGTTTCATCTGATCGGTATACCAGTCCGTTTGCAGATAACTGGTGTTACATACGCGCACATCGGTACGGATGCCTTCTACTTCCTGCACATACCAGAGCGGGAAGGTATCGTTATCGCCATTCGTAAAAATGACGGCGTTCTGATCGCATGATTCCAGGTAATTCGCTCCGTAATCGCGTGCCACATAGCGCCCCGAACGGTCATGGTCGTCCCATGTCTGGGAAACCATTTGAAGCGGCACCAGCAGGCATAACAGCGAAGCCGCCGTTCCGGCAATCACCGCCGGCGCCTTCAGGAATTTCTCCAGTAGGCCGGCTACTCCCGCCACACCCAGTCCGATCCATATGCAGTAGGCATAGAACGAACCGGCGTACGCATAATCCCGTTCGCGCGGCTGATAGGGCGTTTGATTCAAATAAAGCACAATGGCGATACCGGTCATGAAGAACAGGAAGAAGGTGATCCAGAAACCCTGAATGCCTTTCTTGCCGCTGAAGACCTGATAGAAAATCCCCAGCAACCCCAGTAACAGCGGCAGCATGTAGTAGACGTTGTGTCCCTTGTTCTTTTCAATATCGTACGGCATATCGTCTTGCGGGCCTAACCGCACGGCGTCAATCGCCTTGATGCCGGTAATGAAATTCCCGTTCAGGATGTTTTGATCATCATATCCTTGCAAATCGTTCTGGCGCCCGGAAAAATTCCACATGAAATAGCGCCAGTACATATAATTAAGTTGATAGCTGAAGAAGAAACGGAGGTTCTCGGCAAAAGTCGGTTTCACGACCGTCACGGTTTCGCCGCACTGGTTGTATTTAACCGTCTCTCCTTTCACCTTTGCCCAATATTTATAGGCGGATATATGGTCGGGCTTACTATTGCTATACATGCGCGGAAAGAGCATCTGCGTTTCGTCCACATATTTGTATTTCGTCATATGGGTGGAAACATAATAACGGTCTTTTTCGCTTTTGTCTTTTTTGATCACACGGCTCCATATCGGGGTAGACGCTCCTTCTACCGGAACGCACGTGGTGCCGTTGCTTTCGCGTTTCACATCCGACACGTACGTCTGCCCATAAAACAATGGCGTATCGCCGTATTGCTCGCGCGCCAGATAGGTGCGGAGCGTGAAGATGTCGCTTGGCGCATTCTGGTTCATCGGCGTATCGGCCGTCGAACGAATCAGGATCAGGGCATACGACGAATAACCTATCACAATCACCATCAATGAAACCAGAATCGTATTCAACATTTTAATGTTAACGCGCTTGAAATAGAACATCCCAACGGTCAATGCGATAATCAGGAGGATACCCAATCCATATCCGCTGCCGAAGAAAGGAATACCTAAAAGCGTAATCGAAAGAATAAAGGCGATTTTCATCCGCGTCTCATCCACTGTCGTGCGCATTGTTTCCCAGATCGCCCAGGCCAGTACGCCGGCAATCAGAATGACATAGACAAACACGCCGGTATTGTAGGGCATGCCAAACACATTTACGAAAAGCAGTTCAAACCAACCGCAGACTTCCACCAGTCCCTGCACTACGCCGTACAACATCAATCCCACAATGACAAACGAAACGGCCAATGCGGCCAACATCCCTTTGGTGGTCGGTTCCGGAAATTTCTTATAGTAATAAACCAATACAATGGCAGGAATACAAAGCAGGTTCAACAAGTGGATGCCGATACTCAGTCCCATAAAATAGGCAATCAGCACAATCCACCGGTCGGCATGTGGACGATCCGCTACTTCTTCCCATTTCAGGATCAACCAAAAGACGGCGGCCGTAAACAGCGAAGAATAGGCGTAGACTTCACCTTCCACCGCACTGAACCAGAACGTGTCGCTAAAGGCATAAGCCAGCGAGCCGGCCAAACCACAGCCCATCACTAAAATCAGACGTGCCGGAGATATTGCGTTTTCATCATTTTTCAGAATGATCCGGCGTGCCAGGTGGGTGATACTCCAGAAGAGGAACAGGATTGTCAAAGCGCTGAACACAGCAGACATGCTGTTGACCATTTTTGCGACCATCGCCGGATCGGAAATCAGCTGAGTGAACAGGTTGCCGGTCAGCATAAAGAAAGGCGCTCCGGGCGGGTGCCCGACTTCCAGCTTGTACGCCGAAATAATAAACTCCCCGCAATCCCAGAAACTGGCTGTCGGTTCTATGGTCATCAGATAGGTATAGGAGGCGATCAGAAACACCACCCATCCCAATACATTATTAATTAATTTGTATTGCTTCATACTATTGAATATATCGTTATTTTATCTGCATTTGGTCGCAAAGGTAGTAAAAACCACTGACTATACAACGAGATTCGTATTATATTATTGTACCGTTTGGTCGGGATGGAATGAATGTGTGAAAGGGAAAAAGGAGAAAACATGCGCCTTGCGTCCGGTTTTTCGACTGTCGGCCGTCTATTTTCGTATTTTCTTCGGATTCTTTTCAATGAAATCCTTCCATCCGGAATAAGACTTTTCCGCTTTCGGGCGACCGGTTTGCAGGTAATGGCAAAAAGCGGCCGCCAATCCGTCCGTCGCGTCTAATTGCGGCAGCATACACTGGTCGGGAATATGCAGGATATGCTGCAACATGCCGGCCACCTGTTCTTTCGCAGCCTGTCCATTGCCGGTGATCGCCATCTTTATTTTCAACGGGGCATATTCGGCAATCGGAATATCCCGGTTGAGCGCCGCCGCGATAGCCGCACCCTGCGCCCGTCCGAGTTTAAGCATGCTTTGCACATTCTTTCCGAAAAACGGCGCTTCGATAGCCAATTCGTCGGGATGATATTCGTCTATCAGCGAGATAAGCCGTTCGTAAATCCGGCGCAAACGCAGGTAATGATCTTCGTATTTGTCCAATTTCAACACCCCCATCGTTTCCATACGCGGCTTGCGATCTTCGATAATCAGCACGCCATAACCCATGACAATGGTTCCGGGGTCAATCCCTAATATGATACGTTCCTGAGGCATGTTATATCTTTTTGTCTGAAAAATTTGGACAAAGGTAGCGGTTATCTCAATAAAACCTGCTATCTTTGCCCGCGAAAATATAAAAACGGGGTATTAGCTCATCTGGCTAGAGCGCGACACTGGCAGTGTCGAGGTGATCGGTTCGAGTCCGATATACTCCACTGATTTTGCTGATTTTTTCATACATAAGATTCCGCAGATTTCGAGTTTTGAAATCTGCGGAATCAGCGTTTAAACAAGTGGCTGTCACGGTCGGAACGCTTCTTGACTTTTTCCTTATCCGATTGCATCCAACGCCTGTTGAATGTCGGCTTTGATGTCGTCAATATGTTCGATGCCGACGGAGATGCGCAACAAGCCGGGTTCTACGCCGGAGGCCTTCTGGTCTTCGGGCGAAAGTTGCTCGTGCGTCGTGGCCGACGGATGAATGATCAGCGATTTGGCGTCGCCCACATTGGCCAGGTGGCTGAGCAATTTCACGTTGTTGATCAACCGGTCGGCTTGAGACGGATCGCCTTTCAGTTTGAACGTCAATACCGCGCCCGGCCCTTCCGGCAGGTATTTCTTGGCCAGCTCATGATATTTACTGCTTTTCAGTCCCGGATAATTAACGTATTCCACCTTGGGGTTGCTTTCCAGCCATTCGGCTAACGCCTGCGTGTTTTGCACGTGGCGTTCTACGCGAAGCGATAACGTCTCAAGCCCCTGGACGAGCAGGAACGAATTGAACGGACTGATGGTGTTTCCCCAGTCGCGCAGCCCTTCCACTCGCGCCCGGGTATTGAAGGCGATATTTCCGAAGGGGCCGTTGGCGCCGAAGACTTCCCAAAATACCAGGCCGTGATAGCTGTCCGACGGTTCGGTAAAGGTGGGGAATTTTCCGTTGCCCCAGTTGAACGTGCCGCTGTCGACGATCACGCCGCCGATCGACGTCCCATGTCCGCCGATCCATTTCGTGGCCGATTCGACGACTACCGACGCACCGTGTTCGATCGGGCGGAACAAATATCCGGCCGCGCCGAAGGTATTGTCCACGACCAGCGGTATGTCATGCGCTTTGGCTATGGCTGCGATCGCGTCGAAGTCGGGGATGTTCAGTTCGGGATTGCCGATGGTTTCCAAATAAAGGGCTTTGGTGTTTGCATCAATCCGTTGTTCAAATTCTTCCGGCGCGTCGCTCGGCGTAAAGCGGGCTTCGACGCCCAGACGCTTGAATTGCGACTTGAACTGGTTGTATGTGCCTCCGTACAGGTGGGAGGTTGTCACGAAGTTGTCGCCCACCTGCAGAATGTTATTCAATGCGATGAACTGCGCCGACTGGCCGGAGGAGGTGGCCAGGCCTGTAACACCGCCTTCCAGGGCGGCTACACGTTTCTCGAAGACGTCGGTCGTTGGGTTCTGCAAACGGGTGTAAATGTTCCCGAACTTGCGCAACCCGAACAAATCGGCGCCGTCTTTCGCATCTTCAAATACATAGGAAGTGGTCTGATAAATCGGTAATGCGCGGGCATGTGTTGTTTTATCTACTTCTTGGCCGGCATGAACCTGCAATGTTTCAAATTTTAAATTACTCATAGTCTACTTTTTTTATTAGGTGAATCTTTTATTTGTTTCAGAGACGTTTTTTTTTGTCCATCTGACAGTGCAAATGTATAACCGAAAAACGGTGTGCGCAATACCGTGTATATGGTATTTTACAACTTTCCGGCCACAAGTTTTGCGTCTGCGTCATCAAAAGGATGGCGGCAGCAGCGAATCCAGGCTCATATTTTATACGCACGTTCTATTTTTTTGCCGAACGATTGATTGATCAACTCCCGGTTACGCGGGCGGAATGTGCCTTCTTCCATCTCGCGAATCACGACTTGCGTGAAGAGGCGGAACATTTTCTGTTCCTGGCTTTCGTCGTGATAAAACGACTTCCAGGCATGGTCGAACAGTTCCTGCAACCGTTCGGCCGACATTTGCTTGGGATGGAACACCACCTGACCGGCATTGTAATGGTTCCAGTCGAAATCAAAAATACGCCCCTGTCGCAACAAGTCGTCGTATCCTTTCGTATGCGGGAAGGGCGTCATCACGGTAAATTCGGCCAAATCAAGGTCTATTTCCAGCAGGAAGTCTACCAGGCGTTTGATGTCGTCTTCCGACTGGTTATCCAGTCCGAGCAGAATCGTGCCTTCCACGCCGATGCCATGATCGTGATAGCGTTTGACACGTTCTTTAATGTATTCGGAGGTATCGTAGACGGCCTGATACACATACCATGCCCCGGACTGTGCGGCCAGATCGAGCACTTTCGGATCGTCTTCGATGGTGTGACTGATCCATTTCTTTTTGAACGGGATCATTTCCCGGAACAGTTCTATTTCCCACTCTTTGTTCTGGGCTAAGGAATTGTCGACGATGAACAGCCGGTTATTGTCGATGGTGGCCAAGTCTTCGAGCACCTTGTCGATCGGCCGCGGACGAAAAACGCGCCCACCCAGATAAGAAACGGCGCAGGGATAACAACTGAACCGGCAACCGCGCGAAGCATGAAACAGGTCGACCATCTGTACGCCCTTGTGGTTGTACAATTCCCGCTTGTATAAATCCCGCCGGGCGGGGCCGACCAGTTCGGCCGGGGGTTGCTGCCCCATGAAATTGTATACCTTTTTCAGCCGGTTGTGTCGCCAGTCATTCATCACCTCTTCCATGCGGCCTTCGGATTCGCCGAGGAAAACGGAGTCGGCATGTTCGATGGTATCTTCGGCATGAAGCATCGTTGCGATGCCGCCGAAGAGCACGGTTTTTCCCCGTCTCCGGAACTCGTCGGCAATCGCCCAACCCCGCTTCACCTGCGTGCTCAGCATCATTGAGATGGCAACCAGGTCGCAGTCGTCATCAAAACATACCGATTCGACGTTCTCGTCCGTAAAGGATACATCGACATCGCCCGGCAGGGTGGCCGCAAAAACCACCGGCCCGTGAGGCGGGAGATTGAAGGTGGTTTGTCCCCTCAACTTTTCCCATCGGGGGTAAATTAATTTTAGTTTCATATTATATTAATGATATTGATATTCGTTCTCGTCATGGGATACTTGTTTATGCTTCAAAAATCGAGCAAATGTAAAAAAATAAACTCAAACGGAGGCATTTCCGAAATGGTAAATTAAAAATTATTCCCTGTCGCGCCCTCTTTCTTCCTGCAAATAACGGTTCAGAAAATCAATGATCAACTGCCATCCTTCGCGGGCATCCGGTTTGTTGCTCAGCGTAAATCCATGCTTTGAATCTTCAAACCGCTTGAACGTGACGTCCACGCCGGCGCTTATCAAAAGGTCTTTGAACTTTTCCGCCTCGCCGCAGAGTGAATCCCGTCCGGCCGTGATGACAAGCGTAGGCGGAAAGAGACGAACCTGGTCGGGCGTCGCGTAACAGGGCGAAACGAGGGGATTCTTCCGCTCCTCCCGGTTTTCACAATAACAGGCGTCGAACAGCCGGCTCATCTTCGGAGGGATCGAGCCTTTTGGCAGGGGCTTTTCACCGGCATCCGTATAAACGTCCATCGGTGGATAATCCAGCACAAGGCCGGCCAGTCCCAACTCCCGTTTTTCGCCGTCCATGAGCGCGACCGCCGCGCTGAAATTGCCGCCGGCGCTGTGTCCGCCGAGCGCGATGCGTTGCGCGTCGATCCCGAACTCCCCGGCATGTAGCTTCACATGTTTCACCACGGCAAAAATCTCGTTGAGCGCTGCCGGAAACGGCGCTTCGGGCGCCAGACTGTAATCCGGGCTGAGGATTTTCACATGGGCTGTTTTCGCCACATGGAGCAGATAGGGATCATCCATTTCGGGGCGTCCCAGCACGAATCCTCCCCCATGCAGATTGACATACAGCGGCAGCGTTTCCGGTGTATCCATGTTGTAGGCAAGCGCACGAATCCGGCCGGCTTCGGTATCGAGGAAACATTCGACGCCATCCTTGTGTTTCGGCTCGTCGAGCGATCTGCGAAAGAGGCGGATCAGTGTTCGAAGGCAGTTGACCTTCTTCTGTAATTGTTTTCTTGTATTCATTTTTATGTAATAAGAGTGACTGTTTTGCGCAAAAGTAGCATGTTTTTCGGGAAAAGAAAAGCTTTTCACGGATTATACGTTCTTTTTCGCCAAGAAAACAGACATTTCCCGCACTTTCCGGGAACATTAGCACGTGCCGATTGATAATTCGTAGCTTCAAATCCGCAATTTGTTGCTACTAATCGGCAATTCGTTGCTACCAATTTGTAATTCGTTGCTACTAATCAGCAATTCGTTGCTACCAATTTGTAATTCGTTGCTACTAATCCGCAATTCGTTGCTACGAATTGGCAATCCGCAGCTACGATTGGAAACTTTTCCGAAGAAAATGTCCCCTCCCAAGTAAAAAATCTTTCCCCACGAAATTCAAAAACGCCGGGATTCAAAAATGCGGAAGCCAAATCCCCTCCCCCCTGCCTTCTGCCTGTCCCCAAAAAATATTTTATTGATTAATGAAGAATTAATTTGTGAATGTGCCGGGAAAACATTAATTTCGCGCCATATTATTTTAAACGAAACAAAAACTATATTTAATTAGAGATTATCATGGACAGACGAAATTTTTTAACAAGTTCGACGTTAATAGGCGCAGGCATTCCTTTGGGACTGGCGTCAACGTCATTCACTTCATGCAGTACGGGAGACGGAAATAAATCCGCCGCAGTAAAATCTTTTACGCCGGAAGAATTGGGAATGTATTCTTTTGTAGACGTAGCGCCCGACGGCAAACCCATAAAAGCCGCTTTGGTCGGTTGTGGAGATCGTGGAACAGGTGCAGCCACACAGTTTTTGAAATCCGGCCCGAATGTATCCATTATTGCATTGGCAGACCTTTTTCCGGACAGGATGGACACTTGCAGGCAAGTATTGAAAGAGAAATTCAATAACGAAGTGCCCGAAGCAAACCGTTTCTTCGGCTTCGATGCCTATCAGAAAGTGCTGGCAATAGCTGAAATTGATGTCGTATTGCTTTGTACGCCGACACATTTCCGCCCGGAGCAGTTCAAAGCCGCAGTAGAAGCCGGAAAAAATGTGTTTATGGAAAAACCCTGTGCCGTAGACCCCTTCGGTATCCGCACGGTTATTGCCGCGGCCAAAGATGCTACAAGGAAAGGCTTGACGGTCGTTACCGGTAACCAGCGCCGCCATTCCAGAGCCTACTGGGAAGCCTATGTGCAGGTAAGAAACGGTGCGATTGGAGAAATCCTCTCCGGTTCCGCCCATTGGGACCAGGGCGCATGGTGGAATAAAAAACAGCGACCCGAATGGAACGATATGGAATATAACATACGCAACTGGTTTAATATTAAATGGCTGAGCGGAGACCATATCTTAGATCAGGCAATTCATAACATTGACATAGTTACCTGGTTTATGGGGGATCGTCCAATCAAGGCAGCCGGATTCGGCGGGCGCGCCCAACGCCTTACCGGTGATATATATGACTTCTTCAGCGTGGATTATTACTACAATCAAAACCGGAAGATGTTGACGACCGCCCGCCAGATTGATGGTTGTGAAGGCAATGTCTCCGAACAGGTGTACGGCACCAAAGGCATGTTTACAACCAAACATGACGGAGAAAAAGAAGGTGTCCGCCTGGAAGATTATAACGGCAATATCATTTGGGCATATGACTATAAAAACAAGCCTGAAAAAGATCATTATGATCAGGAACACATTCATTTGGTAGAATCCATCCGGTTGGGGAAAAAGATCAATCAGGCCGAAGACCTGGCGTATTCGACCCTGGTAGCCATCCTTGGACGCGAAGCGGCTTATACGGGCAACCTAATTACGTGGGATGAAATCCAGGCATCCGACCTGCGTTACGGGCCGGAGAAATATGAAATGGGCGCATTGCCCGATTATCACGAAGGCGTAGCTCCCAAACCGGGTAAGGCTCCCAATCCGGCAAGCTAAAACATACGACCGCAAGTATATGCGGTAAGTATTGAGAAGTTCATACCTTTTTTTTAGGCGGAGAAGACCATCTTCCCCGCCTTTTTAGTGCACTGTCGGGCTTCTTTTTCTGAAAAAAATTACCTCCCGAAACAACAGAAAGATTTGCAGAATAAAAAAAATGCCGTATCTTTGCAGCCGTTAAAACGGAAAAGGTGCCATAGCTCAGTTGGTAGAGCAAAGGACTGAAAATCCTTGTGTCCCCGGTTCGATTCCTGGTGGCACCACAAAAGCAGAAAGCTAACACAGAAGCAAACTCCCGAAAGTCA
>JAITPV010000015.1 GCA_031289275.1 Tannerella sp.
AGCAGAATTATTCAACCTTTCAGGTTGTAGTATGTATGGATGATCGCTTATCCCCCAATCGCTACGCTTCATTGGGGGTTATTCACATTAAGACCTCCGGTCTTTTCCCGACACACCAACATTCCCTGACTAGCCCACCCGTCATTGGTAGGCACGAAGCAATCGCCCAAACAACTGATAAACTTGGTGCTTCGGCGACTGCTTCGTACCTCGCAGTGACGACAGTTGTATTGAGAAAAGGCATCAGGCCCCTAAATCCCCTAAAGGGGACTTCTGCCCGCTTCACCAAAGTCCCCTTTAGGGGATTGGGGGTCAAGAACATCCCTCCGAATGGACGGCGAACAACGCAGTGAAGCAATCGCCCAAATAACTGACAGACATGGCGTATTGGCGACTGCTTCATTCTGTCTGAACTGTGATTTTAAAATGATTGAAATGATTAATATGATGTGATGAAGAAAATTATATGAATCAAAATAATCACTCTAAAATCACAGTTCAGACCATTCGTCATTGCGAACGCGAAGTATTGCACGCAGATGACGCAGATTCAAACGCAGATTTACACAGATCAAAAAGAGTGTATAAGCGAAACCCCCGACCCGGC
This sequence comes from Tannerella sp., assembly GCA_031289275.1. Classification (GTDB taxonomy): domain Bacteria; phylum Bacteroidota; class Bacteroidia; order Bacteroidales; family Tannerellaceae; genus Tannerella. The sequence goes on from JAITPV010000015.1 coordinate 608, forward strand.
GGGTCGCATGTTTATAGCATCCGCCATGACCGAAGAGGTGCGACCCCGAAGGGGTCGAATGTATGTCTTTGACGAATTGTGCTATAAACATGTGAATCCTTCGGATTCTCTCCGTTATCGCGAAGAACAGCCTCGTCATTGCGAACGTAGTGAAGCAATCGCCCAAACAACTGATAAATTGGTGTATTGGCGACTGCTTCGTACCTCGCAGTGACGAAAGCTGTATTGAGAAATGGCATCAGGCCCCTAAATCCCCTAAAGGGGACTTCTGCCCGCTTCACCAAAGTTCCCTTTAGGGGGTTGGGGGTCAAGAACATCCCTCCGAATGGACGGCGAACAACGCAGTGAAGCAATCGCCCAAACAACCGACAGACATGGCATATTGGCGATTGCTTCATCCCGTCTGAACTGTGATTTTAAAATGATTGGAATGATTAATATGATGTGATGAAGAAAATCATATGAATCAAAATAATCACGCTAAAATCACAGTTCAGACCATTCCGTCATTGCGAACGCGAAGTATTGCACGCAGATGACGCAGATTCAAACGCGGATTCACACAGATCAAAAAGAGTGTATAAGCGAAACCCCCGACCCGGCGGGTCGCATGTTTATAGCATCCGCCATGACCGAAGAGGTACGACCCCGAAGGGGTCGAATGTATGTCTTTGACGGATTGTGCTATAAACATGTGAATCCTTCGGATTCTCTCCGTTATCGCGAAGAACAGCCTCATCATTGCGAACGCAGTGAAGCAATCGCCCAAACAACTGATAAACTTGGTGCATCGGCGACTGCTTCATTCTTCGCAGTGACGGCAGTTGTAATGAGAAAAGGCGTCAAAAACCCTTATTTTCTCAGGTTCCCTTACCCTCGTATAAAATCTCAATGTGCTTATCGCGGATAAGCCGTTTTCTGTTTTCAAAAACCTCATTTCAGAAGAGAGGCCCTATACCGGGAAGTATAGAGCCTCTCTATGGGGAAGTCTTTGCGCTTGGCGCATGACCGTTCGCTAATTGGCGGGAAGGACTTCGTTCACATTCACCGTCATATCCGATTGTTTCCAGGTCAGGGCATCGCCTTTGATTTCGGAGGCATAATTGAATCGAACGTAGAACGTACTGCTTCCGGCGCTATTTTCTTTCTGCGCGGCGCTTTCCATAAAATATTTCATGTCGTAGGCACAAAGCTCACTGACGTCTATGGGCGATTTGGAACTTGATACTTTCACCGTGGCACGCAAATATACATTATATATATGTCTGCCGTTTTCATCCTGCATCATGTTTTGCGAATCGTAGGACAGTTGCCAGCTGTTTTTTTGGTCTTCCGGCGTTTTGAGCTGGTGGGCGATGAATAGGATGCCGTTCAAATAGCCGAGCGTTCCATAAAGCGGTTCGACGAGCGGGATTTCATCCGTCAACACGGTCGCCGTATCCGTCAGCGCTCCGGACATCATATAGCGGTCTACTTCTTCCTTGAAGGATATGACGACCGTGTAGTAGCCGTTGGCCTGCAAAACGGCCGGATCGTTTTCCGGCGCATTCATGTCTATTTCGTATAATACGTAACAGCAGGCGCCTTCTTTCATGTTGTCAAATGCGGGCGAATACAGGGTTATTGCTCCCGGCACATCCAATACGTTCCGGAAGGTTTTGGTATCCAGACGAACGATTCCTATCGTGTATTCACTCCATGAATTTTTACCGCCTTCCAGGCAGGATGTAAACATTGTTGCGACAGTTATCCATAATACTGCGCTTGTCAAAACATAATTCCACTTTTTCATTTTTCTTTCCTTATTAGTTGTTATAAATCAATCGACTTTGTTTGTTCAGAATCCGAGGCGGATTCCCGCCTGCAAAGATACATGAAATGGTTTATCCGACCGAATAGTTTCGATCGAACTTTCATTATCAAAATAATAATATGCGCCTCCCTCGACATAGGCGTTTACATAACGGATGAGGGGGTAGCTCACGCCGGCGCGGGTATTCACCGACCATTGCCATTCGTCCATGCGGAGGGATTTTTTTTGAGATTCTACCTTTTCTCCGTTGGAATAATAATGGGTACGAATCTGTCCGCCGACATTCCATTCCGTCATCACGCCGGTGGAGGCATAGAAATGAAAGCGGTTCCATTCGGCAATTTTATAGCTCATGCCTAACGGGATGCCGATAAAATGCAGTTGTTGTTTGGATTTTCCCAGATATTTCGCCAGAGTGGTCCATTCCGACGTGAGCATGGTATAAGTCAAACCGCTTTGTACCGTCCAGCGGTCGTTGAGTGCATATCCTGCTCCAAGGCCGAACGAAAGCGGATATTTATGCGATATATCCTGTTTTTCTTCTTGCTTCCTGAAGGCCGACACGGATTCGGCATTATAGACCATGTCCCGGTTGTGGGCAAATAACCCCATCGGCGCACTGCCGTTTGAGCCGACGGAATAGCTACCGCCGCCGACACCGATTCCCCATCGTTTTTGTTTGGATACTACGGGCTTGGCGTCTGCCATCAGCCTGCGGTTTTCTTTTTCTTCCGGTAATTGCACGGGTGCGCCGGCCGGTTCGTCCGTCGTCTTTTGAGCCGGCGAGGCGTCTTCCGGTTCGTCCGTAAGGGTCGGCTGATCCGGCAGATTCGGCTGTGTGAACGGTGGTTCCGGTTCAAGGGTTTTGGCCGCAGGGGGTGCGGCTGCGGCCGGCTTTGTTCGCGGCGCCGGGGTAGCGTCTGCGATTGCCGGACGCGACGATTGGCCGGTTGTTGCAGCAGGCGCAGTGGTTGTGCGGGGCGCAGTGATTGGCCGGTCTGTTTTTTCGGCAGGTATTCCGGCCGACAATAGCGTATCTGTCCGGTGGCGGTAATAAAAATAACCACCGGATGCGATCACCAGCAAAGCGATGATTGCTGCTGCATAACGCCGTACGTGAAGGGGTATAACCGTCCGTTTCGCTTCCGGCAACCGTTTGGCAATAGCCCGCCAGTCTTCCGGTTCCGTTTCCGCCTCGAAATCCTTCAATTTCGACCGGATGGCCTTTTCCCATTGATCCCGCTCTTTCATTCTATATTTATTTATCCTAATTCATAACGTATAATCCGTTCTTGCAGCCATTTTCTGGCTCTTACGTATTGCGACCGCGAGGTGCTCTCCGTAATATGCAACTTGTCGGCAATCTCCTTATGTGAATAACCTTCGATGGCGTAGAGGTTAAACACGGCTTTGAAACCTTCCGGCAATGTGTCTATCAGTTGCATCAGTTCCTTAGCCGAAAGCCTTGAAACGGCCGATTCTTCTTCATCCAACAATTCGTGCATGCTTTCTATGTCCGCCGAATCGCGTAACACATCCCGCTTGCGCAAATATTCCAATGCGCCATTCACAAAAACCGTCCGCATCCACCCTTCAAACGCACCCACTCCCGAGTAGGAGTGCATCGAAGTAAACACTCTGACAAAGCCGTCCTGCAGCAAGTCACGAGCCGTCTCTCTGTCGCTGACATAGCGCAGACAGACTCCCATCATTTTCCGGGAATACAAGTCGTATAATTCTTTCTGACTTCTCCGGTCACCATTCAGACAACCTGTTATCAGCTGCTTCTCATTCATTCTCTAAATACATATACAGTATTTACAAACGCCATACAATCTCACAGATGTAGTCCGCATTAAAAACGCTGCATGGTTGGAAAAAAATATTCACTTCATATGAATATGTTCGCTCTGTCCCGACTTCGTTTTTGCGATGTCCCGTCCCTGTTCTCGTGAAGTCCCGTTCGCGTTCGCGCGATGTCCCGTTCTCGTTCTCGTGAAGTCCCGTTCTCGTTCGCGCAAAGTCCCGTTCCCGATGAAACAAAGTCCCGTTCGCGAAAGAACGAAGTCCCGTTCGCAATGAAACAAAGTCCCGTTGCGAAAAATTCCATGTCCCGTTGCAGAAAAAACGCGATGGGCAGCGGTTGTACCGCCTGCCGGAATTTGCCTTTTTTACCTTTGCCGCCGGTTGTTGAACATTTCGGAGGCTTTTTTCCGGTATAAGTCCAACTGTTCTTCCGTTAACACTTCGGCCAGCGCTTTTTCTTTTTCCTGATTCAGGGCAGTCATGGCTTCGCGAATCTTATCGCGTTCCCCTTCAAAGGACTGGAATAAAATCTGCTGTGCCTGGGCATAAAGCAAATTAATCGAATCAACCGGAGCGATTTGTTCTAACGTCAGATTCAACTCCTTCGTCATCCATCCGGTGGTGCGTTCTGCCATTTCTTCCGGGGAAAGACGCCGACCTTCCCCTCGCGGCGACTGCGCGAAAAGGGGTGCGCAGACAAGTAAACTTACAATAAATACAATAATCTTTTTCACAAGTATCTGGTTTTAATGATTGTTTTGAGGATAAATTGTCAGCAGTTCTTGAATACCTTATCCAAGTCAAGTTCTGCTCCGTCGAAGATATGTACGGGTATTTTCCCGCAGTCATAGCCCGTACCTCTGTCATATTTCCCGTCCGGCTGAAGAATAAATACCTCTACGCCGTCATCAGGGAATACCACCCAATATTCGCGTACGCCCGATGCTTCGTATAAATTGAATTTATCGGTCAGGTCGTATCTTGCTGTTGACAGGGATTGAATTTCCACCACCAGATCCGGAGCGCCGAGACAGCCCCGTTTATCCAGTTTGGAAAGGTCGCATACCACGCATATATCGGGTTGAACGACAGTATGGATTTGATCGTTTTCCCGCTCGCCGTTCCGGGGCAAACGCACATCGAACGGCGCATGAAAAACTTTGCACTTCCCGCCGTTCCGCTCAATCAACCGGTACAAATCAATATACAAAACGCCCGCTATTTCCTGGTGTTGCAGACTGGGCGCCGGAGACATCATGCGGATAAAGCCATTGACCAATTCCCGCCGTTTGTCGTCCGGCCACGTCAGATAATCGGCATAGGTATAATGCTTGTCGGGACTTAATCCGGATTCGTTATTCATTTCAGGTATATTTAAAATTTCATGAACACAAAATTAGTGCATTTACTTGAATACCGCACGTTTTCTTCTGTTTTTTTTCGGAAACGCGCCGATTTAACTCTCTGTGCCGGGTTCACCCTCTTCTATGACATAATTGCTCTGATTTTCGATCTTTACCTTGTAGCCTTTTGGCGCGTGAATGGCATAACGGATACGGTTGCCCGAACGTTTCCACGTTAATTTGACCACGTCCTCTCCTATCGGAATACTTCCGCTGCAACGGTCGAGGAGAATGTCGGTGAAACGGACGGTGATCGTTTTGCCGGCATAGTCGATATGATGGATTCCAAGCACATCGCGGTATAATACATGTCCTATGTAGGAGGCGAAACCATGATTGCAACTGGTGATATAATTGGAGGCATGTTCCCACAAAGTGCCGGTCTTGTCGGCCATATAATAGAAATAATCCTGTATTTCAGGCAGCAACTGCGTCTGCAAACCGTAGCGCGACAGTAAATCCATGCGCATGTAATTACCCATGAAAGCATTGGCGCGGAATACCTTGGGATACGTGACGGCATCGTTGCGGTTGGGGCCAAATTCGGAAATCAGTTTTTTCCACAGCGTCGGATGCGTTGTGGGGGTGACGATGTGGAAGTAATAAGCATAATACTGGCATACTTCCGTGGTATGATCGGTCGGGATCAGTTTTCCGTTTTCACGGACGGCATTGTCTACGAAAAACACGCCGTTGAAGGATTGCCGAAGGATGGTTTTGCGAACCTGTTCGGCCTTTTGCGCCCATCCGGGGTTGCCGTACAGCCGTGAGGCGGCAGCCAGAGCGGCGGAATAGAGCATGTTGGTCGGGTAGTTGACGTCTTGCACAAATTCGTTGGCTTTTGACCATTCCACGAAATTCCAGCTGTCGAGTTTTTCAAGCAGGCCGTCTTCGTTCTCGAATCCGGTGAAGTAGTGCAGCAGCTTTTCTATCCGGGGTTTCAGACGGGCGATCAGTGCGGTGTCGATGTTGCGTCCGGCATAATCTTCTACCTGAAGAATGAACCACATAGACCATTGCGGGATAAAACTCCCGTTGTAATGATCGGCCGGGTAACACATCGGTATCATTCCGTCGGGTATATGTTGGAAAGTATCCGGCAGGGCGTAGTTTTCGTAGAAGTTGCGGGTAACAGCCGAATAGCCGGTAAATTCCTTCTCCATGATCGCGGCAAAGTAACTGTCGCACAACCAGCCGGCGCGTTCGCGCGAGGGGCAGTCCGTGAGTACGTCGACGGCGTTTTGTCGCGACGTTTGTTTGGCTGCGTCGTAAATGGCATTCAGTTTGAAATTGCTGCTGGCAAACGTAGCGTTCCTGTTGGCAGGATAGGCAAATTCGCGCAGGTAAATCTTCCCGATCCGGCAGTCGCCTGCCAGCACGGTCACTTGCATGTAGCGAAAGGTGTAGGTTTCGAGGGTTTCGAGGTCGTAGGCGCCGGGTTCCAGTTCGTAGACGACCTGATTGTTGATGTCCTTCACGCGCTGTTTGCTGTTCACATCCTGGCCGGTCAGCATTTCGTCGAAGTGAAAAATGACTTTGGCGGGCGTCTTGCAATCCAGTTTGGCGCCGATGAATCCGGAGTAGTTCACGCCGAAGTCGTAGAGGCAAAATTCATTGTCCTTGAGCGGCAGCGTGCCGAGAAGGAGAGGCGATTTGTTGATGATTTCGCGGTCGGCGGTTGTGATTTCCTGTATTTCCTGTGAAGGAGTTGCTTCGAGCGCAGCTTCGGGGAATCCCTTGAAGATGTCGCTGATGTCCGTCAGCGAACGGTCTTTATAGTATTTCTCCGGTCGTATTTTCCGGATGGTTCCGCGCGCCAGGAGGGAAACGGGTTCGATGATCTCAAAGCCGGGCAGCAGCACGTTGCGCGGCAACAGCCGGACGGGGGGAAAGACCTCCGGCGGCAGCTGTTCGACAGGCGTTGCGGTCGAGATGCGCCACTGGTCGTATCCGTTCCTCATCCGGTAATATTCCGTAAAGGGACGCTGGAAACTGTAACGTTCCGTTTTTTGCACCCGGTCTTTCAGTTGAAATACTTCAAAGTCGCGGTTGTTGCCGGTGGCAAGGACGACCGCTCCGCCTGCGGTCACTTCCGCGAGCAGGAACGAAGGCTGGTCGAGGGTGTAGTATGTATTGACGTTGTATCCGGCCACCTCGATGGCGATGATGTTTTCACCGTCTTTCAGAAACGCCCCGATGGGATATTCGTCTACTCGGAAATAGCCGTGTGCGGCGCGCGCCGGGCCGGAGCCGGTAAATTCGCCGTTTACGTAGACGCGGTAGATGGTCGAGGCCGTGATCCGAAGCGTCGCCTCCCGGCTGTTTCCGACCCGGAAGACGCCCCGGAAGCCCAGGTTCAGGTTCATTTCCTTTTCCCGCCCGGCAGCCCATACGGGCACGGCCTTTTGCATGAGCGGTTCCGCAGGTGCTACGGCAAGGAGGACTTGCGAAGGGAGGAACCATACGAATAAAAGCCATAGTACGGCCGGAAGGATACGTCCTTTGGACAGGACAGAGGATTGTAGATTCATGTTGTTTTGTTTTGTTAGATACGATTTCTTCTGCTTTTTCCGTGCAAAAATAAGCATTTTCTCCCGCATAATGCACTGTTTCCACGTAAAAAAAAATTGGGTATCATCGGAATAGTATGTACTTTTGCTCTGTTTTCTTATAAAACAAAATCAGTATGGAAGAAATAAAGAGATTATACCGTTCGGATACAGATAAGATGACCACATTCTCCGGCGTGTCGGCATACGTGATCTTATGGATCGTCATTCCCCGTAAAAAGACGCCGGCGCCATGAATTTTCAAGTCGTTTCACCCTTTCGGCCTACGGGTGACCAGCCGGAAGCCATCCGGACTCTTTCCGACGGCGTCGCAAACGGCATTCCCTATCAGACGCTGCTTGGCGTAACCGGTTCGGGCAAAACCTTTACCATCGCCAACGTGATTGAAAAGATACAGAAACCGACCCTGATCCTGAGCCACAACAAGACGCTGGCCGCCCAGTTGTACAGCGAGTTCAGCGGTTTTTTTCCGCACAACGCCATCGAATACTTCGTCTCCTACTACGATTATTACCAACCCGAAGCCTACCTGCCAACCACGGACACTTATATCGAAAAAGACATGGCCATCAACAAGGAAATCGACCGCCTGCGTCTGCGTGCAACCGCTTCGCTGCTGTCCGGTCGCCACGACGTCGTCGTCATCTCTTCCGTATCCTGTCTGTACGGCATGGCCGATCCGACGGCTTTTGCCGAAAGAGTAGTCTTTATTGAGAAAGGAATGCACATCGCGCGTGACAAGATGCTCCGCCTCTTCGTAGATGCGTTGTACGTGAATAACAAGGTAGATTTTCTGTGCGGCAGTTTCAGAGTGAATGGCGATACGGTCGACATTTTCCCCTCCATCGAAGGTTACGACGGCATGGCCTATCACATTGAGTTCTGGGGCGATGAGATTGAACGCATCGCCTCCTTCAACCCCCTGACCGGAGAAGAATTTGATGAACAGTCCCGGTTAAACATCTATCCGACCAATCTTTTCGTCACCTCGCAAGAGCGCATCCACATTGCCATCCAGCAAATCCAGCAGGATCTGGAAGAACAGGTCACACTCATGAGAAAAAACGGACGTGCGCATGAAGCCAAGCGGCTACAGGAACGGGTCACGTTCGACCTTGAAATGATCCGGGAACTGGGACACTGCGCCGGCATCGAGAACTATTCCCGCTATTTCGACGGCCGTCAGGCCGGCGAACGCCCCTACTGCCTTCTGGACTATTTTCCCAAAGACTTTCTGCTCGTCATCGACGAAAGCCATGCCACCGTGCCCCAAATACGGGCGATGTACGGTGGCGACCACTCGCGTAAACAGACGCTGATCGAATACGGTTTCCGTTTGCCCGCCGCCATAGATAACCGTCCCCTCACATTCGCGGAATTTGAATCCATGACCCCCCTGGCCATCTATGTGAGCGCAACGCCGGCAGACTATGAACTGGCCAAAAGCGAAGGCATCATCATAGACCAGGTGATCCGTCCGACCGGATTGCTGGATCCGGCCATCGAAGTGCGCCCAAGCCTGAACCAGATGGACGACCTCATGGAAGAGATCACGCAACGGGCTGTCGTGGACGAACGGGTGCTGGTGACTACCCTCACCAAACGCATGGCCGAAGAACTGACCGACTATCTGAATCGCATGGGCATACGCTGCAATTACATACACAGCGACATTGACACCCTTGAGCGTGTCCGGATCATGGACGACCTGCGGCAAGGAGTGTTTGACGCCCTGATTGGCGTCAACCTGCTGCGCGAAGGACTGGATTTGCCCGAAGTATCGCTTGTCGCCATCCTGGACGCCGACAAGGAAGGATTTCTCCGTTCGCACCGTTCCCTGACGCAGACCGCCGGACGCGCCGCCCGCAATGTGAACGGCAAAGTCATTTTTTACGCCGACAAGGTGACGAATAGCATGCAACTCACGATCGACGAAACCAACCGTCGCAGAGAAAAACAGTTGGCTTACAACGAAAAAAACGGCATCACCCCGAAGCAGATCGTAAAAAATACGGTATCTTTGCTGGGCGAACGACCACCGAAAGCACCCGTGGAATATACGGCCTATATCGAACCCGTACCGACACTGGTTGCCGATCCGATAGTACAATATATGAACCGGGAACAGTTGAAAAACGCCATCGAGCAAACGAAAAGGCAAATGGAAGAGGCCGCCCGGAAGCTGGAATTTCTCGAAGCGGCACAATACCGGGACGAAATGGTGAAATTACAGGAATTATTAAGAAAAAAAGATTGAACGGCATATGCGACAAGGCATGATTTTATTTCTCATCCTGCTGTTTGCAGGCAATGGCGCGGGACAGGTTGCCGCGCCACCGGCAGACTACACGGCAGAGGATCAAGTGATATTCGACCGTTACCTGCACGCAATGGAAACGAAGAAAACGCTTCCGTTGGGCGAGCTGGTGATAGAAACGGCGCGTTTCTTTCTGGGGACGCCCTACACGGTTTCCACATTGGAAAAAGAGCCGGAAAAATTGGTCGTCAACCTGCGCGAAATGGACTGCACGACCTTCGTAGAGACGGTCATAACGCTGGCGCGGACGGTAAGGGAAGCCGATCCCTCATTTGAATCCTTTTGCCGTAACATACAACGGGTGCGATACAGGGAGGGCGTGATTCATGATTATACAGACCGGTTGCATTATTTTTCCGACTGGATTTACGAAAACGAGCGGAAGGGATGGGTCAGGGACATGACCCGGACAATCGGCGGCAAGCCGTACCAACCGGACATTTCTTTCATGTCGACGCATCCGGAGAGTTATCCTCTCCTGAAGTCGCATCCGGAACGCCTCCGGGTGATACGCGAAAAAGAGCGGGAAATAACGGAGCGCAAGGCCAATGCCTTCATTCCCGAAGCTTCCGTCACGAATAGCGGCGAAGAAATGCAAAACGGCGACATTGTCTGTTTCGTCACCGCCATCAAGGGGTTGGACATTTCGCATGTTGGTTTCATCTGCCGGCAAGACGGTGCGTTACATTTCATACACGCATCGTCGGCCTCCCGGAAAGTCATCGTGGAGCCAAGACCACTGCATATATATGTGGAAAATATCCGATTGACCACCGGCATTATGATCGTACGTCCGCAATAGTCGGGACATAACATCAAAAATTTCAAAACGCAAAAGGTTTTTTTGTATATATAATGGAAATATGCTACTTTTGTGCTCAATAAGCATGTTATAAAACAGGTTGTGACACACGAAAGGAAAGAAGTCGATATATCGACCAGTTTATCGGAAGTTTGGAGAGTCCTGACAGAACAGGAACGGGAAATCCTTCGCTCCAAATCAATCATTCAGCATTTCAGGCGGAATGAGATAATTTATTGTGACGGCGACGAACCGGATGCGATGATGTGTTTGCTCAAGGGGAAGGTGAAAATCTCCAAAAGAGGAGTCGGCGGACGCAGTCAGATCATCCGCATGATTAAGCCCATCCAGTATTTTGCCTATCGCGCCTATTTCGCGCATGAACGTTATCTGACCGATGCCTCCGCCTTCGAGGTATCTACGGTTTGCATCATCCCGATGACGGTCGTTGAGGCTTTGATCCGGGAAAATACAAAGTTGGCCATGTTTTTTATCCGCCAGCTTTCGACCGATTTGGGGATTGCCGATGCACGCACCGTCAACCTGACCCAAAAACACAGCCGCGGGCGACTGGCCGAATCCCTGTTATTTCTGCAAGACTGTTACGGCATGGAAGCAGATGGCGCCACGATCAGTATTTACCTCTCTCGCGAGGATTTAGCCAACCTGTCGAATATGACGACCTCCAATGCCATCCGGACCTTGTCCACGTTCGTGACCGAACATATTATCGCATTAGACGGCCGGAAAGTAAAGATTATCGACGGAGACCGGCTCCGCAGAATCAGCCGGTTGGGATGAAGTGTTATGGAAAATTCGGATGACTGATGAAGATACCTGTTGCACTGTTGAAGGAAAGAAAATGGGCTTTTGGCCTGATATTTACCGTTCTGTTTTTTAATCCCCTTTTTTATGGCTGGGCAGGTGACGTGAGCCTGAAAGACAAATGCCTGTCGTGGCTCATATGCCTTGTTACGGGGCTGGCTTTGTCGGGCTTCGACCTGTTTTTCAAAAAAAGAGGGGAAAAGATTTATCTGAGCCTCCTGTTCCTGCTCGCCCTGGCGCCCAACATCATCGTATGGAGCTACCTCTATCTCTCCGATTTATACATGAAAAGAGACATGTTTTGGGTCATATTCAATTCAAACGTGGTAGAATCCACGGAATATGTGCAACAATTCATCACCTGGCCGGTCTTTTCAATCGGCATCCTCTATCTTGGCCTGGGCATCTTCTTTATCCTGAAAGCGCGTGCCGTACAATCCGTTTCACGCCGGAAACATCCGCTGCTCTTTCTGCTGCCACCGGTTATCGTCTTGATGGATATTTCACTGCAATACCTGAGTCAGGCGATTCCGATGCTGGAATTTTATAAAAGTTACCTGCTTTTCCGCAGGGAATACGGCCTTTTTGAAAAGGAGAAAGCGCTCCGTATGCAGTTGACAATGGATATTCACAGCCATTGGCCCGATTCGACCCGCCATGTGCTCGTCGTCATACTCGGCGAATCCACGACGGTTTGTCACATGGGCCTTTATGGTTATTTCCGGGAAACGACACCCTTCATGGAACGCCGCCGCGGGGAACTGGATATTTATACCGATGTTGTCACCTCGGATACGCATACGTATGGCGTCATGCAAAAAGCGCTCACTTTCGCCAGTCACAAGCATCCGGAATATTACAAGCAAAAAGCCTCCGTCGTGGAACTGTTCAACGCGGCCGGATTCAAGACCTCCTGGATTGCCAACAATCCGATTCTTGACAAATGGGGCGCCAGCTATGGCGTTGTAGCCCAGCAGGCCGGGACGCTTTATGATGTCAGCTTAGCCAAAAAGCCGGACGAAATCGTGCTGCCCAGTCTGAGAAAAATCCTGAACGAAGACGGCAACAAGCTAATCTTCATCCATCTGTTGGGCAGCCATCATGCCTATCGCTCACGTTATCCCGAAACCTATGACTATTATGATCATAAACGCGACAACGAGCTGGAGGAGCCGGGATTCCGTGATACCCACATGAAACAGACCATTGACGAATACGATAACTCGATCCGTTACGGCGACTTTGTGTACGAACAGATTTTGAGAGAAGTCGAAAAAATCGATGCCTCGTCCTGTGTACTGTTTTTTTCCGACCACGGCGAAGAAGTGTACGATACGCGCAACGCCAGCGGACATCATATGTCCAACGTCTATCCCTGTCAATGCCGGATTCCTTTTATCCTGTGGCGGTCGGAGAAGTACAGGGAAGAAAATTCGGAAATAGTCGTTGATACCGCCCGTCCTTACAGTATTGAAGACGTGATTTATTCCATTTCCACCCTGGGCAAACTGGATTATGTCGACAATGACCGGACGCTCAGTATTTTTACCAAAGAATATGTCGCTCCCGCCAAACGCATGGTCGGAAAAGAAGATTTCGAGGATATATTGAAGAAAACAAGGAAATAAGGTTTCGTTTCACGCAGATTTCCGCGGATTTAAACGCAGATTAAAAGACAAGGGGTTGCAACCCCTTGTCAAGAATGGCGGTGAACGGAGTACAAAACCCTTATCTTCTACTTCTACGGTTCCCTTAGTAACCCGAGTTTTGTTTAGCACGCGTCTTCAAGAGAGAAAAGCATAGGCACAGGCCATTTTTCTGAAAACAGGATCGTCATCAGAAAACCGGTTTAAGGAAGCCTATTGATTGCAGGCTATTGAAACAGCGCCAACTGCCCGTATTGTGAAAATTGAGAATGATGATTTGACTCTTTGAAGATGACTATAACAGCCGATATTATGTCAGCACAGTATCTATTCAGGAAATTATTCATTTGCACAAAAGAGGAAAAATAAAAGCCGGATGGAAAACCCCGGAAGATATTTTACCGGCTATGGAGGCTATGGACTACGAGATACTTTCCGTAAAAAAGGAGCATTTGATTACTTATTCAAAATTATCAACGATGAACGCTCATAATGATCCTAATGATCCTAATGACCATATTATTATTTCCCAAGCGATCACAGAACGAATGATCTTAATCGGTTCCGACCATCAGTTTGTGAATTATACAAAACAAAAATTGCGCTTCATTTTCAATGATCGAGGTCTATAGGCTCATCCGTTAATTTTAATTCTACAATTATCTCAGTTCCTTTGTAGTTCAATATTTGCTTGCATGACAAATTTGCCATACCTTTGTGAAAAAGTACAGGATGAGAAAAAAAGACAGACGCAGAATCACGTTTACGGGATACGAAAATACGTTCAGGAAAGAAAAACGGAAA
>JAITPV010000203.1 GCA_031289275.1 Tannerella sp.
TCAACCTGTTCGACGTAGCGATGGTCTTTGCCGTAGCCCTGATGGTCGCGATGGTGATGCACCTGAACATGACCGAAATCTTCACCCGGGAAGACTTCACCATCGTCAAGAATCCGGGCCAAGTCAACCATGGAAATCATCACGAAAGAGGGCAACAAAATCAACCGCTACACCCCCTCCGAAGAACAGTCCCCCGGCAAAACCAAAGGCAAACGTGTCGGCATCGCCTACGAACTGTAGAACGGATAGATTATCTATGTGACGTAAGGGGAATGAGTATGCCCTGGGTATTATTGCCTCGGCAATACATTAAAATTATACTTCCCGCTGGAAGTATAAGTCCGCCGGACCTCTCCGCTTTCTTCACAAATCGTTTTTCAGCCCGCCGGAACTCTCCGCTTTCTTCAAAAATCGTTTTTTAGCCCACCGGAACTCTCCGCTTTCTCCAAAAATCATTTTTCAGCCCGGCGGAACTCTCCGCTTTCTTCAAAAATATAGACGCAGATCAGGAATCTGCGCCTCAGCGAAAAATAGATCGTTGAATCGTTGAATTTTTTTGAATCACAAAACCTTTATGTCCCGCAAGTCTTTACGAAGAAAGAGGATTGCCTGCCGGATATGCCCTTCGACGGTGCGGGAAGAAATCTGCATGATCTGGGCAATTTCCTTGTGGCTCATGTCGTGGAGATAACACAGCCGAAAGGCTTGTGCGCATTTGGGAGGAAGTTTTTGAATGGATACCTCAATCACATGGCGTAAATCTTTTGCCGCTACTTGTGAGAACACCTCATTCCGGTCTGTCATGCACTCCAGAAAAGCGATGCGCTCTTCCGCCAAACGCACGCGCGAGGCATATTCTTCAACCACCGTCTGATGTTTCAAATAATTCAGGCAGTTGTTTTGAACGCATTTATACAGGAAAGACCGTATGTTTTCCGCTTCGAAGGTCTGTTTCCGTTCCCAATAAGAAATAAAAACGTCATGTACCACATCGCCGGCTACCTGCTCGTCTACAAAGCGGCAGGCTAAAGCCATCAGTTTCGGATAAAAAAAAATAAAGAAATCGCGGAAAACCTGCGGATCTCCCTGTCTGATCTTTTCTACATCAATCGATAATGGCATAAGGTAACAGTTTTTTTATTTCTTCGGTGGATAATCCAGTGTGTAATGCAGTCCGCGGCTTTCTTTCCGTTCGATGGCCTGGCGCATGATCAAATAACCTGCATTAATCATATTGCGCAACTCGCAAATGTCTTTCGAGGCAATGGAACGTTTGAAGAGGCTTTCCGTCTCTTCATACAAAATGTCCAGACGCACCCATGCCCGCTTCAAACGCAGATCGGAGCGGACAATGCCCACGTAAGTCGACATGATCTGTCCGACTTCCTTAATGCTTTGCGTAATCAACACCATTTCTTCCGGCGAGCGCGTCCCCTTGTCATCCCAGACGGGAATATCGGTCTGGTAATCGTACGCATGCAAGACGCTCAAGCTGTGTTTGGCCGCGGCGTCGGCATAAACAACGGCTTCGATCAGGGAGTTGGACGCCAGACGGTTTCCGCCGTGCAATCCGGTGCAGGCACATTCGCCCACGGCATACAAGCGCCGGATGGACGTCCGCGCTTCCAAATCCACCAGAATCCCCCCGCAAAGATAATGAGCCGCCGGCGCCACCGGGATATATTCTTTCGTAATGTCGATGCCCAAACTCAGGCATTTGCGGTAAATATTCGGGAAATGCTTCCGGGTTTCTTCCGCCTCCTTATGCGTGACATCCAGATAGACATGGTCGTCGCCGCGGTTTTTCATCTCGTTATCAATCGCCCGCGCCACAATGTCGCGCGGCGCCAGTGCGAGCCGCGCATCATACTTTTGCATAAATTCTTTCCCGTCCGTCGTCCGGAGCAATGCGCCGTATCCGCGCATCGCCTCCGAAATCAGAAACGAAGGGCGGTCTCCCGGGTGATACAGCGCCGTGGGATGAAACTGAACAAACTCCATGTCCTTCACCGTCCCCTTGGCGCGGTATACCATCGCGATGCCGTCGCCGGTCGCGACCAGCGGATTGGTCGTCGTCTGATACACCGCTCCCACGCCGCCGGTCGCCATCAGTGTCACTTTCGACAGAAAGGTGTCGATCCTGCCGGTCTTTATATCCATCACATAAGCGCCATAGCATTGTATGTCGGAGGTCTGCCGGGTGACGTGGATTCCCAGATGATGTTGGGTCAGGATTTCGATGGCGAAATGATTTTCGTAGACGGTGATATTCGGATGCCGCTTCACCGCCCGGATCAGGCTGTCCTGAATCTCGGCGCCGGTATTGTCTTTGTGGTGCAGGATACGAAATTCGGAATGTCCGCCTTCGCGGTGGAGGTCAAAGGCTCCCTTCTCGTCCTTGTCAAAATCAACGCCCCAACGGATCAGTTCCCTGATTTGTTGCGGTGCATTCCGTACCACTTTCTCTACGGCGGCGCGATCGCTGAGCCGGTCGCCGGCCACCAGCGTATCTTCCATATGTTTGTCAAAATCATCTACGCTGAAATTAGTTACCGAAGCTACTCCGCCTTGTGCAAAATAAGTATTTGCTTCTTCCAGACCGGATTTGCAAACCAACGCTACCGTACCCCGGTCTGCTACTTTGAGCGCGAAACTCATCCCCGCGATACCCGAACCTATGACTAAAAAATCATGTCTTTGTGCCATTCCATACTTTTTAGGGGAGCAAAGATACAAAAACAATGAGCAAATGAGCAAATGAGCAACTATGCGAATGAGATGATTTTCACATTCCCTTATCTCACAATCGCTCATTCTCTTATTTTTTTCCTATCTTTGCGGCGAATTTTAACCGTTTAGGTAAAGCGCGATGGGAACGAATATTTTGGAAGGATACATAGGAATCCGTACAGGCGATGAACAATTTGTATATGACACGCTTTTTGTGTTGATCCTTTTGTTACTGGTTTCTTTCGGATTTGTTTTCCGTTATCATTATTCCTTGTTCATAAAAATGCTCAACGACCTTTTTTCTATGAAGGAGCGTCAAAACCTTTTCGATGCGCCGGTAAAGAAAAATCTCTTTTTCACGGGATTTCTGCAATTTCAGACTTTATTCCTGTGCGCACTCTTTTTTTTTCTGGTCTATAGCAATTATACCGGTACTCAAAACCCGGACTTTCTTGCGGCAGGCCTTATGATAGCCGTATTCTTATGTGTTATCATTGTGTTTTACCTGTTGAAACAATGTCTTTATGCACTGTACGGTCGCGTGTTCGGTGAAAACGGCCAATACAGGTTCTGGAGCACCAAATATCATGGCCTGGCCTCTCTGTGGGGAATTTCATTATACCTCCCCGTCTTATGGTTGACGTTCGATCATACGCATTTGACAGAAGGACTTATTTTCTTCGCTATTTCTTATCTGATACCTCGAATTACATTAATTTACATGACGTTTCGCATCTTTTACAACAAAAATACCGGATTATTGTATTTGAGTTCGTACCTTTGCGCCCAAGAAATTATACCCTTACTATTCTTGTACAAAGGTTTGATTTATTTGTATAACACAATTGAGGCAAGTACTTTATGGCATTGAGTATTAAAAAACTCCTGATATCGCAACCGAAACCTGCGTCGGAAAAGAATCCATACTTCGATATAGCAGAAAAATATGACGTAGACATTGTTTTCCGTCCGTTTATCAAAGTAGAACCTTTGACCGCGAAAGAATTTAGACAGCAACGAATCTCTATTTTAGATTATAGCGCTGTCGTATTTACGGCACGAACAGCTATTGATCATTTCTTTCATCTTTGTGGAGAATTGAGAATCTGTATTCCGGAAACAATGAAGTATTTCTGTATGACGGAAACCATTGCCGTCTATTTGCAAAAATACATTATATACAGAAAACGGAAAGTCTTTTACGGTCAAACCGGAAAGCCGGAGGATCTGGTAACAGTCATTGCCAAACACTCCAAAGAGAAATACCTCATCCCCGTTTCGGACGTGCATAAAGATGATTTGATGCACCTGCTGACGTTGAAAAAGATACATTATACCACCGCCGTGATGTATCGGACGGTGAGTAATGAATTTTCCAAAAACGAACAGTTCGATTACGATATGCTCGTCTTTTTCAGTCCCGCCGGCATTACTTCTTTATTAAAAAACTTTCCGGACTTCAAACAGCAAGACATTAAAATCGGCTGTTTCGGCGCCGCAACGGCAAAAGCCGCTACCGATGCAGGATTGCGGATCGACATAGAAGCGCCTACACCCGAAGCGCCCGCTATGACTACCGCGTTGGAACTGTTCATGAAGAGAGAATACGGCGAGAAAAAAAATGGACGATAAGTCGGCAACGTTCCCCAAAAACGAACATCTGGCCTGGAAACGTTATATAGACAGGCTTTTTGTCGAAGGGGCGTCCTTTGTTTCGTTTCCGCTTCGCATCGTTTATTTACCGGTAAAAAAACTGCCGGCTATCTCGGCCGTCTCAGTGCTTGTCAGTGTCCCGAAGAGAAAAATAAAACATGCGGTCGACCGCAACTTTATCAAACGCAGGATACGTGAAAGTTACCGGTTACGGAAACATGATTTGCTCCGTTCATTCACTGAAAAAGACGAAACGCTGTTAATGGCCATTCTCTATTTGGACAAGGCGCAGTCTTCTTTTGACGTAATTGACCGGGCAATGGAGAAAGCGCTCCTTTCACTCCATACGGCAATGGATTTGTAAAGATATACGATAAACGATATGAAGCAGTTTTTTACAACGTTGTTTTTGTTACCGGTCTATTTTTACAAAAACTGTATCTCTCCGATGACACCCGCCTCTTGCCGGTTCACGCCTACGTGTTCCGAATATGCCGTGCAGGCATTGAAAAAACACGGCCCGTGGAGAGGCTTACGGCTTACCGTTAAACGGATTTCCCGCTGTCATCCGTGGGGCGGATACGGGCATGACCCTGTTCCGTGAAAACAATTCCTGATTCCCGATTGATAACAAGCAATGATCTACTGTGATATACATACGCATCAACCGCCGGCAAATCCGGAAGATATAGCCATCATAGCCTTGGACATCCGGCATCCCTGCGCACTCCCATCCGGGCATTATGCCGTCGGGATTCATCCGTGGCATGCGGATAAGGATGCCTTGCCGTTGTTACGGACATTGGCGGCACATCCGAATGTAGTGGCTATCGGAGAGGCCGGATTGGATAAATGCGCGGCCACATCCCGGTCGCTCCAGGAAGAAGTATTTACGGCACAGGTGCATTTGGCCGGGGATACCGGCAAACCACTGATTATCCATTGCGTCAAAGCCTGGCCGGAATTGATGGCCATCCGGAAAACTACCCGTTCCGTCATCCCCTGGATTATCCACGGATTCAGGGGCAACGGCAAACTGGCCGAACAACTGCTGCGCGCCGGTTTTTATCTTTCTTTCGGACTGCATTACTCACCCGAAGCCCTGCGTCGGGCATGGGAAGCGAATCGCCTGTTTGCCGAAACCGACGATAAGAACGCGGACATCCGGGAGGTATACGCATCTCTTGCCGCTCAACTTGCAATTCCGGAAGAAACGCTCGCGCAGGAAATCAAAAACAATGCAAGAACAATCTTTGCGTCTTTGCATTTTTGAATCTTTGCATTATCTTTACCTCCAAATCAGAATAGGATGGCAAAAACTAAAACAATCTATATCTGTTCCCATTGCGGGGCAGACGCACCGAAATGGATCGGCAAATGCCCTTCGTGCGGTGAATGGAACACCTATGTGGAAGAGACGCCGGCCAAAGACCCGGCTACATTCCGGCGGTCTGTTCCGGGCCTGGAAAGGAATGTCGTGAAACCACAATTACTGCGCGATGTGACGTTGCAGGAAGAAGCGCGTATGGATATGCAGGACACGGAATTGAACCGGGTACTGGGCGGCGGCCTGGTAAAAGGGTCGCTGGTGCTGATCGGCGGAGAACCGGGCATCGGAAAGTCTACCCTGGTACTGCAAACCGTGTTGAAATTGCAGGAAGTACGGACACTGTACGTTTCGGGGGAAGAAAGCGCCCAGCAACTCAAATTGCGTGCCGACCGGCTGACAGACCATACGGCGGATCATTGCTTCATCTTGTGTGAAACCAACTTGGAGCAGATTTTTGTTCATGCGCAAAACCTGCAACCCGATTTGATGATTATCGATTCCATTCAGACTGTGTTTTCGGAATTGACGGAATCGTCGCCCGGCAGTATTACGCAGGTGCGCGAATGTAGCGCATCCATCCTGAAATACGCCAAGGAAACGGGCACGCCCGTACTCCTGATCGGGCACATCAACAAGGACGGACATATTGCGGGGCCGAAAGTCCTGGAACATATTGTGGATACGGTGCTCCAATTTGAGGGCGACCAACATTACATGTACCGGATTATGCGGAGCATTAAAAACCGCTTCGGAAGCACGTCGGAACTGGGTATCTACGAGATGCGTTCCAATGGCTTGCGCGAAGTGAACAACCCCTCTGAACTGTTACTGACGCAGAATCATGACGGGCTGAGCGGCGTAGCGATTGCGGCGGCCATCGAAGGCGCCAGGCCCTTTCTGATTGAGACGCAGGCGCTGGTCAGTTCGGCCGTTTACGGCGTGCCGCAACGCAGTTCGACAGGGTTTGATCTGCGGCGCATGAACATGCTGCTGGCCGTGTTGGAGAAACGCGCCGGGTTCAAATTAGTACAAAAAGATGTCTTCCTCAACATTGCCGGCGGGTTGAAAGTCAACGATCCGGCCATTGATTTACCGGTGATAAGCGCCGTGCTGTCGTCCAGTTTGGACATTGCCATTGCCCACGACGTCTGCATGGCCGGCGAAGTGGGATTGTCGGGCGAAATCCGGCCGGTGAACCGCATCGAACAACGCATCCAGGAGGCCGAGAAATTAGGCTTTACCCGTATGATCATCCCCCGGATGAAAGGGCTTGACGGTTTGCAGGGCGGCATCCGGCTGATACGGGTCAGGAAAGTAGAAGAAGCATTCAAGCAGTTGTTCGGATGATACGCGAACTTTCACTCGGCATACAGCCCGAAGAGGCCGTCAATGAGCAGACATTGAAGCTGGTCGTCAGTCGCGAGACGGGCGAAGCGCCGGAGCGCATACATGCCGTACGGGTCTTGAAGCGTTCGATTGACGCACGCCAAAAGGTGATTTACGTAAACATAACCCTGCGAGCCTTTATCGACGAAGCGCCGGAGGAGGCGGAATATCCTGCGGTCGAATACCGGGACGTATCCGGCCGGAAGCCGGTTGTGATTGTCGGAGCCGGGCCGGCCGGACTGTTTGCCGCATTGCGATTGATTGAGCGGGGGCTGCGTCCTGTCGTCATCGAACGGGGAAAGAACGTGCGGGAGCGCAAGAAAGACATTGCCCGGATCAGCCGCGAGCAGCTTCTGCTTCCGGAATCAAACTATTGCTTCGGCGAAGGAGGAGCCGGCGCCTATTCGGACGGAAAACTGTATACGCGCAGCAAGAAACGGGGATCGGTCGAGCACATCCTGTCCGTTTTTTGTCAACACGGCGCCAGTCCTTCGATTCTCTCGGATGTGCACCCGCATATCGGGACGGACAAGTTGCCGCGCATCATCGAAAACATCCGCGAACAGATTCTGCGGTGCGGCGGCGAGATTCACTTCGAGACTTGTATGGAGACGCTGATCGTGAAGGGCGACGAAGTCACGGGCATCCGTACCCGCGGGGGAGAAGAATTTCGAGGCCCGGTGATTCTGGCCACAGGACATTCCGCACGCGACGTCTATCGGGAGCTTTACCGCTTGCGGATTCCCGTCGAGCCGAAAGGCCTTGCCGTCGGGGTACGCTTGGAGCACCCGCAGGCCTTGATCGACCGTATCCGTTATCACCGTCCGGAAGGCAGGGGCGCCTATTTGCCCGCGGCGGAATACCGTTTTACGGCACAGGCGGAAGGCCGGGGCGTCTATTCGTTTTGCATGTGCCCGGGCGGTTTTGTCGTGCCGGCGGCCAGCGCACCGGAGCAGGTCGTGGTGAACGGGATGTCGCCCTCGAACCGCGATTCGCGCTGGGCGAATGCCGGGATCGTCGTAGAGATTTTGCCGGAGGACTTGTCCGGCGGCAAACTCCGGCCGGGCGAAAGGCAGCAGGCTGTCTCCGACGGCTCGCCGCTGGCATTGATGTTGTTTCAGGAGCAATTGGAAAGGCAGTGCCGGACGCACGGAGGAGGGCGGCAAACCGCGCCTGCGCAGCGAATGACGGACTTTATGCAGCGCAAACCGTCGGCTGTTTTGCCGGCATCGTCGTACACGCCGGGATTATCGGCCTCGCCGCTTCACACCTGGATGCCGGAGTTCATCACGTCCCGGTTGCGTGCGGGCTTCCGGCAGTTCGACAACGTCTCCCGCGGTTTTCTGACAAACGAAGCAGTCCTGATCGGCGTGGAAACGCGCACCTCATCACCCGTCCGTATCCTGCGCGAACGCGAGACCTTCCGGCATGTGACGCTCAAAGGTCTTTATCCCTGCGGCGAAGGCGCCGGATATGCCGGAGGCATCGTTTCCGCCGCCATCGACGGGGAGGCCTGCGCCGACAGCGTAGCTATGTGCACGGGAGGGTTTTGTGCATGAAACGCCGGGTGTTGCCGGTGAACAATCCCCAAAAACGGCTTATCCACTTGGATCAAGTGAAATGCCTGAAAGGCATTATTTTCATCACCGCAGGGGATAAGCAGTAGTAAGAGTTAAGAATTAAGAATTAAGAGTTATGATTACAAGAGGAATTGAGAATTGAGAATTGAGAATTGAGAATGAATACAATAATTATATTGAACATGGAGACACGGCGGCACGGACAGCGGAAGTCCGTTCCAAGCTCGTCATTGCGAACGCAGTGAAGCAATCGCCGAGAAATTAAGAATTAAGAATTAAGAGTGATGATTACATTAATCATATCTAACACGGTGACACGGCGGCACGGACGGCGGAAGTCCGTTCCACCTCGTCATTGCGAACGCAGTGAAGCAATCGCCCATACAACCGATAGATTTAGTGTTTCGGCGACTGCTTCGTACTTCGCAGTGACGGCAGCTGTGTTGAGAAAAGGTCTCAATCCCAACACGACGAAGAATATCGACAATCATCTCATAACTCTTAACTCTTAATTCTTAACTCTTACTTCCCCAAGTTCTTGTTTTGATGTTGTTTTTTCGTACATTTGCGGACAGATAATTTCTTCATAAAAAGATGATCGATCAGGCTACTGTCAACAAAATTATTGATGCGGCAACTATCACCGATGTCGTTTCGGAGGTTGTCACCCTGCGCAGGCGGGGTGTCAATCTGATCGGCCTGTGCCCTTTCCATCCCGACAAAACACCGTCGTTTTACGTCTCCCCGGCCAAAAATATCTGCAAATGCTTTTCTTGCGGCGAGGGCGGCGACCCGGTACATTTCGTCATGAAACACGAACAACTCAGTTTTTATGATGCCCTCCGGTTTCTGGCCAAAAAGTATCATATCGACGTAGAAGAACGGCAATTAACCGACGAAGAAATGCTTGCACAGGGTGACCGCGAGAGCATGTTTATCCTCAACAGCTGGGCGCAGAAACATTTCACCTCCCGCCTGTTTGAACACGAAGAAGGCCGGAACATCGGCTTGAGCTATTTCAACGAACGCGGTTTCAGGGAAGAGACTGTCCGGAAATTCCAGTTAGGCTACAGTCTCGAAAAACGGAACGACCTCTATCAGGAAGCTCTTAAAAGCGGCTATCAACGAAACTTTCTCGAAAAAACCGGCCTTGTCGCCTTCTATGAAAACGAAACGGCGGGCAGCGACCGCTTCCGCGGGCGGGTCATATTTCCCGTTCATACGATCAGCGGTAAAGTCGTGGCTTTCGGCGGACGTATCCTGAAAAAAAACGATAAAACGGCGAAGTATGTCAATTCGCCCGAAAGCGAAATCTATCATAAAAGCCATGAACTGTATGGCATTTACTTTGCCCGGGAGGCCATACGCAAGGAAAATAAATGTTACTTAGTCGAAGGCTATACGGACGTCATTTCCATGCACCAGGTGGGAGTGGAAAACGTCGTGGCTTCATGCGGCACGGCGCTGACGCAGGGACAAATCCACCTGATTCACCGCCTGACGAACAACATTTCCATATTGTATGACGGCGATTCGGCCGGCATCAAAGCCGCCCTCCGGGGGATCGACCTCTTTCTGGAGGCAGGAATGAATGTGAAGGTGCTGCTCCTGCCCGACGGCGAAGACCCCGACTCGTATGCCCGCAAGAACAGTTCGTTTGCATTTACCCTCTATATCCAACAGCACGAAACCGACTTTATCCGTTTTAAAACCCAACTGCTGCTGGACGAAGCCGGGGATGACCCGATTAAACGGGCTACGCTCGTGTCGGACATTATCCGGTCGATCGCCGTGATTCCGGACAACATCATCCGCGCCGAATACATCCGTGTATGCAGCCGCCAGATGGAGGTCACAGAGCAGGTTTTGCTGGATGCGCTGAATAAAGCGCGGGGGAACCGGCAGAAGCCGTTGCCGCCCAAACCGGATGCGTTCGTTGCCGCCGGCAGGCCGGACGATGTACCGCTGCCGCCCGACGTTGCGCCGCCGGTGGTCAGCCGAAAGGAAGTCTTTCCGTACAAAGCCTATGAAGAAATCCTGCTCCGGTACATAGTGCATCACGGCGAGCACGTCTTGTTCGACGGTGCGGACGACGGGGAATATTCCGGCGTCAGAGTGGCCGAATACATTCAAATGGAATTGCAGGACGACGGGCTGACGTTTTCCGTCCCGTTCTACAAAAACATGTTGAACGAAGCCGTGGCACACAGCCGGGAACCGGATTTCACGGCGACACGTTATTTCCTGGCTCATCCCGATCCGGAAATCAGCCGGGAAACGATCCGCTTGATGGACGACCGGTTTCCACCCTTCCGGTTTGATGCGGAAGACGGAAAGGCGTTGAAACAAAAGGAGGTGTTTGAACAAGCCCTGCGCCGCGATTTGTTTGCTTTGAAGGAGGCTTATGTCAGACAGCAAATCCGGGATGTGAAAAATAAAATCAAAGGCTTGCAGGCGGAAGGGAAAATAGATGAGGCGCTCGAACTGATGAGAGAACAAACCCGCCTGAACGAAATCAAAATGTTATTAAGTAAAGAACTGGGCGAACGAATCGTACTGAATTAATAAATTCTTTGAATCATTGAATCTTTGAATCCTGAAACAGGTGCATCAGGTAAACATCTTCAAACTCATGTTCATTCTTGATCCATGCGGTCAGTTTGCCGGACGTCACATAACCGCCCTGCGCAAACAGCCGGACACTCGGTTCATTATGTATGGGCACAAAGGCATAAATCTGTTTCAGTAGCAGAAAACGGAACGCATATTCCTTTATCCTGTTCAACGCCTCCAGTCCCAACCCCTTCCGGCGGTGATTCTCATCAATCAAGATACCTATTCCGGCACGGCAGTTGACGGGATCGAAGTCATACAAATCAATCGTTCCCACGGTCAGATTGCCGGCTTTCTGCACAATCATCAGACGCAACTGGCGGGACTGGAATATGTCCTGCCGCGCATCCGCCAGATAGGTTTTCAGCGAAAAGCGCGAATAGGGCGCCAGAGTGTTCCCATAACGCCATATGCTGGTATCATTTTCCCATTTGTACAGGAGATCCAAATCTTCCGGTTCCATGGCTCTTAGCCGGATTATTTCGTTTTCAAACAGTTTCACAGGCTTATCGAATAAGAGGGTTTGTCAGACATATTCAGCGTTTCATGGTTTCGTTAAAATCTACCCGGTTGAGGATGGAGCGTCCCAGCGTGACTTCGTCGGCATATTCGATTTCGTCGCCTATCGCGATCCCTCGTGCAATGGCCGTAACCTTCACCTGGTAAGGCGAGAGTTTACGGTAGATAAAGAAGTTGGTCGTATCGCCCTCCATCGTTGTGCTGAGCGCCAGCATGACTTCCCGGACGGCGCCTTCCGATACCCGTTGCACCAGGCTGCCGACTTCCAGGTCGGCAGGGCCAATGCCATCCATCGGCGAAATCAACCCGCCCAATACATGATATACCCCGTGGAACTGCGCCGTGTTTTCGACCGCCATTACTTCCTTTATATTCTCCACTACGCAGATAAGCGAATGGTCGCGCAACGGATCGGAACAGATGGCGCAACAGGTCTCGTCACAAATGTTATGACATTCCCGACAAAACTTCACCTCCCGGCGCAAGGTCGACAGGGCGACCGTCAGCCGTTCCGTATAACCTGCATCCCGCCGCAGCATGTATAAAGCCAGCCGCAAGGCCGTTTTCCGCCCGATACCGGGTAATGCCGCCAGTTCGTTGACGGCGGTTTCCAACAAAACAGAGGGATATTTTTGATTCATTTCTCCTGATTACCGGATGATAACTCCCGACCGGCATACATCCGTTCGTAATAGTTGACATAATCGCCCCGGGTGATTTCTTCTACCCAGTCCTGATGCTCCAGATACCAGCCGACCGTTTTCGCGATGCCGTCCTCGAAACAGGTCTCCGGCGTCCAGCCAAGTTCTTGGGTGATTTTGGCCGGATCAATGGCATATCTCCGGTCGTGTCCCAGGCGATCTTTGACGAAGGTGATCAGTTCGTCGTTAATCCAGTCCACGGCCGGCATCCCGTCTTCGCCCGGCTCCACCCGTTTCAACGCCTTGCGGTAGACGGGGTGTTCCGTCATGAACCGGCGGATGGTGCGGATGATGATACGGACGATCTCAATGTTTTGCCGTTCGTTATGCCCGCCCACATTGTAGATTTCGCCCGCTTGACCCCGGTGTATCACGGCATCTATCGCCTTGCAATGATCCTCGACATACAGCCAGTCGCGCACATGGGCGCCATCGCCGTAGACGGGGAGTTTTTTCCCTTCGAGAATATTTTTTATAATCAGCGGGATCAGTTTCTCCGGGAAATGATACGGGCCGTAATTGTTTGAACAACGGGTGATGCTGACCGGCATTTTATAGGTGTCGGCATAAGCTTTCACAAACAAATCCGCACCGGCCTTGGAGGCGCTGTAAGGACTGTGAGGATCGAGCGGCGTAGTCTCCCGGAAATAATCCGCAGCGCCTAAACTGCCATAGACTTCGTCGGTAGAGACCTGGTGGAAACGAACGCCGTCTTTCCACTCCGGATACCCGGCCGCATCCGTACCTGTCACCCACGCCTTGCGGGCGGCATCCAGCAGGTTTTGCGTCCCCAGGATGTTGGTTTGCAGAAACAGTTGCGGATTTTCAATGCTGCGGTCTACATGGCTTTCCGCAGCGAAATTCACTACATATTGAATGTCATGTGTCGCAAAAAGTTGTCCGGCCAACGAACGATCTCCTATATCACCCTTCACGAAGAGGCAATGCGCCGGGTCAATATCTTCCCGAATAGTGCCCAAATTGCCGGCATACGTTAATGCGTCCAGTATAATGAGCCGTGCCTCCGGATATACGGAGCGCATGTATTTCACGAAATTCGCGCCGATAAATCCGGCTCCGCCGGTCACCAAATACGTTTTCATCTTTTTCTCTTATTTATTATATTCAAAATTCATCTCCGCTTGGTTCAACAGCGGCAGTCGTGCATCTTTTTCCGAAACCGTTATCGCTTCGTCCGCCGCGATCTTCCAGTCGATCCCGATGCTTGGATCGTCGAACCGGATTCCCCGTTCACATGCCGGAGCATAGGGATGGTCTACCTTATAAACAAAAATTGTTTCCCGGCTCATGACGCGAAATCCGTGTGCAAACCCGCGAGGGATAAATAATTGCCGTTTGTTTTCGGCCGACAGTTCCACCGAAACGGACTTTCCGAAAGTCGGGGAGCCACGGCGAATATCGACCGCCACATCCAGCACCGCGCCCAGTATGACGCGCACCAGTTTGGCCTGCGAACGGGGCGCCAGCTGATAATGCAACCCGCGTATCACGCCTTCGGACGAGCAGGATTCATTCTCCTGTATAAAATGCACCTTTCCGATGTTTTCTTCAAAGTCGGCTTGCTTATATGTCTCCATAAAATAACCTCTGGCATCACTGTGCACAACCGGTTCCATGATCCAAACGCCGGGAATATCCGTTTCTATATATTTCATACACTTTTTTATTCAAGACGACAAAGGAAAGCTATTTCCGGCAAACATGCAAGAGGAAAAAGACATACTTTTAAAAAATGACCCGGTAAAATATGGATAGGTTTGTTGACGAATCAGGGTCGGTTTGTTGATGAACCAGGGTAAGTCTGTCGACAAACCGAGGTCGGTTGCCCGGGCAATCTGGGTCGGTTGCCCGGGCAACCCGGGTCGGTTGCCCGGGCAACCCGGGTTAGTTGCCCGGGCAACTTAGGTCAGTTGCCCGGGGAACTTAGGTCGGTTGCCCGGGGAACCTTGGTTAGTTGCCCGGGGAACTTAGGCAGGTTGCCCGGGCAACCTTGTCAAGTTAGTCGACTTACTCGGGTATGATTAATGTATTCATCATTCTCAATTCTCAATTCTCAATTCTCAATTCCTCTTGTAATCATAACTCTTAATTCTTAACTCTTAACTCTTAATTCATTTACATTCCGTCAGGATACGTCTGACCTCGTCCGTATTTTTCAGTTTTTGCGCCCGTTCGAGGTGTTGCATGATATTTACGTCACACTTTCCGCCATTGATGGCTTTCATGGATTTACCTTTTTCGAGAAACTTGTCATACCCTGCCGTATTGCCGGGATCCAACTGCTTCGCCTTTGCATACAGCCGGAATGCTTCATCCCACTTTTTCGCTTTGAACGCGGTATTTGCCTGACTCAAGATCGTTGCTATTTCTGCGATTTTTTGCTTTTCCTGCGCGTCCGCTTTGTCTTGCCGTTCTTTTTCCAGCATCCGGTCGCAGTCGGCGATTTTGTTAGTCACCACACCTTTCCGGTTCTGCGTATCGGTAGAAGGAACCTGTTCCAGCGCCTTGTTATACTCCCGTTTGGCGGCAGCATAATCCCGGTTGTTATAACAGGATTGCGCCCCGCGCATCAATTTGTCGTATTCGGCTATCCATTGCGGCGCTTCCGGAGCCGCAGAAGTCGTTGGACTTGACGCAGTACTCGGAGGAGACGAGACGGTGTTCGTCTGATCCGTTGGATTGTGCGTGTCGGTTGGAGAACGCTGATCCGGGTTCGGCTTCACTTCCGGCCTGAAAAAATAGATAACAACGATCACAACCAACGTGATGATACCCATGAGCCAAAATATTTTTCCCCACTGAGACCTTGGCGGCTTGGACGGCTTGGCGGGCGGTACGGGTTTGGCGGGTGGTGGTTTGGGTCGGTCTATTTTTGTTACCGGAACCCCGGACGGTTTTACAACGCCGGCAGGGACGGGCGTTGATTTTACGCTATCGCTATGATTTACCGTCTCAAAAACATAGTCTCCCGCATCGGACGGTGTGACATGTCGTCGCGGCGGAACGGGTGTCTCCGGCTTCGTTTCGGATTTATCCGGTGGCGATACGTTCATCATCTCCAGCAACTCTTCCGCCCGCTTCACCCTTTTCTCCGGTTCAATCACCCAGCACCGGTCAATCATGGCATGGTAAGGTTCCGGCAACGCACGAAAATCAGTCGGCAATATCCGTTGGGTGATTTTGCGGCTGATCTCCAGGTTCGCGCTGTTGGTATCGGTGATGCCGTCGGCCGTAAAGGGCAGTTTGCCGGTCAGGATGTGATAG
>JAITPV010000226.1 GCA_031289275.1 Tannerella sp.
CGTTCGGTTTCCTTATAGACCAGATTGCGGGCGATGGTGAACAGCCAGGATTCAAAATTGGCCGCCGCATCTATTTCCGCATGTTTTTCCCATATTTTAAGGAAAACCGATTGCGTGACATCTTCCGTCAGGGTTTTGTCCTGAAGCAGCGAATGGACAAAATTGTATATCCACGCGCTGTACTTCCAGTAAACCGCTTCAAAAGCGGCCTCTTCTCCTTGCTTGAGGCGGGTCAGCAATGCGTCGTCGGTTGTTTTTATCGGCTTGGGGGGCATGACATCAATTTTCACCGTCAGTGCAAAACGGGAAGCAATCGCCGGACAGCCGGTGCGGTTGGCTGTTCGGGCGATTGCCTGTCTTCGCGTGCAATGACGGGGTTGCACGGATTCAATTTTCCATTCCTTACGGGATGACGGCTTCGTAGATTTCGCTCCAGTCGCCTTTTTCGCCCGTGGTATTTTCCCACCTGAAGGCGATGTTGAGCCGGCGCCCGCGGTCGCTGGGTTCAAATACCATTTTCAGGGGCGTGCGGGTGTCGAAAATGGAGTGCACCAGTTCGTCGCGGCTGGTCACGGGCGCGTCGCTGACGAGGTAGACGGCTTCGATGCCGTGCACGCCCGGAGGTTTGGCCTTGCCGGTCGAGCCTGCGTCGTGATAATGAACCCAGATGACCTCCGGCGGACGGAGTTCGAATTCGGCCTCGACAAGCGT
Source organism: Tannerella sp. (assembly GCA_031289275.1). Lineage (GTDB taxonomy): Bacteria > Bacteroidota > Bacteroidia > Bacteroidales > Tannerellaceae > Tannerella. The sequence continues at coordinate 712 of JAITPV010000226.1, forward strand.
GGTGGGCGGCGGCGTCGGTTTGTGCCCGCCGCTCGGACGCATGGGCATCCCCATCATCTCGAGGTCGTGGTTGGTAACTAACGGATTTCCCCTGAAGAGGCTGTAGAGCTGCCGATAGAGCGGTTTGAGCGCCTTTTCCGCTTCTTCGAGGTCGATCTGCGCAATGCGGGTACGTGAATCGACGTCAAACCAGGCCTCAAACGCCGCATTGAAGACGTTGAGGGCAATCAGGAACGTTGTTGTAATCCATGCGTAGATCGTACTCGGGCTGTCGTAGCCGAAATCTTTCAGCTTGTTGGTCTCCGGATCGCTAATGTAGTCTTCCGTCTTGTTCACCTGCGTGTGAAACTCATTGTGATTGTGTTCAATCCAGTCTCTTGATGTTGTCATAATCTTTTCGTTTTAAATATTATACTTATATCGCTTTCATTTCAAATTATCATTTCCCCTATTCGAATTATTGACGGCCTAAACTCAATTATTGACGGCCTAAATTCAATTCGGGACGACTAAAAAAGAATCATTGACGACTGAAATTTAATCATCGGCGTCCATAACCGGATTAAAATCGTTACAAAGATAAATAAAGTTATTGCCCCCTTCCAAATAAATTTATATGTTATATAACATGTTTCACGGATTTTTTTTCGGGAAAACTTTTTTGCCGGCAAGATGAAAAATATCCTGCCCATCCTCAACCATAAGCGGGTATGGTGACATCCGTCATCCGAAAGGTTTGACCTTCGCACAAAACATTCAATACTGCTTGATTCATGGACGCCCTCCGATCACGTTTTTATCCCACAATTCACTCAGGGAATAGTTTTCCAGCCAGTCTTTCAGTTCTTCCCTGTCTAATTTATGTGCCGTGGTACATTCTTTTTCATCATCTCTTTCAATGACTGTGATTTGATTTGCTTCAAATTCATCGACCAATCCGGGCGATTGAGTAGCGACAATAACCTGAGTATGCCCGGAGGCATCTTTTATCATTTCAGCCAACTGACTGATGGCATAAGGATGCAAACCCAGCTCCGGCTCGTCTATGATGATGACGCCGGGCATCCTTTGGGGCGGCTGTAACAGCAATGTGGCCAATGCAATAAACCGTATGGTGCCATCAGAGAACTGTTCCGGCAACAAAATGTAGTCATTGAGCGAAATATCAATCCATTTCAACATTACGTAACCGCTTTCATTCGGTTCCAGATAGAAATCTTTAAACTGCGGCATGATTTGCCGGATGTGCCTGACAATCCTGTCGTAGGCGGACGGATGGTTCTTTTTTAGAGTGTAAAGAAAAGACGCCGGATTGCCGCCTTCCGATTGCAAATAGTCGGAAGAATCTACCGGTGAGGACAATCTTATCCGGCTTCCCGACGCGGAATCATGAAATTGATAAACTTTACACCGCATCAACGGAACGCGAACCGTTTGAATGGTTTTATCAACGTCTTTGCCCTGCTCACGTATCAATGCGGATTCTTTATAATCCGAAGGTAACGACAATGTTTGGAGGTTCCTGTCTCCCCAAATGATCTCTTCCGAAGTAATAATTAACCGGTCGGGAATGGCAAAAGCGAGTTGGAATTTGTAGCGATTCATTCCCCGGTCGCCTTCAAATTCCAGCTTGCCGTCAATTTGAGTGGTGCATTTTGAACCGTTATGCAAAAATACTTGACCGGTTCCCGCTTTTTCTACAAAGAGTTGAAAACGACCGTCCATCATGTAATTGAGCATTTTGAAAAAACTGATAATATTGCTTTTCCCCGAGCCGTTTGCGCCCAGCAAAACAGTAATATCGCCAAATTCTATTTCTACCGGATATTTCGGCGAAACAGACTTGTAACCACTTATAATCACTTTCTTTAACTTATCCATAGTTCCGCTGTCATTTTTTGCAAAAGTAATGATTATCTTTGAATTTACAAGCAAAAGTATTATCTTTGCCCCATTGGTATATAAAACAAATCTCAAGAAAAAAAACAAATGAAAATAGTAGTCACCGGCGGCGCCGGATTCATAGGTTCCCATCTCTGTGAAGCCTTATTGGAAGAGAACCATTTCGTAACCTGTTTGGATAACTTTTCTACCGGCAAGATGAAAAATATCCATTCCCTCCTCAACCACGAGCGCTTCGACCTTCAATATGGCGACATCCGTCGTCCGGAAGATTGCCGCAAAGCCTGTCACGGCGCCGAATATGTGCTGCATGAAGCGGCGCTGGGTTCCGTGAAGCGCTCGGTCGACGATCCGGCTACGACGAACGACGTCAATGTATCCGGTTTTCTGAACATGCTCGTCGCCGCCCGCGACGCCCATGTCAAACGCTTTATCTATGCCTCCAGTTCGTCCGTCTACGGCGATGCCGCCGACTTGCCGAAAACGGAAAACCGGACGGGCAAACCGCTCTCGCCCTATGCGGTCACCAAATGCGCGAACGAATTATACGCCGCCGCCTGTACCCGTACCGGCGGAATGGATTGCATCGGATTGCGGTACTTCAATGTCTTCGGCCCCCGTCAAACGCCCGACGGCCCTTACGCCGCCGTCATTCCGCAGTTCGCCCGCAAACTGATCCGCCTCGAATCGCCGATCATAAACGGCGACGGCGAATATACCCGCGATTTTACGTATGTGAAAAACGTTGTCCGAATGAATCTGTTAGCCCTTTCCACGCAAAATGCCAAAGCGCTGAACACGGTATTCAATACCGCTTGCGGACAACAAACCTCCCTGAATCAACTGGCCGCCAGCCTCCGGACATATCTGAGCGCCTACGATGCGAACATTGCGACCGTCCAAGCCTTTCACGGCCCGGCAAGAGCCGGCGACATCCCCCACTCCGTAGCCTGCATCGAAAAAGCCGTCGAATTATTACACTATCATCCGGTCTGCGACGTGCAACAAGGTCTTGCCGAAGCCGCTCAATGGTATTGGGAGAACTTGAATTTGAACGCCGACTTTGCGGGGGCATAATATAAATCATCCATATTCAAACAGCAGGCGTGATTGTTGCTCTATCATTTTTACACGTTGTCGTGCCATTTCACAATATGCGGGACTTATATCAATTCCGATATATCGTCGGTTTAATTCGCAAGCCACTCTTGGTGTTGTTCCACTTCCACTCATTGGGTCAAGTACCATATCGTCTTCATTTGTCCACGAAAGAATATGATCTCTGACCAATTCGCATGGAAATGGCGCCGGATGTCCTTTCGCCTCTTGATCTTCTTGCTTTTTCCCGACAACATATTCCCATATATTACCTTTGATTTTCTTTTCTTTTACGGGACTTGCCAATTTTTCTCTTACCTGTTCGTTTTTTGAATAGTTTTTGTAAGTTGTCCCGTTTAATTCCAATCCGGCGTGCATACAATCGACTAAAATAGGATTATGAGTTTTTACAACACCTTTGCTGAGCACAAACATATATTCAAATTCGTTATTGTACCGTTTACGGTATATTTGCGGAATAGGATTACGCTTGCGAAAAACCATTGTATCATGTTTCTGTTTGTCAATGTTCAATGATACGGGTAATTTCTTTTTATTCATATGATATTTATTAGATGTTGCGGCGAAGATAATTATATTCGTTGAAATATACAACCTCTTACTTGTCACGAAAACGTGTGAACAAATCACCCTCTTTGCGAATTATTTGCAGGATTAATGCGACATGGCGAAGTGTTACACCAAACGGAGCACATACTATTTCACTACATTTCTGTTTTGGAAAACTATTCGCCTATAGAGAAAATATTAATATGCTGTAATTAATCTGATTATTCTTCTATTTTGGAAAATTATTCCGGGTTGTTGATAAATTAATTTCCTTTTTCAAACAACATACCCGAAAATATAGTAGCTTTGTCGCCTCATAAAATAAATCGTATGATTCAAACAATAGTAAAAAGAGACGGCCGAATTGTTGGTTTTAACGAAGAAAAAATCAGGACGGCTATTCGCAAGGCCATGTTGCATACCGAAACAGGAGAAGATGCAGCCCTGGTCAGAAGCATTACGGATTATATTGCCTGCCGCGGCAGTGCACAAATGACCGTCGAAGAAATTCAGGACATGGTCGAAGTGGAGCTGATGAAAAGTCCTCGCAAGGAAGTCGCCAAGAAATACATCGCCTACCGCGACCAGCGCAGCATCGCCAGGAAAGCCAAAACCCGCGACATCTTCCTGGAAATCATCGAAACGAAATCGAACGACATTACCCGCGAGAACGCCAACATGAACGCCGATACGCCGGCAGGAATGATGATGAAATTCGCCAGTGAAACAACGAAACCGTTTGTGGACGATTACCTCCTGACGCCGGAAGTGAAAGAGGCCGTCCGCCTGAACTATCTCCATATTCACGACAAGGATTATTACCCGACGAAAAGCCTTACGTGCGTCCAGCATCCCCTGGACAAAATCCTCCGACACGGCATCAATGCCGGCCATGGCGAATCGCGCCCGGCCAAACGGATCGAAACAGCCAGCATGCTCGCCTGCATTTCGCTCGAAACCGCACAGAACGAGATGCACGGCGGACAATCCATTCCGGCATTCGATTTTTATCTCGCTCCATATGTAAGACGCAGTTTCGTGGAAGAACTGAAGGCGCTCGAGCAAATCAGCGGCGAAAATTACGGACACCTGTATGAACATGCCGTCGAAGATTACCTCGCCCGCGAACTGGAGGGCTTGAAGGGCGAAGAACGGATCATTCAACACGCCGTAAACCGCACCGTCTGTCGCGTACACCAATCCATGGAAGCCTTTATCCACAACATGAACACCATCCATTCCCGTGGAGGCAACCAGGTAGTTTTCAGTTCCATCAATTACGGAACCGATACTTCGGCCGAAGGACGGTGTGTGATGCGCGAGTTGCTGACCAGTACGAACGAAGGCGTCGGAAACGGCGTAACGGCGATCTTCCCCATTCAGATATGGAAAAAGAAACGCGGCGTGAGCTACCTGCCCGAAGACCGGAACTACGATTTGTACAAATTAGCCTGCAAGGTGAGCGCTCGCCGGTTCTTCCCCAACTTCCTGAACCTGGATGCGACCTTCAACCGGCATGAACTCTGGGACGCTAACGATCCGCAACGATACAATCACGAAGTGGCTACGATGGGATGCCGCACGCGGGTTTTTGAAAACCGTTTCGGCAAGAAAACATCCATCGGCCGCGGAAATCTTTCCTTTTCGACGCTGAACCTGGTGCGTATCGCCATCGAATGTATGAAAATAGACCGCACACAGGAACGGATTGACGCCTTTTTCAAAAAACTGGATGAAATAATGGATATGGCAGCCCTGCAACTGCACAAACGTTTTGAATTTCAAAAAACAGCCTTAGTCAAGCAATTCCCGTTGCTGATGTCGACTTTGTGGGACGGCTGCGAGCAACTGCATCCGGACGACACCATCGAAAAAGTCATCCGGCAGGGAACGCTCGGTATCGGTTTCATCGGATTGGCCGAAGCGCTCGTCGCCTTGACCGGACAACACCACGGCGAGGACGAAGCGGCACAGCAGTTAGGACTGTCCATCGTCACCCGGATGCGGAACCGGGTCGCGGAATACAGTGACATGTATGCCCACAATTACAGCGTACTGGCCACTCCCGCCGAAGGACTTGCCGGACGCTTCACCCGCCAGGATAAAAAAACGTTCGGCATCCTGCCGGGCATCACCGACCGCGACTATTACACCAACTCCAACCATGTGCCCGTCTACTACAAGTGCAGCGCCCATCAGAAGGCAAAAGTCGAAGCGCCTTACCACGACCTGACCCGTGGCGGGCATATTTTCTATGTGGAAATCGACGGCGACGCCACCCATAACCCCGAAGCCATCATGACCGTTGTCGACCTGATGGACAAATACGACATGGGATACGCCTCGGTCAATCACAACCGGAACCGTTGCATGGACTGCGGTTATGAAAACGCCGCTTCGCAGATAAACCAATGTCCACAGTGCGGCAGCAACCATATCGACCGCCTGCAACGCATCACCGGCTACCTGGTCGGAACAACCGACCGCTGGAACAACGCCAAACTGGCAGAACTAAACGACCGGACCGTACATGAATGATACCCTTTCCATCCTGGATATTGTAGAAGATACGACCGTCGACGGGCCGGGATTCCGCACGGCGATATATGCGGCCGGCTGTCCGCGCCGGTGTCCGGGCTGTCACAATCCGCAATCGTGGGAAATCGGGCGCGGTTCCTTGTGGACAGTTGACGCGGTGATGAGAAAAATCAGGCAGGCGGAATTTTCTAATGTGACGTTTTCCGGAGGCGACCCGCTGATGCAACCGGAAGCCTTTGCCGGACTTGCCCGCCGGATCCGCCGCGAAACAGACAAAACCATCTGGTGTTATACGGGTTATCCATACGAGCAAATCCTGGCTTCGCCGCGCCTTTCGCAGATATTGCCCCATATCGACGTACTGGTGGACGGGCCTTATATCGACGCGCTGAAGGATGAAACCCTTCCATTCAGGGGCAGCAGCAACCAGCGGATCATTTATCTTAACCGTAAGCGGGAGACATCAGTAAACGGAAAAAGCATATCTCAACGCACAAAATAACGTGTGCAGGGTATTGTCGTATCGGCGGAAAGGAAATACCTTTGCGGCAAATAAAGTAACATTCAACAATGGACAATGAATTTTTATCATCCGTGGGCGAACAGACAAAAGCCATTCATGCCGGGGAATTTCCGGATCCGGTTACACATGCTTCTTCGCCGAATTTAGTCATGTCGACAACCTATGTGGTTGACAGCGATACGGGCTTTTCGGTCGAAGGTCTGGAAGAAAACGACACGTGGATTTATACCCGGTGGGGTAATCCGACGATTCACCAGTTGGAGGAGAAACTGGCCGCATTGGAAGGCGCCGAAAGCGCCGTCGCTTTTGCCAGCGGGATGAGTGCGATTACTACCCTGCTGTTTCATGAACTGAAGGCCGGCGACCATGCGGTAGTGAGTGATGTGGCGTATGCCGCGATGTCGGAAATAACCAATGAGATGATTCCGGCGTTACATATCGGGATAACAAAGGTGGATACGTCCGACCTGCAAGCGGTTGCCTCGGCCCTGCAATCCAACACGAAACTTGTTTACGTCGAAACGCCCTGCAATCCCTTATTACGCCTTACGGATCTGGAAGCCGTTGCGACGCTGGCGCATCAGGCCGGCGCCAAGTTAGCGGTGGATTCGACGTTTGCCACGCCGGCGGCAAGTAAACCCTTACAATGGGGCGCAGATTTTGTCATTCATTCGCTGACCAAATATCTCGGCGGCCACGGCGATGCGTTAGGCGGCGTGATACTGGGAGCGAAGGCTGCGCTGGCGCCGTTGCGTAAAAAAACAGCCGTCCGGCTGGGGGGTACGTTAAGCCCGTTTAATGCCTGGCTTATTCTTCGGGGACTGGCGACTTTCCCTCTCCGTATGCGGATGCACCAGGAGAATGCCCTGAAAGTGGCCGCCTGGCTGGAACAGCATCCCAAGGTGCGACGGGTCATTTATCCCGGCCTGCCTTCGCATCCGCAACATGCTTTGGCGCGGAAACAGATGAAGAACTTTTCGGGTATCCTGACTTTTCAATTGGACAACGGGCGGGAAGAAGCCCGGCAATTAGCCGGAAAGTTGAAAATAATTCATTATGCGGTTTCGCTCGGGCATCATCGTTCGCTGATCTTCTACCTCCACAGTGAAGACCTGTTGCAAACGTCTTTCAAGTTTGCCGCCCCGGAACAAACCAAGTCCTGGCATACGTTCGCCGGGAAAGGCATTTTCCGGTTATCCGTCGGGCTGGAAGATGCGGACGATTTAATCGCAGACCTCAAACAGGCGTTGGAATAAGTATGAATTATACTACTTGGAATTGAAAAATGCCATCCATTCGTTGATCCTGTTTTTGTCGGTTTCGCCAAGGATTTCCCGTGCCAACTCCGCCTTTTGGGCTTCCTATTCCAATGTGCTCATATCTTATTACTGATTTACATAATTTCTACGCCGGTTCGTTGAATTTCGTCGAGGAATCCGGCGTAGTCGGTGTCACGGGCAATGACCACGGGTTCAATACGCGGGTCTATTTGCCGCCGTAAAGTCCACAGCGGAGGTACTACCTTCAAAAAATCGCCCTCGAAATGACTGACCACTACGGCCACATCTATATCGCTATGTTCACGTGGCGTCCCTTTGGCATATGAACCGAACAGATACACCTTTTCAATCTTCATCGGAAAAGTCTCCTGCACTAAAGTCTTATAGGCTCTTACTTTGTCAATAATATCTTCTCTTTTATCCATTGCTGCAAGATTTTTGTCTGTTCTAAAAGTTCCATACATACCGAAGGCGTCAAACGCTTTGATATCTCGTTTTTGTAATCGGGATAACGCGCTTCAATGTTTAGCGGCTCTACTTCATCTATAAATTTTCTTTGCGCTTCGGATAATGATTCATAAAAATCGGATTTTACCGCCAAATAGAATAAACCGTGTAAAGGGCGGCGTCTCCTCTTTCAATTTCGCGTAAGCGGCTTTGAATATCTTTTCAATTACCTGATGACACATGAAACCGACATACAAATAACGTTTCCCATTGAGCATTACCTCGGCGGTTTTCAAGTCTTCGTCCGAAAGATCAATCCAATATCGTACCTTTTCTTCGTTTGTCATGACATTCCCATTTTAACGATGCGAAGATACGACTTTTCGGCTATCTCCAATTCCATTTGATATTTCATATCTTTCTGATTTTTATTTCGCAAAGATATGTGTTTTCTTTCAATGCAAATACATTTTGCATTGAAAAACGTGT
>JAITPV010000044.1 GCA_031289275.1 Tannerella sp.
CCACTGCCTTTTGCAATAAAAAAGGTATTCGGGATTAAATTCCCCACTTTCTTTACCATCTCAAAATCCGATTTTTATACAATTTATATTATGCTACCTTTCCCGCCTGCCATTTCAAAATGCTTTCGTTCGGGGATGCAAAATTACAAACTTCTTCGATATTTCAATTCATCTGATTAAAAATATTTTAATAGCCGGAATTATTTCTGTCCGGCCGGGCGCTTCAAACGGTCGTTATTCTGTGTACAGCATGGTTTTATGCGTTTGTGAAGGGCTGCATGGAACAATGGGTGTACAACGCGGGAGCAAAAGATATAAGGTGAAAAGTAAGGAACTGCCCTAAAAAATCCGCATTTTTTTTTCTGTTGGTTGAAAAAGTATTATCTTTGTCGCCGGTGTCATGTTTTCAATTAAACGTGGCACGATTAATAAACCAGTAATATTTTTTTTAGTCATGAAAAAGAAGATTTTTCTTTCCGCTTTTTTATTCGCTTTTGCCGCAGGCCTTTCGGCACAGGAAGATACCTTTTCGAATCAAAAAGATACGCTTTCCTATAGTATTAGCGAAGTGGTGGTAACAGCCACCCGTGCCCAAACCAACCGTAATAACGTACCGGTGACTATATCGGTAATCAACCGCGAAGAGATAGAAGAAAGCAGTGAGTCGGCCTTATTGCCGGTCTTGTCCGAGCGCGTACCGGGAATGTTTGTCACCCGGCGCAGCATTACCGGGTTTGGTGTCGGCAGTTCCGGCGCCGGAACTATTTCATTGCGTGGCGCCGGTAACGGCAATGAATTGTTGATTCTCATCGACGGACACCCTCAATACATGGGCGTCATGGGGCATCACATGCCGGATGCCTATGTAGCTTCGGATGTTGAAAAAGTAGAAGTCATCCGCGGGCCGGCATCGATTATTTATGGCTCCAACGCTATGGGAGGGGCAATCAATATCATTACGCGCAAACAGGAAGCCGATGGTTGGAGCGTTAACGGACATGCGTTGTACGGATCGTACAATACGCAAAAATATCAGGCAAGTTCCGGTTTGAAAGCGGGAAAATTCAGTGGCTATCTATCCCTCAATCATGACCAAACCGATGGTAACCGGACGAATCCAATCGACGGCGACAGCAAAAGCGCACGATTCACGATCAATAACGGGTATGCAAAATTAGGGTATCAGGCTTCAGACCACTTTCAGGTGTGGGGCGATGTGAGCTTGGCTTCGTATGAAACGAAAAATCCGGGTGCAACTTCGGCGCCGATGTTCGATAATGTAGCTGACATTCTTCGGGGGGTAGCATCCGCGACGCTGGAAAACAATTACGGTAAAACCAACGGAGCATTTACCTTCTTCTACAATTTCGGCGATCATAAAATTGACGACGGATACGCTGAAGGAGGCAGTCCAAGTCCGTTTTATTTTCGTTCGAAAGATCATAATTACGGGATTACATGGTATCAGATTTTCAGGCCTTTCCGTGGGAATATGGTTACAGCCGGCATCGATTTCAAGAATTTCGGAGGACGTGCATGGAATAATTATAAGGACAACACGACCCCTGATGACGTAAATACCGATACCACCTTATATGAAATAGGCGGATACGTAGTGATGCAACAAACCTTGTTCGAAAAACTGACATTGAATGCCGGCGTACGTTTGGAATATAACGAACAATTCGGGAGTAAATGGATTCCGCAAATAGGTTTGGCTTATCGTCCCCTGCAACATACGGTAGTGAAAGCATCGGTTTCCAAAGGATTCCGTAGCCCGAACATCCGCGAATTATACTACAAGGCCGGTTGGGCCGGAGCTAATCCCGAACTGAAACCGGAAGAAATGATCAATTACGAACTTTCCATCGGTCAGGATTTCCTCGATGGACGTTTGTCTGCCGAATTGACCGGATTTATCGCCAACGGAAACAACCTGATCGTAACCGATTGGTCTTCGGGATATCCGCCTACAAACAGAAATACGGGTGAATTTAAAAACAAAGGAATCGAATTGTCGGTGAAATGGGAGGCTTTAAAAAACCTGCGCATACAGGGAAATTATTCGTATCTGAAGATGGACTCTCCTCTTTTGTATTCTCCCGAACAGCAATTTTATCTTTCGGCAAGCTATCGTTGGAATAAATGGACGGCAAATGTCAACTATCAATACATCAAAAATTTATATTCCGTATTGGCCGAAGGAAGCGCTCCTGCTCAAGTCGAAAGCTACGGGCTGTTGAATGCCAAGCTTTCTTATCGTCCCTTGAAATGGTTGGATGTATTTTTGAAAGGTGAAAACCTTACCGACACGAATTATGCAATCATGCATGAGTTTCCGATGCCGGGAGTAGCTGTATTCGGAGGTATCAGCTTTTCGTTGAAATAAGAACTTATATATACTGATAATATATGCGTCGATTATTCTTTTTTCTGCTTTCTACGCTTTGCTGCCTTGGGGCCGGAGCGCATTCGGGGAAAGCCCGTTTCCATGTACTGATAGATACCGATGGCGCTGCCGATGACTTGCGCGCCATCTGTATGTTATTAGGTAATCGTGAAGTAGAAGTCCTGTCCGTCACTACTTCCGAGGGCGCTTTGATGCCTGAACAGGCCGCCTTGAAAGTGACGGCTTTGTTGCGCCATTTCCATCATGAGGGCATTCCCGTTGGCGTGGGACATTCGTTGGGTATCCGGCCTCCGGTATGGCGGAAACAGTCCGAAGCAATCCATTGGGGAGATACCGCTCAAGCGTCTGTTTCATTCCGGACGGCAAGTGATTTGATTGTCCGGACGATTGAAAATGAGGAAGAAAAAGTAATTTTCATCTGTCTGGGTACGCTTACCAACCTGAGCGAGGCCTTGACGACTCGCCCCCGGTTGAAAGAACGAATGGATAAAGTAATATGGTACAACAGTTCCGCCCAACCCCTGCAAGGCGCTAATTACGATGCCGACCGTGAATCGGCGGAGAAGGTATTAGCTGCGGGAATAAACGTTGACATTGTTTCTGGCAATGAAAATCAAGCCCTTGTGATTGATGAATCCTACATCAAACTGATTTCCGGCATAGAACAAGCGTATGCCGGGCAAATTGTAGATACCCACAGCCAAGGTATTCTGGCGCCGGTCGTAGCCTCCGGGCACATGAAAGCCTGGGACGATTTAACGGTCATCTATTTGTTTGCGCCCGAATTGTTCAACAAGTTTGCCGTTGGACAAACGGTCGCAGCCTGCTCGCTTGCAGATGCCTTGGCTTTGGAACAGGCCAAACAAACCATCGTCCGGATATTTACCGGCAAGCCTGACAGCGAGAGTCAGGTGTTTTACGGATTTCCCGAAGACCCCGGCCTGTATGCCGCCGATGTTTCTCCGATAATGAGCAGTCTGATTGCTCGCCACGGACGTAGCGAATGGCGTGCCGGCGTACTAACCAATGAATTGCACGGGCACTTGGGTATTTATGCCGTCATTGGCGTAAAAATGGGTATTCGCGCCCGCGAATACTTTAACATTGGTATAGACGATATGACAGTAGAGAGTTATGCCGGTTCGCATCCGCCGGTCAGTTGTATGAACGATGGTTTGCAGACCAGTACGGGCGCTACCCTCGGTCACGGGCTGATTCATGATGTGACGGCAGATCGGGAAGTCTGTCCGGAAGCGTCTTTCATGTTCAAGAATAAAACAATACGGCTAAAACTGAAACAAGCGTATGCACAACAAATACGCCAAGATGTGATGGAAGGGATACGTCTGCATGGCGACCTGAGCGAAGCCTACTGGCTATACATCCGTTCGCTGGCCCTAAAGTATTGGCAGGAATTTGACCGCCACGAAATTTTCGATTTTGCGGATTGAGTGCAGGGAGGCATTAAAGCGGTATTGAAACGGGGCAACCGCATTAAAACACATATACCATACCGACTCCGAAACTGTGAGTGTTGACGGACGGCAGAACCACCATCTGCCGTCCGCCATCATGGATTCCCAACAGGCGGTGCCACACGGGGAGCATCAGGTAAGCGGCTTCGACGCTTAAGATACCGATGCCTGCGCCCGTCACCACGTCGCTCACCCAATGCCTTTCATTAAGTACGCGCAAGACGCCGGTAGCGGTTGCTACGG
>JAITPV010000079.1 GCA_031289275.1 Tannerella sp.
CATTGATTCTGCGTATGATTATGCTGCACCGGGTTATCGCCGAAGGGAAAATAGAAGTGCGAGTGCGTAACCGTCCCCCAACTGTAATAATGCGTATGATAAAAAGACGTAGCCGATACGTAGTAGCTCAGAAAAAGAACTACCAGCATCCACTTACCCGTTTTTATCAATGTCCGTTTCATATCGTCCGACTTTTTCTATTGCTGAAATATTTCCGGATATTTCCGGATGAAATACACCGGTGTGCAACTCCAGGCATGACAGTAACTGTTGACCGGATAAAAATTGTAGGGCGAGGCAAAGTCGTTGTGTGGATCATACACTTCCCAAAACGTGTCGGCGCCTTTGCGCACCATGTCGCCCCAATAGGTGGTCAGATACTCTTTGGCTTCCTGCGTCATGCCGCAAGCGAGCATCGCTTCTATCAAGAAATGAGTGGCGTATGGCGAACCCGGATACACGGCATTGGGGTCGGCCAAAGCCGCTTTCAGTGCGCGTTGTGCTTCCTTCGTCGTGAAAACGCCGCCCAGCGTCATCCATGCCTGCGACAGATAGGAGGTCTGCCGGTCTTTGCCGCTTAGCATCAGGCCGCTTTTCGGATCGTACATGTTGCTGCGCGCCGCTTTCACCAAGCGTTTGATGAAGTCGGGCAGGCCGGCGGCTTCCTTTTCCTTGCCCAGGAGTTCGGCCAATTCGTAAGTGTCTTTGAACGTTTTCACGAAAAGCCCTTGCAATGACGCCTTCCGGTCGAAATGGTCTTTCCAGTCGAAAAAAATCCAAATCGGCTTATCGTTGTACATCATGTCTTCTCCGATGTAAGTCTTGGCTATTTCCACTTGTTTAACGGCCACAGGCCACAAATCAAGCGCCGTTTCCTTGTCGGATGTGGTTTTCAGATAGTCCAGCAGTGCAGAATTGTACAACAGCGCATAATCCAGGATATGCTGTCCCGTTTGCGGGTGCGGCTCGGGGCGGTCAAAGACGGCGGAGTGCAGCAATCCCGACTGTGCCGCCAATCCGGCAAACAAGTACAGACAACGCTTTGTCAGAGCATGATTTTTGTAGGAATAGCTGTTGGCAAGCGCTTCCAGATAGAGGTCGCCTATCCACAGGCGCAAATCCCGTTTGGTACCATCTTCATACACCGTTTGCATGCACTCTTTCAAGGTAGCCAAACCCACGCGGTCGATACCGGCCATGAGGGAGGGCGTACTTGCGGCCAACGGCGCGGGCTTGGACGCTGCCGATGTTTGCGCCGTTACAGTCATATCGTCTATTTTAAAATCGAAGGAAGAATGGGCTAAGACTTCAATTTTCAGATACCTGAATGCTACACGTCGCGGAATAGCTATCCGGTAGGGGACGTAATCTACCGTGATCACTTCATCCTGTAGCCATGCACGGCTCAAACCGCCGGTATATGGCTCGAAAGGAACGGCGATCTCGGCAGGCGTTTCGCCAAAAGTGAACCGCAGCCGCACCGGCGCATCAGAGTCGGACGAATTGTGCAAGGCCAGCGAGCAAGTGAAATAGCCGGTGAGATGTTCGCCAAAATCAATCACTACACCCGATTGCGCCCTGATGGAATTGGCATAAAAGTCGTTTATCGAGCCGCTTTCTACCACCTCCCAGCCTTGAAAAGCCTTACTGTTGGCGACGCTCTTCACTATCCGGACGGGTTTCTTCACCGTTTCGGTCAATACCGGCTTACTTGCTTCGGCTTTCCGAAGCCATCCGGCACGTTGTGCAGAGGTGAACGCATCCTGTGCCAAACAGGTTACAGTGCATAAAACAAAGGCTACTGATAAAAAGACATATTTCATTATGATATGATTTTAAAACCGTAAAATTAAAACTATGAATTTTACTCCACGCCTCCAGCCACAATTTTCCCACCCAACACGGTCATCAGCGCTTTCGTATCCTTCAGATCCTCCGTATCGCAAGTCATGATGTCACGATCAAGCGCTACGAAATCAGCATACTTGCCCACCTCAATAGAGCCTTTTACCTTCTCGCCGAACATGGCGTATGCGCCCCATATGGTGAACGACTTCAACGCCTCTTCGCGCGTCATGCAAAGGTGAGGATACCAGCCGCCCGCAGGCTCGCCCTGCAGGTTGCGGCGCGTCACGGCGGCGTAGAATCCGTGCCAGGGATTCACGTATTCGACAGGCGCATCCGAGCCGTTGGGAATGATGCCTCCCCTGTCGAGCACCTCTCGCCAGGCATAGGCATTAAGCACGCGCACGGCGCCGACCCGCGCCTCGGCAAAAACCATGTCGGAGGTCGCGTGTACCGTCTGCATGGAAGCCAGGATGCCGTCCTGTACCAGGCGATCAAAATCGGCGGGGTGTACATGCTGGAAATGTTCAATGCGATAGCGATGATCCGCCGGTGGATTTTCTTTCAACACCCGTTCATAAATATCTATCGTTTGCTTGACGGCTGCGTCGCCGATGGCATGTGTGGCTATCTGGAAACCTTCTTCACGCACCCTTTTTACGAGGGCATAAAACTCTTCGTCCGTATAGCGGGGATTGCCGGAATGGCCTTTCCGGTCGGCATATTCTTCGAGAAACCAGGCGCTCCGTGAGCCTAACGAGCCGTCGGTATAGAGTTTGACGGCGTTCACCGCCAGTTTGCCGTCGTATAGGTCCAGCGTCGGTTGGTTGCCGTCGGCGAGGTATGCAATATCCTCTCCGATGCTCAGCAGTTCGTATGCCCTGACTTGAAGCAATCCTTTGGAATAGGCGTCTTTCAGCAGTTTGATATTTTCATAGCTCGTGCCCGCATCCATCAGCGACGTGATGCCGAAACTCAGCGCTTCCCTGTCCGCCCGTTGATAAAAGGACAGCTTTTTCTCGTCCGAAGGCGCCGACAGTTTTTCCGACACACCGTCCATCGCCGTATCCGTCAGGATACCGCTTGGTTCGCCCGCCTGATTCCGGATGATTTCGCCGCCTTGCGGATCGGGCGTGGAGGCGGTGATCCCGGCGATGGCAAGCGCTTGGGAATTGACCCAGACCGAGTGTCCGTCCTTGCGAAAAAGGCAAACCGGATGATCGGGCGCTACGGCATCCAAGTCTTCTCTGGAAGGCCACTGCGCAACGTCCCATACTTCGTGCGACCATCCCGAACCGACAATCCACTCGCCCGGCGGCAACCGTTTCGCTTCCTTCGCCACGGCCTCCAGTATATCCGCCTTCTGCTTCTCGTAGATGTCAATGGCCAGTAGCGATTCGCCCAAGTCCATGTAGTGCAGATGGCTTTCGACCAGGCCGGGAACCACGGTCTTTCCCTTCAGGTCAATTACACGGGTTTGGGCGGACTTCAGTTTTTGAACGGCCTCGGCATCCGTGCCCACATACAGTATTTTATCCTTCTGTACGGCAAGGACGGAGGCTTTCGAAAAATTCCTGTCGACCGTATAGATATTTCCATTGATGAAAATGGTATCCGCCTTACCGGCGTCCGGGCTGCAGGAGGTCGACAAAACACTCGCTACCGCCGCTATCGAACATATCCCAAGAAATGCTTTATTCATAAATGCACGTTTTAATGTCCTGCAAAGATACTATAAATATCAAAATGCAAATTTTTTTATTCCTATTATCCCCCATTGTCCATTTGTTAAATCATCAATCGAAGAAGATTCCGCTCAAGGCGGCGTTTTTTCCTCGTACCTGATCTATTCTTATTCGGACAGGTCTGTCGATATTGAACGAAATATATTTTCCGTTTTCATAATCCCGGACCATATATACCGGCATCAGGAGTTTTTTGTTTTCCAAATCAAAAATTTCAATGGCAGAACGCCTTCCAGCTCTCTCCCAATCGACAAAATACAGCGAAATCTTGTGCGCTTTTTCACATGTGATATCGACCGTCATTGTTTGATAACAAGGATTTGGATCGCGGGTTGTAACAGCTCCCAGACTTCGCTGTTTTTCGCCGGAATCGGATACAAGCGCACGGATATCTTCAGTTGCGCCCGTCCAGTGTACATGGCTTGAATTTAACCAGACTACATGGTCGTTTTTGAAGAAATCGACTGATTTCACATCGTCGGGCAAACGCATCCGGTGTTTGAGGCTGTCGTCATAATTGCACAAAAGATAGCCTTTGCTGCCGTATTTACCTGTCCAATTGCCTTTTGTCAAAGTATCCTCTTT